>CAMVIB010000007.1 GCA_947167455.1 uncultured Prevotellaceae bacterium | reverse complement strand
GTCGATGTTCCCCTTTTTGTCCCTATCCGGGGGTACTGCGCACCCCCGGTTATTCAGAGGAGACGCTTCCAGCGTCTTGGTGGTACGATTGCGGATAATCATATTAATGATTATTATTGAAGGACTTTTGTAGAGTAACGGCTTAGTTGGACACAGGTGTTTTTGCTCAAGGCCTCCAGATACAACGCATAGACATTGTCAACATTCACATCGACAGAGTAGAGTCTGCGTGCCGCCTCGAAGGCACGTTGACGCATGGGCTCAAGGTTATCGCTATCGCAACGCGACAGCTCGCACAGGAGGTCGGAGAGTTCACCCTCGTTGGTGAAGCGAAAACCTATTGGTTGCCCCATGAGCCGCTGTCCGTTGTCCAGTTGCTCGCGTATGCCCGTGTTGTCGGCGCCTACCACTATGCAGCCGTTCAGCATAGCTTCCGCCACACAAAGGCCAAAGCCCTCGGAGAGCGACGGCACCACGATGGCCTGCGCACGACGCATAAGGTCGTAGATGTCATCGCGGTCGCCCAGAAGCTGCACCGACGTCTGAAGGTCGTTGTCGGCGATATATCTCCTCACAGCCGCGACATACTCTGGTTCCTCCAAAGCACCGGCCACCAGCAACGGCGGCAGCTGTTCGCCCAAAACGGTTCGTGCGGCAGCGTATGCCCGCAACAATACCATAAGTCCCTTGACACGCTCCAGACGACCGGCAAAAAGGAAATAGCGGTCTCGCACCACGACAGGCAACAAGACATCACCACGGCATACGCCATCATATATCACCACCGAGCGTGGCGATGCTGACTGATGATGATAGGCTTGCACCCCCTTGGTGATGCAGATGTTATAGTCAAGCTGCCCACGTACAGAACGATAGAAACACGCTGCCGAAGGCAGGAAATGATAGCCAATCAGTCCAGCGTACTCGCGGAAATGATAGATATGAGGTATGCCGGCCAGATGGGCGGCACGATGTCCTATACCCACCACACTGACATTGGTGTGTACAATCTCAACACCCCGCTGTACGAGGATGCGTCTCAAGCGCCATGCCGCCAAGCTGTTGAGACACAAACGTCCCAACGTGCGTGGCAGGAACAGCAGGCAATCCTTCACGGTGCGGAAGTTGGGATATGTGTTCATGCGGAACGAGAGGACATGGACGTCGATGCCACTCTCAACGAGTGTCGCGCAGATGCCCCCGTCATCGGGCAAGATGACGGTCGGCACGACACCCTTAGGGCGCAGTCCCTCCATCATGGCCAGGAAAGCCTTTGTGGATCCGCTGTTGGGATGTGTGGAACTAAGTATGTAGGCTACTCTCATGCTCATTATTGTTGTCGGTCAACACTTCATGTAGGAAAGCCACCGAACGCCGACGAGCACCGGTGTCCAGCGAGACGGCGGGGAGGGGCGCGGCCCACTTGGCTATGCGCTCGCTATCTGCATCCGCCACGAAACGGTCCTGAAGCCCCACCTGCGCCAACAGGTTGGCAACACGGCTGTCGAGGCCGCTGGCAGACCTCACACTGACAAAGGGACGCCGGAACTGGAGGGCAAAGACTGTGCCATGGAACGACGAGGCCACCACGAAGGCGGCATGACGCGCCAGTGACAGGAAGGTCTGTGGCGACGCTGTAAATGTCAACGGTGTAGTATTGGCTTCGAGCAGCGCTGCCAGCGTCACTACCCGCAGTCGCAATTGGCGCGCTATCTGCCGCGCTATTTCCTCGGCCTGGGGATGAGGGTTCACCTCGTAGAGGAACAGATAATCATCCGTCACGAGACGTTCGCCGGCGAGTGCTGACCAATGGCTGGCGGGAAGCAGCAACGTAGGATCGACGACATCAACGGCTGCGACATGGTTCTCGCCAAGCAAGGCCGCCAGGGATGCCTCCCGCACACTGATTCGCGAGAACCCACGCAGACGCCGGCTCAACTGTGCACGCTTATCGGCCGAAGGGTCGCCCTCCATACTCGCCGCATAGGCAACGACCGACGTGCCGTCAGGATGCTCGAAAGAGGCCCAGTAGTAGGGGTCGTAGCCGTCGGTCAGCGCAGTGTTCCACACCTGGTCACTGCCTACTATGATGACATCGTAGGGAGTCTCGGCTATACTGTCCACCGACGCCAGGTGCAGACGACTGCCAATGAAAGCCTCAAAGGCATCGCGCCGACGCCATCGCCATGGCAACAGCCGCGTCTCACGAAGGCACTTGCGCCAGCAACGTAGGGGATTTGAAGACAGAAAGCGTCTGATGTCAAAGGTCTTATAGACTCGCAGCAGCGGCTTCAGCCGATAGTCGATGACATTGACATCGTGCCCCAGACTCTCTATGTAGGTCTGCAGGGCATAACACTGCAACACCGCACCATAGTTGTAGGCGGCGTGGAAAGTGAGGATTCCGACTCTCATGGCTGCCGTTCCACCTCCTTTCCTGTCTCACGGAGACCTATGCGCAGCAAAAGCTTCAGGCGCTGCCGCAGAGCCAGCAATGGCGAATAGTGCCAATACTTGCGCACCACGGCATCGAAGCCGCCACGCTGATAGTCATGCCAGAATTCATCACGACGGACATCGGGCGAGGAATGTCGCATCAGCACGGGTTGCATGGCATCGTCGAGCGTGGAGTCATCAACAAACATGTCGGCCTGCACATCGCCCCACAGCTGACACCCATGCTCTGTGTTGACGAGCACCAGCGAGACGCCGTCGGCACAGTAGCTCTGCGGCAGGGCACGCTCTACCCCCCAGAAATCACCTATCGAGATGTCGCCGACACGCTGGCCGCTACAGAAAGGGCAGGCATGGCAGCTCGGACGCGTGATGAGATGCAGAGGATAGGCCACAGCCCAGATTGAGGCCCAATAGGAATCGTAGAGCGACGTGCCGTCGGCATAGTCGATACGTGTGGCACCACTGCCCCACCCCCGGCTCTTGTCGCGAAGGCTGAGGTTCACCATACGCCCTCGTGTGTGGCGCTCCACAAAACGCACATAGTCTGAGAAAATGCGCGGCGAGGCAACGCTGTGGCAGAGGATGTCGCACGTCAACAGGTTCGTGTAGCTCTGCCTGAGGAAACGACGCAAGCCTGCCACCTGACACGGCGTGCCAGAAAAGAGCACCTCGCGTCCATCCTGCAACTGGCGCTGCACATCGCGGAACGTAGAGCCCAGATGGCTCTGAACATACTTGGAATCATGGAGCGACGACAGTGACGAAGCATCCTCGGCAGCGACATGACGCGCCTCCATCGCCGACGAATATGCCACGCCATATACTACGCCGTCACGTGCCAGCACATGGCGTGCCAGCACACCAAAGACACCGCCGCTGGCAGAGAGGCGGAGCTCACGGCCATCACGGCAGCGGGCAGCATAGACACGCTGTGCGTCAGCGGGATGCTTCATCGACGGGGCATGGGCAGAAGGACATATATCATCGCAGCGGCCACACCCTACGCAACGGCTGGCATCGACAGACGGGTATTCAAACCCCTCGGCATCACGACACATGGTGATGGCACCAGCACGACAGACGCTGGCACAGGCCGTACAGCCGAAACATGAGTTGGTGTCTGGTAGCTCTATCATCGCGTTACAGATTTAGCGTGAAGGCATCCTGCAAGTCCTCACCGTCATCGAGCTGAAAGGAATCGGCATGAGGATGTTCGGCGAAGAAAGTACGTAGCCGCTGCTCTATGGTGTAGTTGCAAATGCGCTGGACACCTGTGCGCACAGCACGGGCTGGTGTTCCGGCCAGCACGCTGTAGGGCGGCAGCTGGCTGTAGTCTTTCAGCAAAAGAGTGTTGGGCGAGGCCACAGTGAGATAGTCGGGCGTCACCGTGCCTTTCTTCACATAGCAGTTGCTGCCAATCCAGTTGTAGCGGCCAAGACGTATGGGGGCACTGTTGCGCGCCACGCACTTCGACGTCACATCCACGACATAATGCATGTCGGTGTCCATCACGTGGCAGTCGAAGCCCAGAATCGTGTTGAAGCCAAGCTCCAGACGCTGCGTGACACGTATCTCCGTCCTGTTGCCGATGATGTTATTTCCCCCGGCCACGATGGTGCCGCGATTGGAGAGCATAGTGCCATAGTTAAGATACAGAGGCCCGTGCAACTCTATGACGCCCTGATTGTCGAAGAGAGTGAACGGGGCCACCACAAAGCCGTAGTTGGAACCTAACACCAGCAGGCGGCGACGCAACGGGCAGCACAGACGTATCTTGCCAATGTGACACAACCGCAGGGGGCCATAGACATAGATCGGCAGACGCCACCCACGTCGCAGGCCGAAGACACGGAAGCTCATGTAGAGCGATGCAAAGATATTGAGCATAGGCTTTTGCGTAACGTAAGCAGCCGGCCAAGCACCCATTGACGTTCTGCCGGCGTGAGTGAGAACATATAAATCAGAGCCACAGAAGCGGAGACACCTACGACCTCTGTGAGCAGGAAACGATACTGACCGCCGCACGTGTGAGCCACCAGCAGAGAAACGCCCAGACAGCCACAGACTGGCAGTGCGCTACACGCCACGACACGCCTCAGATAGTCGGCAGCGTCCAAGCCGGCAGTATGCACGAGAAAAGGGACGCGTATGATGCCACACACGATTTCCACCAACAGATAGACAAGCATACCCGCACCGGCCGACATGCCACAATGCATGCACAGCCACGCCAATGGCAGCACGGACAGCCGCACGGTGCTGACAAGCAGCGAGTAGTTGCGAATCTGGCCTACAGCCTGATTGGCAGAAGTGAGCCCGATGGTGAGCTGGTCCAAGAGCACGATGACGATGATATAGGAACACATCTCAGGTGCATACAAAGGGTAGTCGCCGAGCCAGGCATGCAGCACCGACGGCAGTTCCACGAGCACGGGCACCAACAGTGTGGCCAGCGCCAGGAACGAGTACTTGCTCTCCAACGTGGCATAGTGAAGCATGGATTGACGGTCGCCACGACCCTCGGCCTTCATAAGCTGGGGGTTCACGGCATTGATGACAGAAGCGGCAACAGAGCTCAAGGCGGCCGACACCTGCAGGGCTATGCCATAAGCGGCATTCACCACCAGACCGAAGAAACGGTTGAAGATGACGGCAAGACCCTGAGAACGCACCACAGTGCTGCCCACGGCATATATGTTCCAGGTGGCAAAACCCATCATGCGGCGCAACGTGGCGCGGGAGAGTTCCGACAAGCGCGGAACGTGGCATTCGTCGTAACGCAACAGCCCATAAGTGGCGTATGCAGCAAAGGAGAGCACAGAAATGCCTGCCATGAGGAGGGCATAGGCCATGAGCGTATCGGCCGTCACACACGTGAGGGCTATGACCCCGAGCAGCTTTACCACGGCATCAAGGATGTCGATGGCCGAAGCGAAGACGATGTTCTCGCGAGCTATGAAGAGTCCCTTCACAGGTGCCGTCAGAAAGGTCATGCCGAGGATGACAAGCATCATGTAATAGACGAAATCGGCGGCGGCGCGACGTTCCTCGGCGATGCGCAGCCATGAATGAACGACAGGGTGCTCCACAGCAAGCAACGACACGACAAGCACCACGCTGATAGCAATATGCAGAAACATGGCATTGGCAAAGATGGAACGCACCTCTGACATGCCGCCACGGCCCCAAGAGTAGGAGAGGAAGCGCTGAGTGCTGACGGAGAGCGACGAAGTCACAAAAGCCACGAGGGCAACTACGTTACCCACCAAGGCATAGATGCCAAAGTCCTGCTGCCCCAGCAACGCCAGGACAAGGCGTGTGGAGTAGAGTGCCAGCAACATGCACACTGCCGTGCGGACATATTGCGACAGGGCATTGATGACGATGCGCTTAGTCGGTTCCATGGGCGATGGGGAGTGACGCGGGCTCTGTCTTGTCCTTCTGGGGCATCACCTCGCGAAATGCGACAATATAGAGTGGCAGGAAGAGATACAGACGCAGCGGAATGGCATGAGGAATGAATGAGATGGCATGAAACAGTAGCATCGCCACCTTGCCACGTGTGTTGTGACTCGTGAAGAGAAGGGCGGCGAAGAACACCAGCAACAGGAACAGGGATATAAAGCCGTTGCAGTAGAGGAACACACGGAAACCGGAATTGCCGCCCTGAGCCGTACGCTGGAACGTCTCATAGCCCATACCCGTCAGGACATGGTCGCTCTGCATGAAGGTCTCAAACTGCTTGTTGAAGTCGTCTGACACGCGGTTGTCACCCTCCATCTCGCCCTCGTCGTTGACTTCCATACGCTGAAGGATGAGCTCGTTGACCAGATTGTCGCCATCGTTGTAAAACGCCACGAACGTGGCACCCAACGCAAGCGCGACGACCAGCGCGACGACCTTGGCAACAATGGCACGGCCCTTCATCCACGAGGCTGCCAGCAAGACATACACCATGAGTATGTAGCCCGCGAGCGAGAATGACATGATGAGCGCCACGATGAGGACAATATTGTACCAGCGACGCCACTGCCCCACCTGCGACAGCAACAGCGTAACACAGGCAATGGCCAGATGCGCAGGCTCGAGAAACACGGCATGAAAGCGCGGAACCAGTTGCATGGCAAAGCGGTCGTCGAGGAGGAAAAAACGATAGTTCTCAAACGAATAGTTCGAATCGGGCATCGAGATCGGATAGTGGGGCATGGGGAAATCGGCCAGATACAGGAAATAGCAGATGATGGAAGGCACCAGCAGCAATGCCAGACTCTGCGCCAGCACATCGCCAAGACGCATGAGATCCTCAAGGCGCAGCATGAAGACAGAGAGAAACACAAAGGCCATGAGCGCCTCGCCAATGAAGCCATTGATATTGCGGCCGTTAAGCAGGGCTATCGTGAAGGCACACAAACAGTAGGTGAGCATCACCCAATGATAGTCACGGCGTGTGAAGAGCGGTGAACTCAACGTGCGCGAGAGCAACATGGCGCCCGCGATGGGGAAGACGGCCAGAAACTGAGACTTCAGGTGCAGAGGCCACAGGAACCATGGTGTCAGCGTAGTGTAGAAGACCAACAGCACTCCAGAGAAATGGAGCCACAGCACAACATCACGCATAGGCACTCGCAGCCATCGCCCGACATCGGGCAGAGGCAGACGGGCGAAGCGCTCAAGGCGAGGTAGGCGAATGCGGAATATGTTGTCTGAAACGGTCATGTCCTCCTACAAACAACAGTTATTTCCTACACACTGCCGGCAGCACCACGCAACAACTGTTCCTTGACATCCTGCCAGAACAGATGGGCTACAACACCCAATGTGGCAAGGAAGAGCATGGCAGCCACGAAAATCATGCGCTTGGGCTTGGCAGGTCTCACAGGCACAGAGGCCGCCTGCAGCACAGTGAAAGCCGGGGTGCGCTCCTGAACCTTGGCTTTGGCAGCCTCCAGCTGCGTGTTCATGGCATTGTAGGTGGCAAAGCGCACCTGCATCTCGTTGTTGAGCTCTTCCTGACGGGCTATCACAGATGTCAATGACGCATTGCGATGCGTGTCGGCAAAAGCACCGTACTCGGCAACAGATGCGTCATAGGCGGACTTGGCCTCTGCCACAAGACGCTCGTAATGTTCCATGTCGATGCGAGCCTTGCTCGTGCGGTAGTTGGTGATGAAGTTCTGCAGACGGACACGGACAGAGTCGGCCATCGTGGCGGCGATGAGAGGATCCTGGTCAACAACGGTGATGGTGATGACCTCCGTCTTCTTGTCAACAGAACATCGGATGACCTCCTGCAGGCCCTTAATGAGCTGATCCTGCTCCTCACTGAGGTAATGCGGGTTGATGCGCCCGTCGCCACTGCCGCCACCCTTTTTCTCCGGCTTGGGGAAGAGACTCTTAATCTGTTTACTCAGCCAGAGCAGAGGCAACTTGTAGAAGGTCTTCTGCTGATGCTGCGTCATGTAGGTGAAGTAATCCGTATGCAGCTCGCCATCGGCTGTGGTGACAGGGATGTCTAACAGGCCCACGATGAAGTCGTTCGTTCCCATGATATCGGGATAGAGCATGGGATAGAAGGCATCGCTGCTGTTCATGGCGCCCATGTTGATGCCGAACGACGAGGCCAACGAGCTCAACGCACCACCCGAAGCAGGATTCTCGGTCTCCGGAGCAAGCATACATTCGCTGACGTAAGTGCGGGGCACAGGCAGAATCCATGCACATGCCAGCACGAAAGTCACGACCCACACTTTCAGGAACAGCTTCTTGTGGCCGACGATGCGATGCCACACATCGCGAAGGTCTATGTAATCTTTGCTTGTTTCTGATGCCATGGCACTACTTCTTGAGGTTGTTGATGAGCGAGATAATCATTGATGAGATACTGATGGTGCTCGTGCCGAGAATCATAATCTCGGCAGTGGAGAGACCCTCGCGACGAGGCTTCGTAGGCACCACAATCTCGCAGCCGGGCTCGATACGCTTGCCGCTGGCACGACGACCGAGCTGTTCCACGGCTCCGTTCATGTAGATGGCGTAGGTGAGCTTCTTGCCAGCTTTGTTGCTGTAGCCGCCGGCACGCTTTATGTAGTAGGACAGGGGCTCGCCCTTCTTGTAGTTCATGGAGATGGGGTACATCACCTCCCCAGACACCTTGATGGTGTTGGAGTACTGGGGCACGATAATGTGGTCGTTGGCGCGAAGGATGACGTCATGCAGGCTACCGGGATTGGCAAGGGCCTCATCGAGGTTGATGGCAACGTTGTAGAAGTTGCCAAGGTTCATCTTCATGTCCAGGATGGTGTCGGCACGGGCCAGGTTGTAGCTCTTGTCGAGCTCCAGACTCTGCTCGAAGAGGGCTATCTGCTGGCTCTTCATGGCAGACTCACGCTGCTCACGTTCCTCGGGGGTCATCTCACGGATGAGGCGTGCGCCCTTCGAATAGGCAAGCTCGGAGAGGCCGCCGGCCATCTTGATGAGGTCGGAAAGGCGGAACTCCTTGCTCGTCATGGCGTATTCGCCCTCGAAGTTCACGGAACCGCTGATGCGTACGTTCTGCTGGACGTTGTGCGTGGGGCTCTTGCGAACCTGCACCTCGTCGAACGGCATCAGCGTGAAAGAGGTATCGGACTCTATGACACCGCGGCGCAAGTCGAACGAGAAGTGCTTGGCAAGTTCCGTGGAAGCCTCATCGGCATTGGGGTCATAGACTCGGCGGAACACATCCACCTTGGCCATGGCGGCATCACGCGTGAGACCACCGGCCATGAGGATGAGGTCGCGGACGGTGGTGTTGTCGGCATATTGATACGAGCCGGGGAAATTGACTTCGCCATTGATGCGCAAGGTCTGTTCGCCACGCATCTCAAGCGTGCTCGGCACGAAGAGAACATCGCCCCTCTTCAGGGGGATGTCGGCGATACGGCCGTCAAGGATGCCATCGACATCAACAGACAACATCTCGAGAGAGAGGTCGGCCTTCTGGCGATGCATGACGGCACGCTCGCGATAGGCATCCTCGCGGAGACCGTCGGCGGCACGGATGAGGTCGCGGACGCTCTGGATGGCACCGTCCATTTGAAACTGACCCGGATGCATCACAGCGCCCTTCACCTCAACCATGTTGCGATAGCGGGGGATGACGCTATCGACATAGAGCGAGTCGCCGTCGGCAACATGGAAGCCGTTCATGTCCATCTCCTTGATGGTGTGGAACGAGTACTCACGGCCCGACTTGCGCGAGAGGCGAACCTGCTCGGTGTAGGCATCGCCCGTGAAGCCGCCGGCAAGCTGCAGCAGGCGCGACACACTCTCCGTGGGCTTCATCTCGTAGAACATAGGACGCTTCACCTTGCCACGTACCTCCACCAGACAATCGTATGGACCGACGATGATGACATCGTTGTCCTGAAGACGCACATTGCCGGCTATGTCACCGTGCAACAGATACTCATAGACATCAATAGTCGCAAGGAGACGACCGCCGCGATACACCTTGATGTCACGCAGAGTACCGACCTCGCTGATGCCGCCTGCAGCGTAAAGGGCATTGAAGGCTGAGGCCAGACTGCTGAGGGTGTAGGTGCCGGGATGTGACACCTCGCCCAACACCTGCACGATGATACTGCGCGTCTGGCCTATGCTGAGCGACACCTGACAGTCGCTATAGTATTCGCCGAGGCGCTTACGCAGGTGGGACGTGGCTTCGCCGACTGACATGCCGCCGAGCTTCACGGGGCCTATACCAGAGAGCGTGACGGTGCCGTCGGGCGACACGGTCTCCTCAAAAGTCTCCTGAGAAGAACCCCACACGTCGATAATCACCACGTCGCCGGCACCGATGCGGTAGTTCGTGGGAGTGGCCATATTCATGTTGGGCTCAAACGACAGTTCTTTCTGGTTGAAGATATTGCGCCCCCACACCTGCTGTTCCTTGGGAATGAGAGAGGCATAATAGTCAAGAGAGTCGAGGTCGAAGAAGTCGCTCTCCTCCTCAAGCTCCGTCAGGCGCTGGTCGCGCGACTTGTAGCGCTCTTCCTCCTCCTCGCGGTTAGAACGCACCATGTGACTTTCAGCACGCTGACGCTGGTCGCGCCCTATCTCGGCCTGAGTGCGCGTACGAGTACGAGTGGTACGCTGCCCCGAGCTGCGACCAGTGAGATCGACGGCACCAAGCTGTTTCTGCTCGGCCTCCACCTTCTTGCGCACACGGCGCAACTGCTCCTGAGTCACACCATGCTGCAAGAGGTTGCGCATGATGACAGACTGTTCGGTGCCCTTCTCCTTCTCCTGAAGGACGTAGCGAACGAGCTGCTCATCGGTCATCACCTGAGCACGCAACGACGACGAGCCCAGGAAGAGACAGCATACTAAGCTCGAAATCCGAATGATATGTCTTATATTCATCTTATACCTTATATTATCTTATACCTTATATTATCTTATACCTTTTATTATACCTTACACTTCCCACTTCTCACCTCTCACTTCCCACTTCTCAGGAACTCCCCCTTCAGGGGGCCGGGGGGCCGGCTTATACCCAGGAACTCCCCCTTCAGGGGGCTGGGGGGCCTTATCCCCTTCAGGGGGCTGGGGGGCCTATCCCCCCTTCAGGGGGCTGGGGGGCTAGAACTTCTTGCCAAAGATGATGTACTCTGCCGTCGTCAGCATAATCTTCAGGTCCAGCAGCAACGAGCGCTTCTGCAGATAGTCCAAGTCCATCTGCAGACGGATAAGCATCTTCTCCATCGTGTCAGTATAGCCATTATATATTGTGGCTAACGACGTCGTGCCAGGACGCATCAGATAGATATACTCATAGTCGGGGTTACATTGCATTATCTTATCGATAAAGTACTTACGTTCCGGACGCGGACCAACGAAACTCATGTCCCCACGCAACACGTTCCACAGCTGCGGAAGCTCGTCCAGATGGTGCTCACGCAGGAAACGACCCACGGGTGTCAGACGCTCATCGCTCTTCTGCGCCAGCATAGGCACACCGTCCTCTTCTGAGTCAAGAACCATCGTGCGGAACTTAAGAATATAGAACGGACGGCCATGATAGCCGATGCGTTCCTGCCTGAATATCACAGAGCCGAAACCCTGATACTTCAATACAACGAAGATAACGACAAACACGGGACTGAGCAGCACAAGGCCAAACACAGCACCCACGATGTCGAACACACGCTTGACGACACGCTCGCCTACGCTCATGCCGTCCGTAATTACCATCTCTAATGTTGCTTGATGAACCATTACAATAATAAAACACAAAAAATGTATGTTTATTGTGAAGAAAGCGTAAAAAATTTTTGGCATATCAGTTTTTTGACATAACTTTGCAACGCTTTTCTCGGGGCTGACATGGATTTGACAGCAGGACGGGATGGTGTGTAAGCACGCAGAGAGTCGCTGGCCGCTCTCTTTAATACATGGTCTGCAAAGAATTATCTGGCGAAACACAGTACGCTCTCGCTGCTTAATCGAAGCACAGTAGATTAGCATCATCGCTGCACAAGGTGCGGCGACGGGACATCACTCAGAGACCTATCCGCCCCCTGGCGCTCTGGCAAAGTGGTGCAGCAAAAAGGGGGATAGTCCGAGGCGGCCTCGCGCCGAAGATGAAGCTCACAGAGGATAAGGCTGAGGTCGGTAGCTCAGGTCTTGCCGCAGCACGAAAACACAAGCTGAGATAAGCGTGTAGAAAGCTCATGATTCCCCTGTTTGGACGAGGGTTCAATTCCCTCCAGCTCCACTTACATATACTGAAAAATCAACATTTTACAAGAAAGCCGCCCCAAACCCCACTCCCCCAGATAATCGATAATGGGGTAAGCGTATCCGCTTTGACGCCTTCCGGCCTATAAGGTCTTCCATTGGTCAGGCAGTAGAGCCCTGTATTCCCTGATGTCCGTATTAGGCTGCATGAGTGCTGTCCTGTTGATGACATCCGAGATGTATTCGAAGAAATTGATGCCCCGGAGTCTGCAGGAGCATGACAGCGAGTAAAACATGACAGCCCGCACGGCTCCTTTGTGGGATCCGAAGAAGAGCGAGTTTCTTCTTGAGAGTGATACATATCTGTTGAGCCTTTCTACGAGATTGTTGTCCAGCAATTTGAAGAGCCGCTCGGCCCAACGGGGCGCTTGTTTGAACAAGAACTACACCAGGACTTGCACCAGTTCCTTCAGTCAATGAAAGAGATTGATGCTCGTTTGCCAGAATGTCCCGATGTCGAAGAGAAATGGGAGCAGACAGCAAAAGCCTACATCCCCGATGGCATCAAGGAGTTCAACGACTTCCCATCCGCTTCCCTCGGTTGGATGATGTATATTGGCATGGCCGTTGCTAAGTTTTGGGATGCTGAATGGGAAGTGACGGAGCAGCGAGAGCAGAGTGGAGCTTGCTCCGACTCTGCCGAGTCGCGACGGAACTCGACCGAAGGTCAAATCTACTCAAAGATTGAAGATCTCTACGCCTACATGAGAGACAAGAGGGGCTACGATGCAATGGATGAATATATCCGTGAAGATGTATTGTTGCTTAGAGGCGTTGACTATACCGTGTTGGAGAAACTGGTTGGTGAATGTGCCTCTCGTGTCTATAATTCCCTCCGTCATCAGAACATAGAACCAGGAACAAAAGAGGCTTTCAATGCCTACGTTTCCTGCCTGCATCAACTCTACTTGTTCGGAGCCGCTATGCAATTGAACAGAATGGGCTATCACATGGCCAAAATGTAATCACAGATAAATCGGAATTTATGCGTGAAGTAAATCCAAAAGACACCAGTCGCGCCCAAGCCTTCGAGTTATGGATGAAGGCTCCAAATCCGATGGTCACGTTCTTCAAGACGATTGATGTTACGCGATTGGTAAGAATAAGCCGGAAGAAGGGATACAAGTTCAACATGCTGCTGGACTGGTGTATCGGCAAAGCCGCTTCTTCCGTCAAAGAGTTCTATCTACTGCCTGTCGGCGACAAGCTAATGCAGTACGACTGTCTTGCAGTCAACACCATCGTCAAGAACAAAGAGGGCGAGGTTTCTTCTTGTGACATCCTCTTCAACGAAGACATAGAAGTGTTCAGTCAGCAGTATATGGAATACACACTGAAGGTTGCTGAAAGTCGCACTGACAGGGATTTGTCGGATGAGTGTATGGTTATTGGCACATCGGCCATTATAGATACTAAGATAGACGGGGCCGTTGGCATGAATAGCGGGATTTTCAATAACCCGTTTATGATATGGGGACGATACAGAAAGAGATGGTTCCGGTACGAACTTCCTATATCTTTCCAGTTCCACCATACACAGATGGATGGTGCTCACGCAGGAATGTTCCTTTCCAATTTGCAAGAAGAGATAAATCGACTATACAAATAAATTCCAACTTATCGAACAGATGGAACCTCTGAAACTCCTACATATCGCCCTCATCTACCTCGCCGTCATCAACGTGGTCACTTTCTTCGTGTACGGTATCGATAAGTGGAAAGCGAAGAAGTCCAAGTGGCGCATAAGAGAGACGGCATTGTTAGGTTTGGCTGTACTTGGTGGAAGTATCGGAGCTTGGCTTGGAATGAAGGTTTGGCATCACAAGACTCAGCATAAGAAGTTCAAGTATGGCGTACCAGTCATCATCATTATTCAACTTGCATTAATCGTCTATATTATAATATCAAAAACAATATGAAAAGTTTTAAGTCAACAGCGTGGATTCTTCCACAACCAGTGCTGATTATCGGCACTTATGATAAGAACGGTAAGCCCAATGCAATGAACGCTGCTTGGGGTGGCCAGTGGGATATGCACGAAATCATTATCTCGCTTGGTTCTCATGCTACAACAGACAACCTTGCAGAAAACCCTGAATTTACGGTTACTTTCGCTACTGCTGATACCATGATAGCCTCTGACTATGTAGGCATCGTTAGCGGCAGGAACACACCTGACAAGATGACGAAAGCAGGTTGGACTGTAGAGAATGCTCCCAATGTCAATGCTCCTGTTTTCAAGGAATTCCCGATGACACTTGAATGCCGTGTTAAACAGAAGATAGACGAGAGCGAGACAGGCTATTATCTCGTCGCAGAAATCGTGAATATCCTCTGCGACGAAAAGTACCTGGCAGAAGATGGCAAGCCCGATGTAGAGAAGATGGAGCTTATCACATTCGACCCGGTACACAATACTTACATTCAGTTGGGAAAGACAGTTGGTAATGCTTTCTCCGATGGTAAGCGGCTAAAGTAAGCGCACCACATGGAAGTAACAAACCTGTTGACATTCACGGAACGAAAGCAGCTGAGGGAATGGTTTGAGCAAAACCATCTTTCAGAGAAATTCTGTTGGGTGGCTTGCAACAGGTCAAAGACTCCCAAGGCAGATACACTGCCCTACATTGAAATAGTAGAGGAGGCCTTATGTTTCGGATGGATTGATTCTACGTTGAAGAAACTGCCTGATGGTCGATTGGCACAAAGACTTTCACCAAGAAGGAAAGGTAGCCATTGGACGGAACTCAACAAAGAACGGTGCAGGCATCTCGAAGCGAAGGGGCAGATGACTGATTCTGGGAGAAAAGCATTAACAGCGATATGAGCTTCATCAAGTACATAGCAGACGAGAGCCACTACAAGGAAGTCCTGTCTCTGGTAAGCAAAGCCAAACAGACGGTGTGGATTGGAACGGCAGACATCAAAGACCTGTATGTCGATAATAAGCCATTCTTAGCCCTGATTGCTTCTTTGCTCAAAAAGGGTGTGGAGGTCAGGCTGATTCATGCAAAGGAACAAGGAACTGCATGGAGAGAGGATCACGAGAAGCATCCAATCCTCTATGACGGTATGGAGCGTGTGCTATGTCCCTGAGTCCATTTCATGCTCATCATCATCGACTCCACCATTGCCTACGTCGGTTCGGCTAACTTGACTGGAGCAGGGATGGGTATGAAATCGCCACGAAAAAGGAACTTCGAGGCAGGAATCTTGACCGATGACCCAGAAATGGTTGAAGCTGCCATTGAGCAGTTTGATAATGTATGGATAGGCAAATTCTGTAAGGAATATGGCAGAAGAGAATATTGTTCAGACCCGATAAAATAGTGTAAGTATGGCAAGAATTCTATCATCTGACCATTTGGCAAAGTACCTGGAGGGTGGCGTATATTATGACTTCCTCCATTATGTTAAGACCGACAAAGAGTTGGCCTTTGAAATCAGAGTGAAGGATGAAGTAATGATATATTGTCAGAAGAACCTGATTCTAAAAATATCCCACAGGAAGAACACTTCTGACAATATCACTATGCTCAACCCTCGCTATTACACAAACAGGAAAGACGGATTGACATTAAGTGTGCAACTCAGAGAACCTGCTGATTTGCAGGACGCAGACAAGGTCAGACGATATTTTGAAGATGCCAAGGCTCTTTGCAAGAAATACAAGTCGCATGAGGAGTTTATCGTTCAGCAACAGTACGAGTCTGAACACAACTCCTTTTCGGGGAAGTATCTTGCTATTGATATGGAATGGGCACCGGAACAGGCCAAGATTCCTGTAGAATGTCGAGTGGAGAAAACGAAAGTAGATTTGCTCATTGTCAGCAACGAACCTGATAAAGTTGGAAAACATGACATTTATCTTGCAGAGGTGAAATGCGGACTTGGAGCTGTTGATGGTAAGTCAGGCATTGAAGAACATGTGAGAATGTCACAACGAATTATAAACAACGTATATGTCAGACAAGCCCTTCTCCAAGATGTTATGAGCATCATCAAACAGAAAACGCAGTTACAATTGTTTGAAGGTACGCCTATCAGATACAATTTTTCAGAACGCCCAAAAATCATGTTCATTCTTGCAAACTCTTCCGAATACGACAAACTGAGTTTTGACAGGATTATAAATAATCTGGGAGAGGCGTGCCACAATATAAAGATTGAGTATCTAACATCCTCCATGGAAATACAGCCAGCAAGAGCGCATTATGGAGGAGATAGCGATTACAGGAAGGCTTGTCGCCATCATCAGGCGTGGTTCAGAGAGAATATCCTGAAATTGGAGATGGGGCGCAACCACTCTACACGTCAAGGCACAAATGAAACAACAGAAGAGTTTGAACATCGACGCATAACAGAGACTGACATTGCGACCCTTACACTTGCTGATGCCGCACGATTAATGAACTTCGTTCCTGAATACCGTGAAGAGATTGGAAAAGCTTTGTGTGCAGATAGAGGTAAGATTCCTACAGATCTTGGATTGATGGCAAATATGTTGCGAAGTGAGCATATTCCTTGGAATATATTTGTTCCAATGATGACCGACCTTGTTGCTGCTGCTAATAGCTTCTCTGAAATACTCCCTCATAGAGACATTAAGACCATTCGCAACTGGAAAATAGAATATGCCCCCAATACGATTCAAGACAGGACTGCTTTTGACGTTTATGTGGAGTATGAAACGTCTGAAACAAGAACTGGAGTTATTGGCATCGAAGTAAAATACACGGAAGAGGGGTATAGTGTGGGCAATAAAGAGTTTGCAATGATGCAGGAACCTACATCTGCCTATTCGGTAACAACTCGCGCCAGTAGATGTTTCGTCAACAACGACCCTTTACAGTTCAACAATCCTGATTTCATTCAGCTTTGGAGAAATCACATTCTTGGACTGGCAATGATACAGAAAGGAATGACCGACTATTTTGATTCCCTTACGCTATATCCTTCAGAAAACACTCACTTTCATTCTTATGATGGTCATACAGGCTCTATTGAAGCATACGAAGAACTACTGACGGATAAGGGCAGAGAGACATTTCACGCTATCACCTATGAAGCATTTTTCGATGTATTAAAAAAACATTACAAGAGCGATAGGAGTGTATCGTGGATGGATTATCTTGAAGAGAGGTATATCAACACAACATATTAAATTGCATGGAAACAAGAAAACACATAGCAGCAGAAAAGAAACGGTGCAATAGTCACAACTGCGCCCAAGCCATCCTCCATACTTATGCCGATATTGCAGGGATAAGTGAAGATGAAGCCATGAGCATTGCCGGGGCTTTTGGTGGTGGTATGGGCAACATGGAAGGAACCTGTGGCGCACTCGTTGGAGTAGGTCTCGTTTTGGGATTGGTTAATAAGGATAAGGTAAAGTCCATGAAACAGATGCGGCAGATAATGACCAAGTTCCAGGAAAGAAACGGAGCCACACAATGCAAGCTACTTAAAGGTGTCGGTACAAAGGTAGTGTTGCGCGAGTGTCCTCTGTGTGTTTCCGATGCAGCAGAGTTTTTGGAAGAACAACTTGAAATAGGAGAAAAGGCATGACGATAATAGACGATACATTACTTACACAAGTAGCGGATGAAGCAAAGAAGTCCCCAAGGCTGAGGATGAACTACATCTTTCATCAGAGCCTTCAGGACAAGTGCCATCGTTTCCTCAACGCACTGGAACCTGGCACTAAGATACCAGTACACCATCATCCCACCAAGGCAGAGACCTTTGTGATTCTGAAGGGTAAGGTCAGGGTGACAACCTATAACGATGACGGCGAGGTTCTGGAGTCATGTGTTATCAGTCAGGACAGTGGAACTTACGGTGTGAATATACCATAGAACGTGTGGCATGGCTTGGAGTGCATCGAACCTTCTTTACTTCTGGAGTGCAAAGAGGGGCCTTTCGTTGAGCATGAGGTTGATGGTATATTAGAGTTTAAAAACTGTGAGTAAGGTAGGGCAAGCAATAAAGGGAACTTGGGATAAGGTCAAGATGTGGCTGCAATCTCTATCATTCAGGACAGGTGTCATAGTGCTTCTGTGCTGCATACCTTTCTACATTTTTTCTTTTGCCCAAATGCTACTCCCAATCAGTGCTGCCGCAAAGGGTGTGTTATGGACTGTCCTCTTCGGGCTGGCTAAGACTTGTCAGTATGGAGGTATCACTATCCTTGGGGTTGAGGGCTACAATCGGTTGAAAGGTTGGATCAAACGAAAGATATTCTTCTGGCTGCCTGCTCCGGCCTTCAGCTTCTCTTGTTTCTGAGCGTCCGGCGTTTCAGTGGAAAAGAAACCTTCGTCCAGTTCAATGTTGCCTTTAAGTGTATATTTGTCATCGCGCTTGCCCATCACCGAGCGCAACTTGTGCATCATTTCCCAGATTGGCTGATACCGCTTGTGCCCTAATTGCCGCTGAAGCTCCGCTGCCGATATACTCTTCTTCGTAGCCGTCAGCAGGTGCATAGCGATGAACCAATACATGAATGGTAACTTGGAGCCGTGCATCACCGTGCCGCTTCGGAGCGTCGTGCGGTGGCGACAATGCTTGCACTGATACTGCTGCTTGCTCTCCAGCCATACCACATCGTGAGAACCGCAGTGCTGACACGTCACACCCTCGCGGTCCCTCATTTCCTTAAATACCTTGCGGCAAGCCGTTTCGTCGGGGAAATACTTGTTAAAATCAAATAACTTCATGGTGTACTATTGTTACAAATGCGCCGCAAAGGCAATCATTTTGATTCCATTCTCCAAATGTTTTACCTATTATATTAATATATGTGTGCTAGAAGTTGGGCAGACCCATAGCACTGCACGAAAATTTGGCGGTACGATGGCGGATAATCATAAAGATTTTTTGTGAGGTTTCGTGATGTGTTTGTCCCCCAAAATGATAATAATTGGTACGTCGTGATGCGAAAGAATGTTAATTGCTGACCATAAAAGATTATTGTCTCGGAAAAAAGATGTAAATTTGCACCCATACGAATCCCACACACTCCTGAAGTCTGTTGTCCTTAAATACATGCAAAATTTCTAAATATATAATTAAAGTATGGTACAAGATTTATACGTATTGATGATCACGGCGGCGGTAGTCAGCATCGTGTTCAAGTTCTTAAAGCAGCCCGTGGTGCTGGGTTATATCGTCGCGGGTGTCCTGATAGGTCCGCATCTTTCCGGCGAGAAGTTTGTCAATGCCGACAACGTGAAGCAATGGGGCGACATCGGCGTGCTCTTCGTGTTGTTCTGCATCGGCCTGGAGTTCCGACTGAAGAACCTCATCAGCAGCGGCAAGGTGGCGGCAATAGGCGCCTTGACAATCATCGGAGGCATGATGTGCTGTGGCTATCTGGTGGGCATAGATGCCGGATTTGACATGGTCAACTCCCTCTTCCTGGCAGGGATGCTCTGTATGTCGAGCACCACTATCGTGATGAAAGCCATTGACGAGGCTGGCATGAGCAAGGAGCGCTTTGTCAAGGGCGCTACCAGCATCCTCATCGTTGAGGATGTGGTGGCTGTGGTGCTGATGGTGTTGCTCTCCAGCATAGCCATACGACATCAGTTCGAGGGTGCCGAACTGGCAAGCAAGGTTGTCAATCTTGTCATTACCCTTGTGGCATGGTTCGTATGCGGAATACTGATTATCCCCACGCTGATACGCAAAGTGAAAGACCATCTGAATGACGAGACACTCATCATCCTCTCCCTGGGTCTCTGCCTGGGCATGGTGCTGACGGCAGAGGAAGCAGGCTTCAGCAGTGCTCTCGGAGCCTTCGTCATGGGTTCTATACTTGCCGAGACGGTGGAGGCGCACCGTATTGAGAAGCTGATGTCGCCGCTGAAGAACGTCTTCGCAGCCATCTTCTTCATCTCTGTGGGCATGCTGATAGACCCGGCTTCAGTGGCGCAATACTGGATGAGCATCATCTATGTCAGCGTCATAATCATCGTCGGTATGATTGTCTTTGCCACTCTGGGCTGCTGGTGGGGCGGACAGACCATGCGCGACTCTATGCTTACCAGCTTCTCATTCGTGCAGATCGGCGAGTTCTCATTCATCATCGCCGGGCTGGGTGCCAGCCTCGGAGTCTTGAATCCTATGATCTATCCTATCATCGTGGCATCCAGTGTAGTGACCACCTTCCTCACTCCTTACATCATGAAGGCGGCAATACCAAGCTATAACTTCCTCTACAGCCACGTTTCAGACAGCTTCCGTGCTAAGATGGACAAGCGCGAGCAGGAAGTGATAGCAGCAGAGACGGTCACCCCGTCTGACGACGACGGAGATTCATTGGCAGACAAGGCGCGCCATGCCGTACGTCATACCTTCATAACGAAACATCTTGTCGATCTGTTCATCAAGAACATGAGCGCACATGATGAAAAAGAGAAAAACGCCAAGTGACGACAGCCTAAAAATGCTGTCAGAAAGAGCCGGTTACGGTCTGCCTAAATGACAGCATAACTATTGCGTCCTGATAGTAGGTCTTTTACCGCCTGATAGTAGGTCTTTTACACGGTAATAGCAGGTCTTTTACCGCCTAAAAGACCTACTATTGCTATACCCTGATAGTCAGCGTGTTTTGGTTCGCCATTTTGTCAGTCGGATGGTTACGATAAAATGAGGTGGAAAAGGCTATACCCAGGAACTCCCCCTTCAGGGGGCTGGGGGGCCGGCGTATCTACAACGTGGGTCTTCATGGGTGCCAGACAGGGTCTGTGGATTATTCGGTGGTCACGGAATGATTGATTTACGTAATGAACTACGCCGATGGTATTACTGTCTCACGGCTCCCGGAGTCCAGCTCTTGAAGAATCGCAGCACTTTTTCATGGTTGTAGCCTTTGCCTTCCTCCAGGAAGCTTGAGTCTTGGATATGCACCACCCTACCCTCTTCGTCAAGGACCACGAACACGGGGAAGCCAAAGCGTCCGCAGTTATTCAGCCGCGCCATCAAAGCCGCGGCCTGGTCTTGGCGAGGTGCAGCGGCAGAGTCTGGCTGGTGCTGACCATCATTGCCGGACGTCACAGCAGCTTCCGCACGTGGGGTGACGGAGGCAGAGCGTCGCGGGTTGTAGTTTACGTGGATATACTCGAAGTTGTCGCTGATGACCTTGCTGACGGCAGTGTCATTCGTTATGAAGTCGGCAAAGCGCAGGCACCACGGGCACCAGTTCCCGCCTACCTGACAGATTACGAACTTACCTTCAGACTTTGCCCTTGCTACAGTCTGGTCTATCTGTTCGAGGGGATTAATCTCCTCGTCATACACCTTCTTCAGTCCTGTCTGGGCATTGGCACAAAGGGCAAGGAGGAGAGCAAAGAGCAGGGCGCAGGGGCGTAGCGTGCTACGTCCCTGCGCCCTTGGGGCTTGGTGTGTATGCGAAAAATGTGAGAGCATTACTAATTCAGATTAAGTCGAGCGCTGTGCGCCTACCTGCGTGTCACCTTACGTCCGCCCACGACATATATGCCGCGCGGCAATGAGTTCAGAGCATCGGCTCCTCTGCCGAGGAAACGTCCGTTGAGGTCATAGATGGCGTCGTCGGATGTCGGTCTGTCTGTCACCTCGTCTGCGCTGTCGATGCCCACGGGTGAGGTGTAGCGGATGCGTATCTCTGTCGGGCTGTTCCACTTGTTGGTGGAGTTGCCGCTGCACTGCAGGCGCACATAGCGACATGTCACGGCCTCAGGCAGGCGGTAGCGTTCGAGCTCGTTGGTGGTGCCCGAGGAGACGAGGTCGCCCGTGGCATCCGTCCATGTTATGCCGTTGTCGGAAGTCTGCACCTTGAAGTAGAACACGCGCGAGTCGCCGTTGTAGAAGGCCACGTCAACAGCATAGACGAGCTTCGGAGTCTTAAGGTCGAAGCGTATCCACTGGTTGTTGCCCTCCTGGCTCCATCGTGTGCTCAGCTTGCCGTCGTTGACGTTGCCATGCGGATTTCCCGTCTGCGAGCCTATGGCGGTGATGGTGATTCCCGTATGCGGAGCGTCGAGAGGCACCGTGCGCATGATGACGCGCTCCTGGTTCTGCGCCAGCACGCCCCCTTCGGCGCTGTGCAAGGATGTGACGCTGAACGTGTAGCGCCCGTAGTCGAGCGAGTCGGCCAGGGTGATGATGACGCTGTTGTCCTGCTGCACGGAGATCTCCTCAGCCTCCACCGGCGTGCCGTCGATGAGGTAGCAGTATTCCTGCCTTGCCTCCGAGGCATTGGGCTGAAGGTTGAAGCGTACCGTGATCTGCGACTTGTTGTCGAGGGTCACGCCCGAGAGGCGCAGCTTGGGAAGGTCTCCGCCGCGCACGGCATATCTGCTCACCTCCGATGCTGCCAGCAGATATGCTCCGACGCCGAAGTCATGATAGTCGGTAGCCTTGACGGTGGTGTTGGGGCTGGCATTCTCGCCGATGGGCTGTATGTAGCCCACCGTGCCGTCGGCCTGCAGGGCTGTGGTGGAGAGATACTTCCACGCGCGTTCGAGTGTGGCGCCGTACTCCATCTCAGAGAGTATGCCGTTGTTGATGCCCCATGCATATCCGTAGGCGAAGAGTGCCGTGCCGCTCGTCTCGCGTCCCGGAGCCTGTGCCGGGTCGAGCAGCGAGCGTGTCCAGTAGCCCTCTGCCTGCTGGCATTGCTTCAGGGCTACCGCCATACGTTGGTAGTAGGTGACGTACTCCTGGCGATGTGCGTCGGTGGCGGGCAGGTCGGCAAGCACCTTGGCGAAGGCAGCGAAGATCCACCCGTCGCCACGTGCCCAGAAGTCCTTCTTGCCAGAGTTGGTCTTGTGGGCAGGATATACGTACTTGGCATCTCGGAAGTAGAGCCCCGTCTCCGTGTCATACATGATGGAGTTGGCATACTGCCAGTACTTGTACATCTTGTCGAGATATGCCTGATTGCCAGTGACTTTGTAGAGCTTCGTCATGATGGGCATCACCATGAACAGTCCGTCCACCCACCACAGGTAGTCGTTGTTGGACGTCGAGATCTCATGGCCCATCACCTCCAGCGCACGCTCTATCTTCTTCTGGTCGTGTGCGGGGTCGAGGTTGAAGAGGTCTATATACACCTGGAAGCACACCTGGTTGTCGCCGAAGAGCACGAAGTCGGCACCCTCGCCGTAGGGTGTGTATTTCCATCGGCTCTTGTCCTTGCCCGTGGCGCCCCACCAGTTGCTCTTCTCTGCCCATGCTGTAGAGAAGTCCTTGAAGGTGGCATCTGCCGTGACATCGTATGCGGCCATATTGCCGATATGATACACAGCCCGGTTCCAGAAGTAGTCGCCATGCGTCGGGTGCAGAGTCTGCCATGTCTGGTTGACGAGGTGTATGATGTCTATGACATCGCCCTGCGAGGGGAGTGTCGTTGCCGAGGTGGCCACGAGTGGTGCCTGCTCGCACTGCTTGAACTGTGCCAGTGCGTCGAACCATGCATCGTCGCTGCCCCATAAGCCTGCGGGGAAGATGCTCCATCCGCCGCCGAAGTAGAAGGTGAGGTCTGTGCCCACGGTGTAGTCCACCACGAGGCACAGGTGGTTGTCGATGACCTGTGTCGTGGGGTGATATTCGGCGGGGACGTAGGCACCCTGATAGAAACGTGCTCCCGCGCTGGTGACGCTGCCTTCGCTCTTCGTCTCTGCCCATCCCACGACTCCGGCCTCATCGGTGTATGCCACGCCCTGCGGCTGGTGTGACATGTCAGTATGCTGGTATATGCCTATGGCCAGGCGCAATGTGCCGTCGCTACCCTCCATACGCAGCGTGGCGCGGTTGAGTACGGCTCCCGCCGTCGTCTCCACCTTCAGGGTCTTGACATAGTTCTGCCCTCCCGCGCGAACATTATTATAAGTAAGGGTGAATGCCGAGTGCAGTGCCGACTGCTCGGTGATGTTGCATGTGCTGTAGGGGTCGTGCATCGTCAGGTGCCCGTTCTCCACCACTGCCGTGCCTCCGCATCCCAGCCTCTTGCCGTTGACAGAATATGCATCTACGCCCCACTGGCTCTCGTTGTGGTAGTTGGAGAGCTGGTACATCTCGTCGATGACGGGTGTGCCCATCTTCTTGAACCACACATCGACACCCTGTGCCGTGTTGGGCTCGCTGCGCAACAGCGTTGACGAGTACATACGATATGCACACAGGTCGTTCTCCCATGCTATGTCGGCTCGCGATGCCGGCACCTTCACGGCGACATACGTTGCCGTGGCGGGCTTCTGGGGTGTGCCGCTGCGCAGGGTGTAGCCGGCAGTGGCTCCGGCGGGGACTGTGGCACGGAAGCGTATTGCCTCGTCGCCGACAGCCTCGAAAGGCACTACCGTGCCGTGCTCGTCGGTGAGCGACGATGCCGCGAGGTTTGTGCCACCGGGCACGGCAACGGTGACAGTCTCGCCATTGCGCCCGAAGGCCAGAGCGTTGCGCAGGCGGAACGAGAAGTCGTCGGCATGAGCGGTATTAACGAGCCCCAAGAGTATGTTCAGGGCAAGTATTGTCTTTTTCATAGGATGTCAATGGTCTAAGTTGTTATGTAAGTATATCACGACAAAAGTCCGGCATCCGTCTCACTCGTCAGCCTCGCCTTGTATCTGCTTCACGCTGCCGGTGTGCTGGTACATCACGACGCGCGTCTCCATCTTCTTGTTGAAGAGTATGTCCGAGAGCACCTCCACGGTGCCGAACTGGCACACGGGCAGCTCTGTCGTCACGAGCTGGCGCTTTGCCAGCGAGAGCGTCACCTTGGCGAGGGCAGGCTGGTTGACGCGCAACCCCTGCTCCATCTTGGCCTTCTTGCGCTCCGTGTCTTCGTCGGGGATGGAGGCCGGCAGGTTGCCCACAGCCTCTATGTCGAGCAGCAACGGCTCTCCGCTGAGGTCGTCGGCATCCACGAGGCCCAGACGTTTCGAGAAGCGCCCCACGAGCAGGTGATGTCCCCGCAGGTCGCCGACGACGGGTTCGTAGTCGAGCGTCAGCACCTCCTGGCTCGTCAGTGTCTGCCCTTTGAAGAGCGACTCCAGGGCAGCGAGCTGCCGGTCTATGTTGTCGAGCATCAGCTTCAGCTGAGCACCGTCCTTGGGAGTATTGTCGGCCTCGCCGCGGATGAGGGCGTTGCGGCTCTCGCGTATGTCATAGATCTCCTCGGCAGTGAGCTGGGCCATCTTCGCCGTGCTGCCGGCAGAGAGTATGCCCTGCGTCATGAAGTCGCGACCGTTGAGGGGCTTGGGTGCCGGCACGCGTTCGGGAAGTGCCATGTCGTCGTCAGGCTGCACGCTCGTGTTCACACCCAGCAGCAGGCCGTCGTGCGTCAGGCTCACCAGTGGTGCCGACGTCTTGGACTTGACCTTGATGCTGAAAGCCTTCGTAGAGTCGGGAGTCCCAAGTGCCTGTATGGCAACGCTGCGGATGTTCCATTCCGTGGTCTCCACGGCAGGCACGTCGGTGAGCCGCAGGTAGCGGTTGGCATATTGTGCGAACTCGCCGGGAATGGTTACGGCCTTGTCGGCCACGATCACCATGCGCAGGCGTGTCTTCGGCAGGAAGTAGTTCACGCCCTCGAGTGTCACGCCGGGGCGGAACTCACTGACCTCGGTCTGTGCTGCCGTGCTGACAGCCAGCCCAAGCATAAGCCCTGCCGCAAGGCAGCGACCCATATTGTTAATTATCGTTTTCACTTTTCTGTTATGTCTTGAGTAACTACTTATAATTGTCCATCATGAGGAACCACAGACTTCACAGATGCCACAGATTCTTTTCTGCCCCTAATCCATGTAATTTAATTCTGAATTCCACAGATTCAAGGTGGCTCTATAAATTAGCTTTGATTTGCTCTTAGGCTATTATCGAGCAGCTTTGACCTCAAGTCCGCCGAAGCGTAGCTGGCAGCTCGGCGCTTGCGACGCTTGGCACTTCAAGCGCTCGAGTTCTGCTCGCTCCACGCCTGGAGAACGGTTCTTCGCGCCCGACCTTTGGTCTCTTTGCTCAGCAAGTAAGTGTCGAAGCGACCAAAGGTCGGGCGCTTCCTCATGATGAACCACAGATTTCACATATTTCCGAACTTATATGCACTTCGGAGCATCGTCTCTGTGTGCTCACGTCCCGTGTCGCTTACAGGCCGTTCTCGCGCTCTATCTCGTTGAAGATGGCGGCGAGCATGCCCTCCTTGGTCTTGCAGATGCTCCAGTCGAAGGTGTGGCGTATGCCCTGCGAGGCGAACCACAGCGACAGCGGTTCTGTCTGTGCGTGATAGACGGCGAAGCGCTTGCGGATGGTCTCCTCGTTGTCGTCGGCACGGCCTTCCTCCACGGCGCGGCGCAGCAGGCGCTTCATCAGTGTGTCCTCGTCCACGATGAGTTCTATCATCATGCCCATGTCATGGCCACGTGCGGCAAGCATCTGCTTGAGGGCCTCGGCCTGGGGTATGGTACGCGGGAAACCGTCGAAGATGACGCCCTTGTCCTGAGGGTGGCTGTCGTAGGCCAGCGCCAGGATGTCGATCATCAGCTGGTCGGGTATGAGCTGTCCGTTGTCGATATAGTCCTTTGCAATCTTGCCGAGCTCTGTGCCCTGCTTGATCTCGTTGCGCAGCACGTCGCCCGTAGAGATATGCCCCATGCCGTAGCGCTCCTGAATCTCGGCGCTGTAGGTGCCTTTGCCCGAACCGGGAGCACCAAAGATAATAATGTTCTTCATTCTTGAATTATGAAATATGTTTGTGTGGTAATGATTCCTCCTTGTCACGCCAGGGTGTAGATGTCCTTCAGGTTGCGCCCGTAGCCGTCATAGTCCAGGCCGTAGCCCACGATGAAGTCGTTGGGGATCTCCATGCAGCAGTAATCCACCGGCACCTGAACCTTCAGGGCATCGGGCTTGACGAGCAGCGCGCACACGCTGATGCTAGCGGGGTTGTGCTGCCGCAGCGTCTCTATCATGTGGGCAATGGTGATGCCCGAGTCTATGACGTCCTCCACAATCACCACATGGCGCCCGGTGATGTCCTTGGCAAGACCTATCACCTCGCGGATGGTGCCCGTGGTGTGCATCCCGGCATAGCTGGCGAGTTTTATGAAGCTCACCTCACAGGGTATGGTGACGTTGCGCACGAGGTCGGCGGCAAACATGAAAGCGCCGTTGAGCACGGGCAGGAACAGAGGCTCCTTGCCCTCAAGGTCGCGGCTGATGTCCGAGGCCACACGGCGCACCTGACGGAGTATCTCTGCTTCGGGGATGCTCACGGCGAAGCACTTGTCTTTGACTTGAATCTTTGTCATGAATTTAGAGTTTTGCGTGCAAATTTAATGATAATATTTTGAATTTCGCAAGCTTTGACGTATTTTTGCACCAAATTTCCGCAAAAACTTAACAGCGGGACTCGCAAACGACGTCGGGAGGCACACTTTTACGCACATACTTATCACTTTTAGCTATGAAGATTCTGACAGGAGGACAATTTCGGGAGCTCGACCGCATAACCATTGATACTGAGCCTATAGCATCCATCGACCTCATGGAGCGCGCCAGCCACGCCGTGGCAGATGTCATCAGGCAGCGCTTCGGCACAGACCGGCGCATCATCGTCTTCGCCGGGCCGGGAGGCAACGGCGGCGACGGACTGGCCGTGGCACGTATGCTGGCCGGCGACGGGCGCGACGTCACAGCATATCTCTTCAACGTGAGCGCACGCCTCAGCGACGACTGCGCCACAAACCGCGACCGCCTCGTCGAGACCGACAACGCCACTCTCGTCGAGGTGACGGCAGAGTTCGTATTCCCCGAGCTGCGGACGACGGATGTCGTCATCGACGCACTCTTCGGCACCGGCATCAGCAAGTCGCTCGACGGAGGCTTCGCACTCGTGGCACGCGGCATCAACAAGAGCGGTGCCACCGTCGTGGCCATCGACATGCCGTCGGGCCTCATGTGCGAGGACAACACCTACAACGACACGAGCAGCATCGTCCGTGCTGACATCACCGTGACCATACAGACGCCGAAGCTCGCATTCCTCTTCCCCGAGAACCAGAAGTTCGTCGGCGAGCTCGTGACAGCCGACATAGGCCTCAGCCAGGAGGGCATGGCAGAGATGAAGAGCCACCTCTGGATAACGGAGGCCGACGACATACGGGCCGTCGTGCGCCCACGGCCGCGCTTCGCCCACAAAGGCCAGATGGGACATGCTCTCCTCGTGGCGGGGACCAAGGGCATGGCGGGTGCCGCCATCCTCGCCGCCAGGGCGGCCCTGCGCAGCGGCGTCGGCAAGCTCACCGTGCACACGCCCTACGAGAACCTCGCCATCATGCAGACCGCGGTGCCCGAGGCCGTGGTGCAGATCGACATCGACCCCGAGAGCGTCACGTCGTCAATCGACGCCACGACATTCCAGGCCGTAGGCATAGGGCCGGGACTGGGACAGCGGCGCCACACGGCGGCAGCGCTACACTCTTACCTCACGCAACGCCCCGGGCCGATGGTCGTCGATGCCGACGCCCTCAACATCCTCGCCAAGAACACCGAATGGATGCGCGACATACCCTCCGACAGCATACTCACACCGCACCCCGGCGAGCTCGACGGCATCGTGGGGCGATGCCTTTCCACCTACGAACGCATGATACGCGCACGCAACCTCGCCGTGAACCTTCACGTCTTCGTCATCCTCAAAGGACACTACTCCATGGTGTGCACGCCAACGGGAGAGGTGTTCTTCAACCCCACCGGCAACCCGGGCATGGCAACGGCGGGCAGCGGCGACGTCCTCACGGGCATCATCACCGCGCTGCTCGCACAGGGCTACCTGCCGGCGGAAGCCGCCATGCTCGGCACATACCTACACGGACTCGCCGGCGACATGGCAGCAGAAGAACTCACCGAGGAGGCCATGACGGCATCGGACATCATAGCGCACCTGCCACACGCCTTCCGACGGCTGAGAGCCGCCACGGCATAACGTCATCACCCCACAACGACATGGAAACGAACTTCATAGACTACGTAAAGATAGTATGCCGCTCGGGCAAGGGCGGACGCGGCTCGGCACACATGCACCGCGCCAAGTACAACCCCAACGGAGGCCCCGACGGCGGCGACGGAGGGCGCGGAGGCAACATCTACCTCCGCGGCAACCGCAACTACTGGACCCTGCTGCACCTGCGCTACGACCGCCACATCTTCGCCGGTCACGGCGGCAACGGCAGCAAGAACGGCAGCCACGGCTCCGACGGCGAGGACCGCTACATCGACGTGCCGTGCGGCACCGTGGTCTATAACGCCGACACGGGGCGCTACATCTGCGACGTCACCACCGACGGACAGCTCGTCATGCTCCTCAAGGGCGGACGCGGGGGCCTCGGCAACAGGCACTTCGCCACCGCCACCAACCAGGCTCCGCGCTACGCTCAGCCCGGAGAACCCATGCAGGAGCTCACCGTGATAATGGAGCTGAAGATGCTCGCCGACGTAGGACTCGTGGGATTCCCCAATGCCGGGAAGAGCACACTCGTCAACGCCATCAGCAGCGCGCACCCCAAGATTGCAGGCTACCCCTTCACCACCCTCGAGCCATCGGTGGGCGTTGTCAGCTATCGCGACAACCGCTCCTTCGTCATGGCCGACATCCCGGGCATCATAGAGGGTGCCAGCGAGGGCAAGGGACTCGGGCTGAGATTCCTGCGCCACATAGAGCGTAACTCCGTACTGCTCTTCATGATACCCGCCGACACCGACGACATACGCCATGACTACGAGGTGCTGCTCCACGAACTCGCCACCTACAACCCCGAGATGCTCGCCAAGCGACGCCTGCTCGCTGTCACGAAAACTGACATCATCGACGACGAGCTGATGCAGATGATAGCCCCCACGCTGCCCGACGACCTCCCAACGATATTCATCTCCGCCGTCACCGGCTTCAACATCACAGAGCTGAAGGACATGCTGTGGCAAGCCCTCGATGCCGACAGCGACGACACCCTCGTGCATCGCGACAAGCCCATCACCACCCTCCACGATGAGCTCGAGGCCGAAGGCGAAGACCTCGACATCATATACCTCGACGATGACGAGATTGAGGAAGCAGAGGACCTAGAAGACCTCGAAGACCTAGGACTACCTAGGCCTACCTAGGACTACCTAGGACTGCCTAGGCCTACCTAGGCCCCCCTCACCCGAAACCCGACAATCATTTCACATTTTTTTGCAAAAAAACCTCACAAAGTCTTGGACGTTTCAACAATTTAAAGTACCTTTGCGACACAAATGCGCAAGAGACAATGCTGAAACGTCTGATTTTCCACACTTTTCTTTTATGCTTGGCGACACTCGTAGCCAAGGCACAGCGCATTGCATACGCCGACGACATCAGCATAGCCTGCACAGACTCAGACACCATTCAGCTCGCTTTCCGACTACATTTCAGCGGAGAACGACTCACACCAAAGCAGGCGTACGTCATCACACCAAGACTCGTCAGCGACACCGACAGCATCGACTTCCCCTCCATAGGCATCTACGGCCACGACCAGTACTACTACTACCTGCGCACAGCCTTCTCGCCCTTCCAGACACGCAACGACATGATGTTCTGGGCCAAGTACTGCCCGCTCGACACGGCCTACGTGCGCGCCATGCCATACCGGCAGTGGATGAACGGGGCGACGCTGAAGCTCGTAAGGACTGACATCACAGCCTGCGGCGACATCGACGACACCACGCTGGATGCCACGGCGGCATTCCGCGCCGACACCACCCTGACACCCGTCAAGGAGGTGGAACGCAAGCAGGAGATCAGCAACCTCAACGGCTCGGCACGCATAGAGTTCATCGTCAACCGCACGGAGATACGCCCCGAACACAGACGCAACGCCAGGGAGCTGAAAGCCATCAGGGAGGCCATAGAGAGCATCGTCAGAGACACCACCCTCGAGCTGCACCACATCACACTCTGCGGCTACGCCTCGCCAGAAGGGTCCTATCAGAACAACGTGCGGCTCGCCACAGGACGTACCGAGGCCCTCAAGCAGTACATAGCACGGCTCATGCAGCTCGACACCGCCAAGATACAGACCGATGCCGTGCCCGAGGACTGGCAGGGATTCCGCCGCTATGTCGAGGAGGCCACGACAGCCACACTGCCTCACCGGCAGGAGATGCTCGACATCATGGCCCAGACCATGGACCCCGACGCCAAGCTCAAGCGCATACAGACGGCGTACCCCAAGGACTACGCCTACGTGCTCGCCAACTGCTTCCCCGCGCTGCGACGCACAGACTACACCATCGCCTACACACGACGACGCACATGGGAGGAGGAGCACCTCATGCTCATGGACACCACAGTGACACTCCCCGCCACACAGCGGAGGCCCGACACTCATGCAGGCATATGGCCCTACATACCCTTCATGGCTCTGAAGACAAACATGCTCTTCGACGCCGCGCTATGCCCTAACGTGGAGATAGAGATACCGTTCGGACGAAGCCGCCAGTTCAGCGTCATGGCCGAGTACTGGTTCCCGTGGTACGTGTGGCGTCACAACTCCAACGCCTACGAGCTCCTCAACTGGGGAGCCGAGTTCCGCTACTGGTGGGCACGGTGCAACGCCACACGGGCACCCCTCACAGGCAACTTCATAGGCATCTACGGGGCCGGAGGCTACTACGACTTCGAGTGGCACAGCGAAGGCGAGCAGGGCGAGTACGCCAGCGTGGGACTCACCTACGGATACTCATGGCCCATACGCCGGCGGCTAAACCTCGAATTCAGCGTCAGCGCAGGAGTGCTCTGGGGACCACAGCGCCACTACCACGGAGAGTTCAACGACACCCACCTCATCTGGAAATACAACCACAACCTGTTCTACGTCGGGCCGACGAAACTCAAGCTCTCGCTCGTATGGCTCATCTTCAACACCTGGCGCGAGAAGAAAGGAGGCCGGCGATGAACAGCACACCACGCTCTTTGAGAAAAGCAGCAGCGACGCTCGCGGCAGCAATGCTCATGCTCACCGTGGCTTGCGAACGACGGCCACTCGAGGTCATTCTCGACCTGCTCGTCAGAGTCACCGTAATAGTAAAGTGGACAGTGGAGTTCTGCAGATACTACGAGATAGACCCGCCGTCGGGAATGACACTCATGCTGTGGGGCGAGCACGACAGCGTACCATCCATACACGTCACCAACAACGTCAACCAGGTGCGCCTGCAGCTCAAGCCCGACCGCTACAAGATGATAATCTTCAACCAGAGCTTCGACGAGTTCGGCACGTTCCACTTCGAGGACATACACTCCTACCGCGACATCGCAGCACGAGCCAACATCATGCAGACACGCCAGAACCAGGAGTGGGACCGAGGCGTGCGCTACATCCTCGACCCCGACCCCTTCGCCGTCGCCCTCGACAGCTTCGAGGTCACCGAGGACATGATAGCCTCCGACTCCACATATTTCATGTGGTACGACGACTTCAAGCGCGACCCCACACAGGCCATGCACACCGAACGCGAGTTCGTCATGGAACTCCCCGAGACGCCATACCCCATGACGACAGTACTGCACTGCATAATCCGCGTCAAGGGCATAGAGAACATGCACGCCGTGCAAGGCTCCATCTCTGGCATGGCAGACGGCTTCTACCTCAGCCGCGTCGATCGCACCGTGGAGACAGGAACGATGTACCTCCCCACATGGACCGCCACACGCACACGTGCCGACGACGGCGAGGAGTACGACATCATACAGACCGACATGCGCGTGTGGGGACTCCCCAACGGCAAGGAGGACAAGGCCAACCGCGACTCCACCGACAACGTCCTCAAGCTCTGCTTCACACTCATCGACGGCTCCGACACCACATACACCTTCAACGTCGGCAAGACACTCGAATACCTCGTGCCGACACACGAGTTCCAGGAACGCTGGCGACAGCTGCAGCACATACAGGTCATCATCACCATCACAGACCCATTCACATGTCCCGACCTGCCCGACGTGAAGCCCGACGGCAACCACTCCGGATTCGACGCATGGGTCGATCCGTGGGAAGACGGAGGGACAATAGACCTCGGAGGATTCTGACGCCACCGACCCGCCACACACGTAACCCCTACGGGTTTCTCTTCCACCCACGCCACAAGCAACAATCAAATCACTTCATGTTTCACTTAAATTAAAAATCAAAATGAAAAAGTTCTATTTCGCAACTGCGCTTGCAGCATTCGCGCTCGCAAGCTGCACATCCGACGACATCGGCTTCAACACAGCACAAGATGTCATCGAGGCACAACAAAGCAATGCCATCCAGTTCGGCACGTACATGGGAAATACACCGGTCACACGAGCAGGACAGGCAGGCACACTTAACACCACCGCTCTCCAAGGTCTTGGGCTTGACGGTAACACAACTTGGAATGAAACGAATGCAAAAAACTATGGCTTCGGTGTCTTTGCCTTCTACACGGGAGACAAGACCTATGGTCAGTTCCAAGGCGGAACTTACACAGGCGAGACAGGAGCTGCCGCCAGCAACTCGGCAGCCAACTTCATGTTCAACGAGCAGATCTGGTGGAGCCAGACAAACAAAGATGCCAACTACGTCACAGGCTGGACCTATGCTCCCGTGAAGTACTGGCCCAATGACTTTGCAAACGGGACTGCCGTGGACGATGCAGACAACGACCAAGGCAACAACCCCGCCAAGGGTGGCACTGGCAAGGGTAATGTGAGCTTCTTCGCTTACGCTCCTTACGTATCACTTCCCATTACCGCTACCACATCTGGTATCGTGGCTATCAATGGTAAGACAGACGTCTCGGCAAATGCCGAAACAGGCGACCCCACAGTCAAGTACATCGTTGCAACCAGTGGCAATGACATCGTTGACCTCCTCTGGGGCACCTATGGCTCAACAGGTAAAAATGTCTTAGGCTCTGGCAATGCTGGTGTTGCCTTTGATAACTCTGCCGCAGCTGACACCTATAAAAAAGCAATCCGTCCCCATTGGACAGATGCAGGCCAAACGACCGCTGATGGCTACAAGCTCAATGCCGACCTCACCAAGCAGAAGACCGACGGCACTGTGGAATTTGCCTTCAAGCACGCACTGGCTAAGGTGGGCGGCTCTGAAGTCTATTCCACGCTCACGGGTAACACCACCCACGGTCTCATGGTCGTCCTCGACATCGACGACATGAAGGGCGCTGAGAAAGGCGGCACGTTCAACAACAGCGAGACAAAGGTTACGGTGTCCAATATCACGATTCAGGCCAAGGCGCTCGTGGAAAATGGCGGCAAAAAACCCGGTGATACGGGTTACACCAAGACCTATCTCAAGAGTCAGGAAGGTACACTGAACCTGGCAACCGGTGTCTGGAAGCTGAATACTGAATCCTCCAACACGACAGCCACCGTAGGCGATGCAGCCGAAACCACCCACACCATCAATACCGCAGGAAGCAATGGCAAGCTGAACACTACGATTGCCGAACCAACGACGCCTCCAGCTGCTACAGCAGCAGGCTGGAACGGCCTGCCCGAGGGTGTCCTCACAACGGCAAAGAATGTCTATGATAGCGAGGCTGCCCCCCTGGTGTTCATCCCCGGCACGTATCCCGAACTGACCATCACCATCACCTACCTCGTCCGCACGGTCGACAACAAGCTGGCTGGAGCATATTCTCAGGTCTCACAGACCATCAGCAAGGTCGTTTCCTTCTCGGAAGCTGTTGAGCTGAACAAGCAGTACAACTTGCTCCTGCACCTCGGCCTGACGGGCGTGAAGTTCACCGCCACAGTAAGCGACTGGGAGGTCAATGGCGATACAAATGGCAATGGCACTATCGATGCCACCGAGACCCTCGTGGTCACCGACACCGACCTGCCCATCAACGTGGGTGCTGCCACCTCCACAACCGTAAAGGCCGGAACGACCGCTACCACCTACACCGCAGCCTCCAACACCTCGTTTGCCATTAACCTCTATGGTCTTACAAATGGCAACACCATCCAATGCACTGATGTCTCAGGTGGTGGAATCGCTAACACATCAGCAGTTACCCTTACCCCTGGAACGATTGATGCCAGCGGCAATGCCACGGCAACCGTCACCCTGACTGCCAACTCAACGGCGGCAACCGTTGACAACACTGTCACCATTGTAGAGAAAAACGGCGGCAATGTAGTTTCCACGACTATTGTGAAGATTACTCAGCTGGCAGTTACACCCTAACCCTCTCCCCTTTTAGCCAAGGAGGCATCCCCGCCTTGGTTTCTCTCTTCGGGGCGAAGCCCGCACACCATGTGCGGCTTCGCCCCGAATTTTTTAATGATTATCCGCAATCGTACCACCAAGACGCTGGAAGCGTCTCCTCTCAATAACCGGGGGTGCGCAGTACCCCCGGATAGGGACAAAAAGGGGAACATCGACCCTGAAGGGGTCGCCCATTACGCTGTTCGGGCACTCTTTCAGAGTGCTTGCCTCTATAGAGCTTGTTATCCGGGGGTGCTCGCTACGCTCGTACCCTCGGTTACCATAGCGAAGACCGCGTTGCGGTCTCTTTGGTGGTATGATTGCGGATAATCAAAATTTTTTTATCGCATCAGACCGATACCCCCCACCCACTCACATGCACGTCGTCTGCCGACATCATTGCAAGGTGGTGCCGCCTTGGCGCGATGGCGACATCCCATGAAGGTGGCGCGACAAGCCCCTAGGGGAGTTACCTAACTCCCCTAGGCGAGTTACCTAACTCCCCTAGGCGAGTTACCTAACTCCCCTAGGGGATGTTACGTGCATCATCAGGCATGAAGCATAAAGCCAAGAGCAGCGCCGACGCCTGCGTAACCACCCACGTTAGGCACACACAGACCATGCTTTTCGGACCCATAGGCATCAAAAAGCACAGCTTTGTCATTATTTTGTGTTAAAAAAAGTACAGAAAGCCGTAAAAGTTTGGTCATGTGGCCAAAACTTTATAGTTTTGCACTCAAGTGTACGCGCACGCGTAAGCATACGTGCGCGCAGATACCAACCCCACAATGAAATGAACATTATGACAGACAGCGGCATGAAAGCCATCCGGCATAGCGACACACATGACGCGACGCAGCCGCAGGGCGAGATTGTCCTCTACCAGCCCGACGAGACCGTGCGCCTCGAAGTGCGCTTGGAGGACGATACCGTATGGCTCACGCAGCAGCAGATGACGGAACTGTTTAATGCAACTAAACAAAATATCAGCCTGCACATCAAAAATATCTTCGCTGAAGGCGAACTGGCAGAAGAATCAACTGTCAAGGATTACTTGACGGTTCGAAAAGAAGGTAACCGAACCGTTCAGCGACGTGTGCATGCTTACAACCTCGTGACAACAGATATGGCAATGAACGTGAACGGACAAGATATTATAGCCAAGGAAACGGCGCATAAACACCGGGAAGGCTCGAAGATGGTTCGGAGATGGTTCGGAGATGACTCGAAGCTGATTCGGTCAGCAGCCCTTCGTGTGTTTTTCCTGCTGCTGATGGCGGTGGGGAGCGTGGTGAATGAAGCGTGGGCGGCAAACTCCGTCTATATCATCATCAACGGACAGGGAGAAAGAGTCACCAACTGGCAGTACAACGGCAAAGGAATACCCGACAAACTGAAAAGCCCTTATGCCACCAACTACAGGTACTACGAATCGCTGACAGATGCTCAGGCAGACGCGAGCAATAACATCACGACAAACGCCATCACCGACGTGAACACGCTTGTCACCACTGACAAGACCTACTACGTGCGCTATGACTACCAGGCATACAGCGGGTCAGCCACAGCCCTTGACCTTACGGGCGGCACGTGGTATAACATCAAGGCTGGCACCAAGTATATGTATGTCAATACCGGCGACGCATCACTGCCCATAGCCTCAACTATCGACGGCGGCGGCATCGGCCTGAATAGTTACAAGTGGAAACTCTATGCTGTGCCTGACAAACAAGGCCACCCCGACCCCTACAACATCAAGATCTCTAACCGAGAGGTAGATAAGACCCAGACCGACTACGTGCTGACGGGCGTCAAGCCTGCAGGACAAACGGAACTCCAAAAGGCAAACAACAAAGCCGCTCCACTGTCATGCCAAGTTGACGGAACAACCGCCAATGCCGGCATGTCGTTCCAACGATTCATCTTGACCCAAGCGTCAGGAAAAACCACATGGCAACTGATTGCCGCATACGAGTACCCGGAAAAAGACGGCAGTCCGCAATACTACAATGGCGGTGATGCTCACACACAACAGCACCACTATATCCACGACGACAATCCGGTGTCGGCCTCGCGTGTATGGAATTGTCAGCATAATGACAACGATTCCCAGTTGACCATCACCGTGGCCACCGCTTCGACCACCACCTTCCATCTGATAAACCTTGGAACCGATGGCGTTGGCACCAGTGGACGCAGGGAGGTTATCAGTTATCAAGCCCTCAACGACGGCACGCTTACAGCCAGCCTTCGAGCAGACTTTAGAAGTCCGCTGGTCAGCGAGTTTCAGTACTACGGCGCAAGTGCTGTCAGCACTGATGCTTCCGGCAATTACACTATAAACACTGGCAGCAGCGACAAGTGGACTGAAGGTGCCACCTTAGGCAGCGATGTGGATGATGTTTACGTCACCTACACTTACGACGCGTCCACGGCAGCACTGAAACTCGACGGCTCGCGTGCCACACTCATCAAAAACCAAAGCCGCCACCTCTGTGCCCGCGACAACATCAGCGGCAACGGCGGTGGAGGAGGCGACCGCACCGACTACAACGCTGGCATTGATGATGCCACTCTGAAGAGCGACCTTCACTACCAGTGGCTGCTCAAGGGCAACGACCCATACAACGTCAGGCTGTACTCCTACTATTATGAAACCGACACCTATGGCTACTACCTCTGCCGCAAGGGAGACGTTTACACTTTTATTGTCAAGGACGGGAACTCTTTCACGACAGAGGTGGATCACTATGCACTGATGCCCACCACTGCCGACACCAACGACAACGGAGACTACGAACTGATGGCCATCCAACCCGACGGTGCAGCCTACATTGATGGTAACTATCGGTATCTACGTTTCAGCAGCGACTACCCAAGGCACGACACGAAAGCATCGGCCGAAGTCGTTCAGACCGACCTGCAACAGTTGGCTCCACCTGTCACCTACCACCTGGTGAACCTTGGTGACAATGGCCAGGGCACCTCCAACCGCAAGGAAGTCATCAGCGTTATCTCCACTACGGGAACAGTATCCCTGCCCGCCACGCTACGCAGTCCGCTGGCCACAAACTTCCGATACTACCGCGCCGAAGCCTTTGCCTCGACAAGTGGCACCAGCGCCTTCCTCAACCCCAGCAGCACCTACGAACTGACGGAGAACACGGACGTGCCCGCTGGCGTCACCGACATCTACGTCACCTACGAGTACAATGCTGCCACGGCGGCAGTGAAGCTCGACAAGGTGTCGCAATACAACATCCGCATCAACAGCGCCCTCTACTGCGTTGACCGCAAGAACAACAGCAATGCGGCGCTCACGGGCGACATGGACACCGACTGGTCCACCTATGCATGGGACGAGTCAACACTTACCTCAAATGGCTACACGCTGGCCGAGCAGAACGGCCGCTGGCTGCTGGCAGGCAACGACCCCTACAACATCAAGATCTACAGCGTCAAGGACCCGAAGTATCACCTGTCGATGTACAACAGTGAGCCGTATGCCAGGCTGTTCCGTGAAGGACAGACCAGTCAGACGCTCGACATCACGTCGTTTGCCATCTTCGCCAACAGCACCGGCGGCTACGAGATGCTGGCCCTGAAGCCCGACGGCACACCTTACGGCAATGGCACGAATTACTATCTGGGTGCAAACAACAATAACCTCGTCCGCCTCAGCAACTTCACCGATGCTGCCCGCAAGATGGAGTTCCTGCCCTTCGTCACCTATGCCATCGTGCGGCAGGGAACGACCGATGCACCGGTGGAGACAGTGGTTGTGTCTTATGTGGCAGACCAGACGCTCAGCCTGCCCAACCGCACGAAGTTCCAGCGCGTGGGCTGCACCCTGTCAACGAAGTACTACCGCGACCGGGCCTGCACACAGGAGATTACCTCCATGAGTGCTGATGCCACGACGGTCTATATCCCATACACCTTCAACAGCACAGATGCTGAACGGACAGCCCTGGCCAACACCGGCATGGTGTTCAGCACCGAGAGCGACCCTGTGTGGCTGAACCTGATAGTGAACAACCGCTTCGAGACTTACGACAGCAGTCACAACCAGTTGCGGACGGATAACGGTAGCAATTTGAACAAGGTGTCAGACTACGACTACGTAAACCCGGCTGCTCAGTTTGCCTTCATCGGCGACCCCTATGCCTTTAAGGTCTATTCGCGCAGCAGCAGTAAGTATGCCTATCTGGACGGCACGGCCAACGAGACTACCGTGAGCGGAACAGTGCGCTTTGCCGATGCACCGTCCGATGAACTATCTACTTGGGCCATCATCCCCGGCTACAAATCTAGCACCACCTTCCAGGTGATGCTCAACGGCCATTCCAACGTGTCGACCCGCGCCTTCTGGAACCCCTCAGGCGGAGGAACTCCCATTGTGATGTGGACAGTGGAAAACAGAAGCGACAACAACGCATGGGTGGTGCCCATACGCAACCTTGACTACCAGTGGCACATCGTCAACAAGCAGAATTCGCTACTCTCAAAGTTGACAGCCAAAAGCGATGCCGCCACCACGTTGTGGAGCACCTTCCCCGGCGTACTGAAGTCGCCGATGATTGCCGACTCAGAGAGCAACTACAAGTTCTTCAACACTCAAGCCGAGGCCTACGCCTATACCACCGACGGTACTGCTACCGGTGCCATCACCACGTGGGGCGACGTGACGGGCACCGACATCTATGTGGGCTACCGCTACAACCCTGACAACGCGCCTGACGGTTCGCTTGACCTCTCGGGCGACACCTGGTATCTGGTCTATTACAACAAGAGCGAGTCAACACAATGTTATGCCATACGCTCGTTCGACAACTCCACCGGCAATCTGCATAACTATTACCACTGGCGAAGCAATGCCTCACCTCAGACGAAACTCGACAAGATTGACTGTTTCTTATGGAAACTGACAGGCGACGACCCTTACGGCTTCCAGATGACGAACAAATCGTCAAACAGCACACTAAGATTCAACAAAACTGCAACATCCTGGTATATCAACAGTTCGTACCCCGACGATGGCAACGACCGTTTCTTCCTGCACAAAGATGCCTCCGGCAATTGGAACATCGGACAGGTGAGTCCAAACTACAATACAGGCGAGTGGAATTACATCCGCTGGTTAGGTACCAACGACAAAGATAATGACAGCAACAACCTGCAACTTCAGGCCAACGACACTAATGCCAACAACATCTACGAGAGCGACCGTGCGTATCAAGACCTCACCATCGAGACCTTTAAACTCAACTACACCTACAATATAGTTGACAACGAAGGACGTATCGCCATCAAATACACCGAACGGCAGGAGGTAGGCCAGACCCTCGGCTACAATTCCATCCCCGAGGCCATCCGCAGCCCCTACATCGAGGACGAGACGCTGACCTTCTACGACACCTTCACTGAGAACGACCTCAGCACACTGGCAGGCCTACTGACCATCACACCCAGCGTACCTGATGCCAACATCTACGTGCGCTACACCACCGACCGTCTATCTGCCAAGCCGCTACACCTGACAGGCAGCCGCAGTTTCAAGATGCAGGTCAATGGCGACTACATCAATAACCACGGTGGCAGTTTCACCCACCAGAACACCGACCCAGGCGACCAGACTTCGAGTTTCCTGTGGAATGTCTTGGGCAATGACCCCTATGCTGTGAAGGTGCGCAATGTTGGTGACAACACCAAGTTCTTCACTTACAACACCACTACACCGGCTCTCACCTTGGCTGCCGATGGTGACGACACACGTTTCATACTCATGCGTCACACCAGTGCCACCAACCCGGCAGAGACTGAGTTGATGGCTGCCACAGGTGCCGACCTCGCTGTAGCCAACTATTACAGTGTAGGGCGCACCACGGGCGATAATGATGTTTCTGTCTTTGCCAACACCAAATACGAACACGGCTACGACCAACTTACCGTGTTGCTCACACCCGTAGTGCTTGACATTACCTATCGTGTTATAGACAAACAGAACAAGATAGTGCTCGAAGTGCCCGCCGACAACCCAGAACTGGGGCTGCCTGCAGAGTGGAAGAGCCCGTTGGTGGCAGCCGATGGCTACCACTATTGGGCGGAAAGCAATTTCACCAAGACTGGCAACACATACACCCTACGAGAGGCACAAACGGAAATCAGCAGTACCAGTGCCTCGACAGACGGATACATCTACGTCACCTACGATGTTATCACCGATGCAGACGATGCCAACTACGTGGATTTGAATCCCGACGTGACCGATTACAAGGAGCGTGTCAGACGTGTGGCGAACGACACTTCAACACCTATGGTGCGCAATGCGGCCAACTTTGGCACCATGTACATGCTGGAGTTCCTCAATGGTGTGCCTGACTATCTGGAGAACGGCGGCGACGAAGTGGAGACCTTCACCACTAAGCCTGTCTATCCCTATAACAACGGCGACGGACAGATGTACATCTACGGATCCGACCGCTGGAACACGCAGAGTACCGCTGGTGCCTCGACCCGCACTCGTTGGCCGTGGTATCTGCTGGCTGTGAACAACGACCCCTACCACGTGATGGTCACCTCTTGGCAGAACACCCATGCCAGGGCTGAGAACGGCACTACCACCAACTACTACGGATTCTTGCGCACCTACTACAACACGACCATCAACCAAGTCATCACCACCACCGTGAGCGATGACCCGAAGGAAACGACTGATGCCACACACGGCGATCCTTCGGCAGTGCCTACCGAATATATGCTTTTAGGACAGAAGGATGCCTACAAACTGATGACTACGGAAGAGGTGAACGGCAGCCATCAGACCGTCAACAGCTTTGAGCAGTATTGGAAGACTTACGAGACCGTGACCTCGAAGAATACCTACACCCTGCCCGCGATGAATCCCAACCTAAGCCACGCCCAGGATGCCGGTACATTGCACAGTTATGGTGCCTGGGTCAATGCCCGTCCTGACATTGGAGGCGGCAGTCGCAGTTTCGAGTACCGCAACCACTGGTATCAGACCATCTCCATGGGTGATGGCACGTTTAAGCTCAACCCCACTGAGATTGATGCCGTGCTGGTGCTCACCGACAACCACGGCTGGGAAGTCATGCGCCACCCCATTGCCAAGTACAGCGAGACCACGAAGTATGAAAGCGTAAAGCAGTTCCTGCGCAAGTACGACAGCCCCATGGTGTCGCAGTACCGGTTCTACGGCTACCGCACAGCCCCCAAGATGCCCGGCTACCACAAGTACACGCTGGCTGAGGGCGACCTCGCCGGCACGGCCTCCTCGCTGGCCGCCTACCCCGAGAAGTACAACGGAGGAGCACTCGTGGACCTCTACGTCAGCTACGACGTGAAGCCCGAGTATGCCGATGCTTACACGGGTGCGGCCACCGAAGCAGCAACAAGCGTGAACTATCCTTTCCTTATCCGTCAGGATGGCCATTTGGCCAAGACAGACAACGGTAAGGACATCGCATTTGAGGATGCCACTGCCACCATCGATGCTAACGATGTGTCTTCTCTCGGTGAGAATGACCATCCCGAACTTTACTGGTATCTGAAGCCCAACTTCGACATCGACACCGAGATGGGCTATGAGTATGACGTGGAAGACGAGAACCATCAAGTTATCAGCAAGGAGGCCACCAACGCCGCCTACCACACCGACGGCAAGAGCGGCTTCGACCCTTACAACATACAGATTTACAATAAACAATACACTTCTGCCTACTTCACCACCGATGCCTCGGCTGCTGGCACAGAGAACCACCAATACATGGTGACCACTACGCCAGCCGGCAATGGCAGGCTTTCGCTCGGCGGCACACCTTCAGAGAAGTTCACCACTTTAATTCCCGACTACGACTCAAGAACCCTCCACATCACCAATGCCACCTTCATGGCTGTGCAGGACGTGAACGGCAACATGCGCCTCATGCCACGCTTCGACCACAGCCATGTGGTCAGCGACTTTGGTACATTAGTTACACCAGCCGATGCAAGACCTGCTGACGACAAAGAACACAGCCAGACCACCTGGCTGCTGCGTCCAGACATCTACACCTATGTCATTGTGGACAACGAAGGTCGTGAAGCCCTGCGCTACCAGACCATCAGCACCGGTGCTCCATCTATCCCCACACAGTTCTGTAGTCCGTTAGCCACCAACTTCAAATACTACAAGGAAGTGACGCTGGAGAATGAAATCACGACATCGTACAGCGAAGCGACGGGCATCACCGACAAGACCGTCTATGTACACTACGACTACAACCGCGAGGCCGACACGCAGGGTCTGCTGCAAGGTACATGGCTGACGACGCAACTCAACGGCACAGACGTACAATACAATGGCGGCATCACCACCGGCACGAAAAACGCCGCCAACGCCGCCTGGCAGTGGCGACTGCTACACTCGTCTGGCGACACGCCCGACCCCTATGCCGTTAAACTCTACACTAACGCCGACGGGCTGACAAATCCGATGGGAACATCGACGCTGGCCGGAGGCTCCGTTACGGCTAGTGCCTCGGCCACATACCCGCGATTCGTGCTGCTCTCACACAAAGGGACGCCCAATGCCTATGCCCTGGCAGTGGCTGGCGCGCAGGATGCCGCCAACTACTACTTCCTCAACGGCACTTCGTGGCCGGCAACGACGACGCTGGAGTCAGGTTATGCCTCTGCCATAAACCTCAGTTCAGCACTGAGCAGTGACGCTACCAAACTGACGTTCACCGCCGACATCACGCCGACGAACATACGCTACAAAATTGTCACCCTCAGCGGACAGATAGCACTCACCGGCGACTCGCTGGCACTTGCATCAGGCAAGCCCAGCATGCCGTACTATATGCGCTCGCCCATGATGTCGCAGGCCGATGATACCTACTCCTACTATGCAGGTGTCAGTGAGAGCGGCGGCAAATACACCGCCGTCAACCCCACCACTACGTTGAACAATCTCGATGTGGAGGACGGCAAAAGTGTTGTCTATGTGCGTTACGACTACGACAAGTCGCGTAAGGCAGTGACATATTTTGGCGGACTGGTCAACAATTACATCACCGACGCGCCGCTCGACCTCTCGGGACAGGTGAGTTATGTATTGTCGCTGGGTGGCGGACATATATGGCAACAAGTCAATACATCTTCCGACCAGGTAACCCTGCGTTCCAATGGTGATGATATGTATAGAGAGAGTGACCGTTGGCGTAAGCGTTCGCTGTGGCTGCTGAAAGGCAACGACCCCTACGAGGTGCAGTTCGTCAATCCCGAGTATAGCAGCACCAAGGTGTTCGCATCGCAAGAAGCCTCAACGGCCAACACCATCACCAATGATGACATGACCCACAAGATAGCGACGAAGATGGTGGAGCCAGATGATACCGACTACCCCTACCAGACATTCATGATACTGAAGGGTGCCAATAATAACGACCCGCTGAAACTCTTTGTCACGGGGCACGACGACATGTTCATATCTGAATCAGGATCGCTGTATGCCTGGAAAGACAGACTTAACTACAAAGCGCGTACAGACAAGAAAAGCGAACCCACCAGCCGTGGCAATGGTCAGTACATCCGCTTCGGCTACCGCCCCAACATCGTGTTCCATGTCATCACCAACGACGGACAGGAAGCCGTATGGGCTAACTCCGTGCGTGCCTCAGAATACAATAAGACAGAGTTCAGACTGCCGGAATACGTTCAGTCGCCTCTGCTCACCGCTACCGACTACCGCTACTACACCAAGGCCACGTGGGACGGCAGCAAATGGACCGTCGATGAGTCGTCGCTCGTACCCAGCACCATCACGACTGCCGCACAGGCCGCCGCAGAGCGCATCGGCGAGGTGTGGGTGCGCTACACCTACGACCCGGAGACCAGTCCCTATATGATTGCCTCCGACATAGATGACAGCAATGAGATGCGTGTCAATTTCACCAATGCTAAAGGTCTTGACCTCAGCGGTAACACTTGGTACAACATGAGTGCCATGCAGTCTGACTGGGGTACAAAACATGGTAAAGTCTTAGGCTTCGACAGCGGCAACAAGATGCAGCAACAAGATGTCAGCACCGCCAAGCATGGTGTGTCCAACAAGAAATTCCTATGGCGCATGGAGGGCAACGACCCCTACGCCATACGTCTCGTCAACGCTTCTGAGATTGACAAATGCCTCTCCATCAACTCAGGCAACAATATCGAGATGGCTACATACGGCACCTCGGGACTCCGTTTCCAGACCTTCATGCTTCTGAACGCTGTGGGAACCGATAATGAAGAAGGCGATTTCAAGGACGGATACCCCCTGCGCAGATGGTCGGCACTGTTTGGCACCGGCACAGAGTACGCGAGCAGTACCTATTCAGGTGGCAATCTTCAGATATTTGGCATGATTCCCTTAGCCTATACCACTCCTTCTGCCACCACATCAACCAATTATCCCAACGGTCTTAGAGCCACAAACATCAGGATGACTGGTGACGACGGCGATGAATCAAAGCAAAATTTCCCCGCCCTCATGTTCAACGGTATAGGCAGCACAGCCATTTACTGCTTAGAGTTCACCAAAGCACCTGTTTCCCGCAAGTATCACTATCATGCCTACAACACGGAGAAGCGCGAGTGGACATGGGATGTCATCTTGGAACACGACTTCTTGGCACCCCTGGTGTTGGAAGACCAGATAGCGCGCCTCTATAGCAAGTACGAGCAGGAGTACCTCACCAGTGGAGCCACTACGGCTGGTATCTTCAAGACCCGCACGGAACTGGAAGCCCTGAACAACGCCCAGTTCTACAGCAATGAGGCCATGACGGAGCGCGTCTATGACTCGAACAGCGCGACCTACGACATCTACCCGGAGATAGGCGAGGACGATGTCTGCGACATCTACTTCAAGTACCAACCCATGACGAACTCGGAGATTGCTGCCCTCACCGGCACGGAAGAGACCAACTTCCGCTGGAGCACGGAGGAGCAGATCACCGCCGACGTAGCCACGCACCAGGCCAACCACAGCCTCTACGGCACCGAGGACGACGGCACCACGCCGCTGATGAAGGCATCGTGGCAGTTCATGGTCTTGGACACCGACGCGGCGTTCACCAACTCGAGCGACGACACCACCGTGGGCAAGCAGTACTTCCTGCGCCACGAGGACGATGGCACCGTGGCTTGGATGAACAACGGCTACCAGCTCTATGCCGACCAGAAGGGCGACAACGGGCGCACGCTCGACGACGACACCACGGCCCCCTCGCGCAACTACAAGCAGTGGAGCTACAACCGCGTGGCCGAGTACTTCAAGGACGGCGAGAACGAGGAGTTCCGCGAGGGCCGCTGGCTATGGGCCTTCACGGGCGACCCCTACAACCTCAACGTCGTCAATTTCGAGGCACGCGCCGGCATCGTGGCGACGTCGGAAGGAGCCTATCACCTGGCCCCCGACGCTGCCACCGTCACCGCCTACCGCGACAGCATCAGCGACGAGAGCCACACATACCCCGTCATGACACGCACCGAGCTGGCCGCCATCGCCGCCACGCCCACCTCAACGGAAGCCAGCACCACCGAGGCCGCCATAGCCAAGCGCGGCTCGTGGGGCCTCGCCGTGGGCAGCACCAAGTATCCGGGTGAGGCCACCTTCGCCCTCGTCAGCAACAGCGCCTACCGCCTCGCCGACACCGACGACCCCGACCAGCTCTACTGGCAGATGACGACGCCCGCTTCCGGCACCGGCCATGTGCAGCTCGCACTGCGCACCACCGACCGCACCAACGCCATACGCACCCTACCCTACGAGCCAATGGCCTACCAGGACGTGGTGCTCACCATACGCCGCATGGACGACTGCGTCCAGGACGCCGATGGCACCAAGGGCACTGGCACGAAAGCCGTCTATTACGCCCAGGAGGACCGCATGTTCTGCGAGGGCGACGTCATAGACAACGGCGGCGACAAGTTCCCCACACAGGCACGCCGACAGTTCTGCAACTACAAGTTCTACACCGACCAGTTTGTGACACCAGGCACGGAATACACAGTGTGGGACGCCTCCCGCCTCAACGTCAATGACATCAGCACCAACCCCAACACCTCGGAGCTCGAGGCTCAGGGCCGCTACCTTGAGAAAGCCAAGCGCATCGGCGGCTCCGAGCGTTGGATGCAAAGCGTATATGTGGGCTACGAGGTGACGACCGACATGTTCATCACCCCCGGCAATGAACCTACCAACACCACGCTCTTCGCCACCGAGGAAGAACAGGAGGCCGAGCTGGAGCGCATGATCCGCGAGAACGACCACGTCTATTTCATGGACTTCCCCGGAGCCTCATGGACCTACGGCAACGTAAGGCACGACTACACGGCCCACGCCTACTACCGCGCCGATGCCGCCAAGGATGTCTTCAAGGACTACACAGGCCACGCCACCGGCGACAACCTCACCCACCACTACCACACCGACCCAGACCGTATGTACTCGCAGCCCGAGAACCTGAAGTGGTACTTCGTGGGCGACCCCTACAACCTGCAGGTGTTCTGCGCAAGGCCCGACCTGCTGGGGCAGAACCTCAGCCGCATCATACAGCACACCATCAAGCCCGGCAACGTGACGGCAGTAGATGACGGCGGCGCCAACACCCCCGACAACAGCGGCATACACCCGGGATGCACACAGTGGCAGTTCGTACACGACTGCGTGCAGCTGCACCCACAGAACGACGAAACCCTCGACGACCGCATGTACCTGGCACGCCGCAACAAGCAGACGGGAGAGCTGGAATACTACCCCAACCCCAACAGGACCCACCGACTCTACACCAAGTTCCACTGGGAGGTGATGTGTCCCGCCACGGGCGACGACGAGCGCGACACGAAGGAGTTTGCACTACGCTACGTCGATGAGGAGACGCAGCTCTCCTACAGAGGCGTATATTACTACCTACACCACGGCTACGACAAGAGCTACACCGAGGAGGTGGAGGGCCAAGACCTCACATGGAAGTACCAGGTGGACCTGAAGTACGACGCCGGCAACGCCACCGTCATGGAGAAGAGCAAGTACATAGGCTACCACACCGCCAACGAGGCCGGCTGCGCCATACGCCTCGTGCAGCCCGCACGCGTATATATAGATGTACACGCCAACAACGCCACCGACTCGCAAGGCAACACCCTCAGCGACCCCGTGGTACACGACGAGCTGACGGAGTACTTCGGCGTGGGCGAGACGCTCACCGACATGCCCGCACACCTCAAGCGCGAATTTGCCACATACAACAACCTGCACTTCCGCAACGGTGCTGACAACCTGAGTTCCAACACCCTCACGCTGACCCTCGACCCCTCAAGCGCCGTAAGTCACGGCAACACAGCTGTGAAAGAGCATACGTGCCTCTCAGGCTACACCGACAACTACGTCTTCAAGCTCGACGTCAACTACTCGCCGCAGGACGGCATCTTCTCCACCTACGACCAGTCCAGCGGCGAGCTCACCGCCCCCAAGTGGTTCGACATTCGCGTGGCCAACCGCTGGCTCTACTACGACGTCAACGGCGCGTTGAGCAAAGTTGCATCCTCTGAATCGACGCAGAAGCAGGTCGTCAGCAAGTACAACGGCAACACGCCCATACGCTCCAAGGGCTACCACTGGGCATTGGTGGGCGACCCATACTCGCTCAAGGTCGTGAACCGCCGTATCTACGAGGATGCTCTGCTCACCGACAACACCGAGAACGAGGGCTGGCTCACCATGGCAGCCTCCACCTCGGCAATAGGCAAGTACGCCTCCGGCACGCAATACCTCAAGATGGGGGCCTACGCCGAGGCCGAGGACTTCGCCTTCCAGCAGAGCCGCACCTACTACCGCCAGCAGAGCAACGGCGTCGAGACCGTGCGACCCGTCACCGATGCCGACGGCAACCCCGTCTATGACATCTTCCTGCGCATCGACGACAAGAAGAGCACGGGCTACAGCACCGACGACGGCACCACCAAGAGCGACGAGACCACCGACCTCGATGCCACTACCTACGATGCCAATCACTGGAACGCCACCAACGACTACAGTTTCATCTACATGCTCGACGAGCGCACCAACATGGGGCAGAACGGCGACGGAGCCTACCGCTACGACTTCACCCGATTGGGCGACTACGCGTGGTTCATACAGAGGCAGCACACGCTCTACGTCGAACCCAACACCAACCAGAACTACGACCGATACACTTCTGCCAGCGACATAAAGTCGGCATACGTGCGCACCGTAGATGACGACCACGACGAGATCGAAAACGACTGCTTCGACGCACACATACGCGTCTATAACACCGACGGACAGCTCATGCACGAGACGTCGCAGATCGAGGTGCGCTACACCGACCTCGCCCGAGGCATCACCTTCGACAAGGTGATCCCCGCCGAGGTGAAACGCTTCGGATGCACATACCGAGCATACCTCACATGCAACGTCAGCGGCACTAAGGCATCGGCCTTCGCCGACGAGATCACAGCCTCCACAGAGGTAACACAGAACTTCCTCGACGGCCACTGGACGGCCGCCAAGACCACCGGCGAGGCCAACCAGCGACGCCACGTGGACATCTACCTCACATACACCGTCTCGGACAACGTCACCGTGGACGGCACAGCGGGGGTGAACTTCGCAGCCTTCTTCACCGACCAGATGGCCGCCGCACGCGACGAGTACGCCTGGGTGAACAGCTACTACGGCTGGAAGGAGACATACCGCGTCTCAGGCAGCACAGTGACAATCCCCGTGGAGGTGCCCGACTACGACAGCCCCATCCTCAACGAGGACGGACTCATCGTGGGCTACAAGACAAAGACCACATACCAGACCATCGAGCAGGGCGGCACGGCCAACAACGTCGATGTGCGAGGCTACCTCAACGTCAAGACCACCGGCGACGACCGCGCCACAGGAGCCGGACGCGCCTTCGGCGACGAGCGCCAGCGCTACGACGACGGCACCAACAACGACCCCAACCGCGCCAGTGACCAGAAGTGGGCCTTCGTGGGCGACCCCTACAACTTCGAGCTCAAGAACTACGCCCTCTACCAGACCGACGGCGCAGCAACGACACTCACAGGCTCGTCGCCACTCACCACGTCAACCACCGCCACCACCGCCACACACTGGACCCTGAAGGTGGGTAGCGACGGCACGCCATACCTGGCACTGCTCAGCGACGACACCAACCGCGAGGTGGGAACCATCGTCAGCTACGCCACCTTCGACCGCGCACGCAACGGACAGGACCTCGTGTGGACACGACAGTTCCTATACCTCACAGGAGGAGAGACAGTGGACCCCACAGGACAGGCCATGAACGCCAACGGAGCACACCCCTTCTACCTCGTGGCGCTCAACAGCTATGCCTCGGTGCTCGTCTATCACCTCATCATAGGACACCAGCACCAACAGTACAACGTCTCCGGCCTGAGTTCTGTCACGGGCATAGACGGCGCCGACAACCCCAACGGCCTCACCACCGAACAGCTCGCCACACTCCAGAAGCACATCGACGAGATAGCCCACTACAACACCCTGCGCACGAACGCCGGAGGAGCGTCCGTCAAGGCAACCTCGCTGCGCGACATCGTCTCATACCCCATCGAGGACTATTCCGTGACACGCGTGGGCGTGGGCAACGCACTCACCGTGCCATGGTATATGCGCCGGCAGTTCTGCAAATACCAGTTCTACCAGATGAAGGTTGAGGAGAGGGTGAAGATAACCCAGGGCGAGACGGCCGCCGACAACGGCGTGGAGGACTACACCGACTCGAAGGCACTACACGACAGCAATACAAATGCCTACCTGCTCGACGCTGCCGGCAAGCGCTACTACTACGTCTGGAAGCAGGTGAAGGACACCGACGACAACAGCGACGGCACCAATGACCGCGAGGCTCACGACGACACCAAGGTGACGAAGGTGGAACCATGGTTCCAGGACCGCAAGGTCACCATCGCAGTCGTATATGACGTGGACGAGCAGCAGTTCCGATTCTCTGACATCGGACGACGCACCACGGCGTGGTACACCATGCTCAACAAACACACCGAGACAGTGGATGTCACCGACGACGAAGGCCACACCATGACACTCGACCACCCCATGGCAGGACTGATGAACTTCTCCTACAAGGACGGTATCGGCGCACGCCTGGACCGCTCGGTACACTACACCAACAACTACCTCTGGGCTCCCGTGGGCGACCCCTACGGCTTCGTGCTCCACAACCGCTACGCCACCGTCAACGGCACGGGGTGGAGAAACATCGTCGTCACGACACCCGACTGGCTGCCAACGCGCGAGTGGGTCACCAACGGCACACAGAACTGGTTCAGCGACGAGGGATACTCGCCATTCCAACTCGGCGACCTCACAAAACAGAACCTCAAAGCCAACGGACAGAAGCTCACCTACACCAACGCCACTGACCATGGCATAAGCTTTTATGAGGGACGCGTGGTGCACCAGCACCGCACCACCGGGCGCGACACCGACGGCGCCAACAACGCCGTCTATGAGATGATGACCACCAACAGCAACACCGACGGCACTTTCCTCATGCACCCCACGGCCGACTACATCAACCCCAAGGATGCCAACTTCAACGGCTTCTACGTCACACACACCATCGACGAGCACAAAAACCACGAGCTGGTGCTCACGCTCATGGATGCCGCCACGGCACGCAACAACGACGAGGCCAACTGGAAGCTGGAGACGACGCCCGAACAGTTACTGCCATACTTCCAGCGCTCGGGCTACGTGGGTGGCCTCAAGCCCGAGATTGCCGCAACAAGCACGGCACAGGCCTACCAGACACAGCTCGAGCAGTATGTCACAGGCGGCAGCCTCTACGGACAGACACCGCCCTTCGCCCTGCTCGACAATGCCCGAAAGCTCGTCTATAGCGGCAAGTTCCTCGACAACAACGGCCAATGGATCATCTATGACCCCGAACGCGACAACCTCTACTACGCCAACGCCGACGGCACCATCAACACCGGTCTGGGCGTCAGCGGCTATGTCGCAACCGACATCGACGAAGCCTCCGACGTGCTCAAGGGCAGCTTCTGCAGCAACAACCTGCAGCCGCTCGAGCAGGGCTACTACCGCATCGAGGCATTCTCGCGCGAGGCACTCGACGCCGACGGCAACGACCTCAAGGGCGACGGCTCCGGCTTGAAGGGCATCACCGGCCCGCGCTTCATCAGCGGCTACCGCCACCTCACCGAGCAGACCTGCACAGAGAATGCCACCCACGCCGGCACTGGCCGCTGGCTCCACTTCTACGAGACCGACGAAGCCAACCGCACCATCAGCACCTTCGCCGAGCTGCAGGACAAGATTAGCGCCTCCAACGACGCCGACCGCAGCCTGCTGGACCACCCAGCCATGGCAGGCAACATCGACATCCCCGCCGCCGAGTACGACGCCGCCACCATCTTCCACTTCAACCCCGTCGAGGGCGACCCCTACCAGCGATGGACTTTCGCCACACAGGGCCTCACCGTTGCAGGCTACCCCGACGTCGAAGGACCCTCGGCAGCCGAGAGCGGCAATGGCTACACACGCATGATATCCCCGACCGAGACGCCCGCTGCCACCGACAACACCAAGTTCCGCATCGACGACATCGGCGGCACGGCAGTCACCATACGCAGCCTCGACGCGGAGTATGACAGCGACAAGTCTTCGACATGGCGCACCGACGTGGGCAAGAACATACAGACCAACTACCTCTGTATCGACGCACACCACCGCTACCGCATCACCATGCACACCGACAACGAGATGAAGGAAATCGGCGACCACGCCTCGCACGGCTACCACGGCATCCAGGACACCAAGTGGATGCTCAAACCCGTGCAGGACCGAGCCACCGCCGACCCCTTCCGCCACGACATGCCGCTGCGCCTGGAGCTCTTCAAGGGCGGCGTGAAGGACGAGGACCTCGAACAGGTGGAGGGCAACTACGACGACAACTACTACGCATCGCTCTACGTGCCCTTCGACAGCCGACTGACGCAGACCACAGCCAACGCCTTCACCTACACCGGCCCCGCCACACCCGGCGAGACTATGAACATGAAGTCATTGAGCACCCTCACCGACATGGGCAACGGACAGTACATTCCCGCCGAGTGGCCCGTCATCGTGCGCAGCACAAGACCCACCATCGTCGGCAACGATGCCACTGACCACGCAAAGGACGTCTCCCACGGCAGCGGCTCGAACAAGTACTACGTCGAACTCTTCATCCCCGACAGCCGGCCCAACGATGCCATCTCCGGCTACGACGCCGTCGGCGGCAAGCTCTCCGGCAAGTACCTCGAACAGGACCTCGGCGCCATTGCCTCCGGTCACCGCATCATGGTCTTCGGACTGCCCATGCAAGGCACCGGCTCCGGCGACAGCTTCACGCCCGTTTCATCCTTCGCCCACGACTACACCAAGCGTGTAGGCGTCTATCGCAACTACAACTGGGCGCGCGAGCAGTACCCCAACGCGAACGCCCACGGCACCGGCGTCGCCACCGCCGAACAGCGCAAGGAGAGCTACGTCCTTGCCAACAAAGCATACTTCGACTACGACACTACATCACCCTCGCCGGCACCCGCACGCCACTACATCCCCATGCGCTTCGACGACGACGACCTGCCGCCCTCAGACCCCGACGGCGATGCCGCCGACACCACCGACACCTCCCACATCACCGGCGTCTATGACCTCGCCGGACGCCTCGTCCGCTCCCGCGAGTCCGTGCTCAACGGCACCTGGCGACGCAACCTGCCACCCGGCATGTACATCGTCAATGGCCGACAGGTGACAGTGGGGAGGTGACAAGACACCGCCCCGCCGCCACGCCGTTGGAGAGTCTGCGATACCATCGCAGACACAAAAACACCCCCTCACCAATGAACAGCAACACCCCCACACACCTCTGTGCAGCGCTCGCCATAACCGCCATGGCAGCCACCGCCTGCACCGACAACCACACCCTCACCCCTGGCACACAGCCCACAACCGACCTGGCCACAGCTATCGAGTTCAGCGCCGTGGCCGATGATGCCGACGCCGAGACACGCGCCGACGCCACCCTCGTCAACAAGAGCGAGACATGGCTGCCCGCAACCAACGGCACCACAGGCGCCCCCCGCGTGGGACTCTTCGGCTACTACACCGGCACCAACAGCTGGAATGCCCTGCAGACGCTGTGCAACACATCCTTCGCCGATCGCGCCACGCTGGCAACGACGGAGTTCGCCTCGCTGGCTTTCCTCGCCAGCAAGGACGAGTACAATCAGGCCAAGAACACTCGGCTCGCCGCCCACTTCACAGCCAACACGTTCTACAACGTCCCCCTCACCATCGGCACCCCCAACACCACTGCCGCCAAGGGACAGATGACCAACACCCTGTCATACGACGACAAGCGCTATTGGCCTAACGACGGCGGCAAGATGTCCTTCTGGGCATACTACCCCTGGACCGCCACAGCCACCACCGCCGCAGCAGCAGGCATCTACATCGACCCCGCAGTCATTGCCGCCGGAGCAGGCATGGGCAGCATACGCTTCAACATGGAGGAGTATGCCCGCAACCAGGTAGATTTTCTCATCAGCGACCTCGTCACCGACAAGACAAAAGCCAGCTACCCCCTCACCGACGAGAATGGCGACGATGCCAAGCGAGAGCCGGCACGTGTGCCACTGCGCTTCCGTCACGCCCTGGCACAGGTGCGTCTCTACTCCCACGTCAGCTACACCCCCAAGATTACCTACGAGCGCACACCACTAACAGGCGAGTTCGTACTCGCCACGGGCGGTGAAGCCTTCACCTTCAATGGTGCCAACGGCCAGACATCAGCCACATACACCGATGCCGACGGCAACACACAGACCATACAGAACGTCGCTGGCCAACCCATGATAAAGGAGGTGACGACATGGGGTGATGGAGCCAAGACCGTGGAGCTGGCCTTCAACAACATCAACACCGACGCCATCTTCACCCCCTCATGGAGCAACACCGGCGGCACCGCCATCACCTCCTCCGTCACTGGCGCCCTTGGTTCAGCAAAAGTGGATGGCTACATAGAGAACCCCTACTGGTTCTACCACCCCGGCCACGCAGACAACGGCAAGAAGATAAACACCGACTTCATGTACGAGAGCATCGAGGCGCAAGAAGGCACCACCTACGACCTCGACGGCTCCGAACTCGCCGCTGGCGACGAGAAGACAAAGCGCGCCACCACATACGCCGCCTTCCTCGCAGAAGCCGAGAAGAAAAGCGACACCTACCACTACAACTTCGCCCCCTCGAACATCATCATGGCTGTGCCGCAACATCTCAAAGATGACAACGTGCCCAACGTCACCATCACCGTCTCATGCGGAGAGCAGACAGCGCGCGTCACGGTGAACCTCGTGGGCATGAACATAAAGTGGGAGAGCGGCTTCATATACTGCTATGCCTTCGTTGACGAGCTCGCCCCTGGCGACGACATCGTCCGCGGCCCCGAGAGCATCACCGTCCTCTTCGACCCCCTGCGCTGGACAGACCAGTGGTGACCCCCCCGGCTGCCAAGCACTGCCCCGGCCGCCAACTCAGCACCCCGGCTGCCAACTCAGCACCCCGGCTGCCAACTCAGCACCCCGGCCGCCAACTCAGCACCCCGGCCGCCAACTCAGCACCCCGGCCGCCAACTCAGCACCCCGGCTGCCGACTCAGCACCCCGGCTGCCGACTCAGCACCCAACACAGCGGCGATAATATCGCCGCTCCACCAACCGCTGTTGGAGAGGCTGCGATACCATCGCAGCCACCACACCGCCAGCCATCGCAGCCACCACACAGCCAACCATCGCAGCCACCACACCGCCAGCCCCCTCAACCTCACCCCCATCCCCTCCCACCCCGCCATGCCGACCATCCCCCCCTCCATCCCCCACCGCCTTGACGACATCGATTACTATGGGCGGCGCATCTACCACATCACAATGACCACCGAGGGGCGGCGACCCCTGTTTGGCACCCTCACCGGCGACCCTGCCCTCCCCACAGGAAGCCCCGGAGGCCCCGCCGTGGTGCCATCGCCATTAGGCAATGAGGTGCTGGCATGCCTCATCGCCATCGAGCACTACCACCGCCAGGCCCACCTCATCACTTGGCAGCTCATGCCCGACCACATCCACTTCATCCTCTTCATCACAGCAGAGAGCACCACCCACCTCGGCCGCATCATCCTCGGCTTCAAGCAAGGCTGCAACAAGGCCTACCGCCGCCTCGCCGGAGAGCCTGCAGGCGGAAAGCCCGCCGTTGGAGAGCCCGCCGCCGGAAAGCCCGCCGTTGGAGAGGCAGCCGTTGGAAAGCCCGCCGCCGGAGAGCCCGCCGCCGGAGAGCCCGCCGTTGGAGAGCCCGCCGCCGGAGAACCCGCCGTTGGAAAGCCCGCCGGTGGAGAGCCCGCCGGTGGAGAGCCCGCCGGTGGAGAGGCTGCCGCCGGAAAGTCCGCCGGTGGAGAGCCTGCCGTTGGAGAGCCTGCCGTTGGAGAGCCTGCCGTTGGAGAGTCTGCGATAATATCGCAGACACAAAGACAGCAGACACAACAACAGCAGACACAGCAGCCCCCTCGCCGCCCCACCACGGAGGAGCGCAAGCACGGGCAGCTGTGGTCCACCGGCTACCACGAGACGCCGCTGTCGGGGCGCGATCAGCTGAAGCACATGGTGGCGTATGTGCAGGACAACCCCCGCCGTCTGCTGCTGAAGCGCCAAAACGCCACCCTCTTCCGCACATACCCCCTCACCGCCGCCGACATCCCCTTCACCGCCGTGGGCAACAGAGCCCTCGTGGAGGCACCGCGTCGCATGGCCGTGCGCATCTCCCGTCGCATAGTGGCGCAGGAGCTTGCCGTGCTCCTACAGCGATACATGGCACACGCCCGCAGCGGCGTGGTGCTCATCTCGCCCTTCATCAGCGAGGGCGAGAAGGCTGTCCGAGACGCCCTCCTTGCCGAGGCACTGCCGCACATACGCCTTGACGGCGAGGGCTTCGGCCCCTATTACAAACCACCGGGCCGCGATTGCGACCAGGTGGCCTGCGGCGTCCTGCTGCTCCTGGCACCATGGCCGTGGCAGTCACGCGCCCGCCATCTCGGCAAGGCGGAGTTTGAAGCCCTCAATGCCATGGCTGCCAAGCTTGCCAATATGCGGTTATAAACCCCTTGGCGATGTCAACTCTGCACCCTGGCTGGTTCTTGACAAAGCAGCTCTCCCTCCTATTAGCGGGCTGATGCCTCGCCGATAGGAGGGAGAGCTGTTTTTGGGATACGGCCATACGGAAGCCACCCATGTCCAGTGGCATCAGGCCCTGAGGGTGCTATTGCCGGTATTCGCCTATCGGGCGAATGGGAAGGGCTGTGGAAGCTCCATACGAGGTGCTTGTGCCCAGCGTGCCATCGATGCCGAGGAGGGTGATGGCCGTCGGCGTGGCGTCGCCAGTCCAGTAGTTGCCGACGGGCAGGTAGAAGAGTCCCTGACGCAGCTTCTCTGCCCCGGTGGAGATTCCCGCCTGCGGGAAGAAGAACCATCCTTTATCATCGCCATTGCAGGCGGTGACGTCGCCGGTGAATAGGTCTGGAGGCGGCAGCTGGTAGCCGGGGGGACAGGGGTCGTAGAGGGTTTTCGTGGTGCTCCATGTGCCGAGGGGCGTCCATGCGGGGGAAATGTTGGAGGGGAAGGGGAAGCCCCATTTGAACATAAGGCTCGTGCCTTCCTCGGGTGTCTGCTGCGCGAGCTGCGAGATTTTCACGTAGCAGGGGTCGGCGCTGCCTGTGATGGTGGTGCCGCCATCATCACACTGCACAATCTCGAGCCACGCCTCACGGTTCTCATAGACGGTGTAGCTGTCGTTCGTGGGCACCCATCCGAGGTTCACTGGCATAATCTTGTACTGTTCCGTGCCGCCGCTGTTGCACAGCACGGTGGAGCCTACAGTCTTGCCTGTCTGGTTGCGGAAGGCATTGGGATAGACCTCGTCGGTCATCCAGATGTGCCAGAACCATAGGTAGTCGTAGTCGGCAGCGACAGACCAACTTCCCCAATCGTTTTGCGTGACCGTAGTGGTCTTGGTGGTTTTAGTACCAGAGGAGATAGTGACTTCTTTTATGGTTTGTGTGCGAGGGAAAGTGCCATCATCAAGGTCTCCCGTCGTCGACGTCGATGTAGGAGCATCAGAGTCTGAGGTGCTCTCTGAGACTGTGGAAACCACTGTTGTCTTAGTCCGTGTCCTGCTTCTCTTCTTGCCTTTCAAGGCTATGATGCAGTTGGCGGGCTTGACGAGCGCGCCTTCAGCCATGCACTCGTTGTCGGCAGAAAAGCCTATCATCGATGCATTTGTACCACCACTCAAATTATACGATATATCGTGTACTAAGTCTGTCTCGCTCTGCCAAAGAACCTCGGCTCTGACGTCGCTTCCAGATACAGAAAAAGAAGAGGCATCAGTACCGTAGTTTGTCTGTGTCTCGGTCACGGTGGTAGTGTTGCCATCGGTCACGGTAGTGGTTTTTGTCTTGTTCAGCTGGTCGAGGATCCACGGCTTTTTGATGATGTCGCCCTGGTGGTCATAACAGGTAGTGTTTTCGGAAGCGATATCTACGCCATCGGTGATGCCGTTGCCATATACCATGGGAAAACTATAAGAACCTTGCTTGCGGTTTATGATATAGCAGTTGGATGTGGTGCGTGTTGTTGCATCGTTCTTAAAAAGCTTATATGACACGGAGCCATCTGTGACATCCGAGACTTTACACATCGACAAATCCCAACTATGAGCAGGTTCCGAATTTGCATTGAGAATGGTGGTATGAGAATATGTTTGGCCAGAGGCGGCTGTGAAGGTGTAGCTTGCCGATTTGTCTAAGCCACCATCGATGGGAGTACCTACATGGTCACCTACGTTCCAACCTGTGAGAACACTCAGCCAGCTGGGCGAACTGGTGTATGCCGTCGTGGAGCGGGTGCCGTCGCTGTTGGCTTTGTATATGGCATTCACCTTCCAGTGGATGGGGTGCGAGGGTCCAGTGGCGGTGCCACCCTCGCTGCTGCTGTAGTCCTGGAACATGCGGTAGCTGTGTACTTTGAATGACTCGCTGTCGCTGCCGTGAGCATTGACATCGTTCTCGAGGTTAGAAGAAGCTACTCCGCCGCCCTTCTGCACGGCAAGATAGTAGTCGCCTCGCAGCTCGCCGACGGTCACTTTGTATGTCACGGTGTAGCCTGGCTTCCAATCGTCGCCGGAGAGAGACACCTTGATGGTGTGGTTGCGGTCGTCGGCGGTGTTGTCGGGTGTGCCGTTGGTATCGGTCAGCGCCACTTCGAGTTCAGCTCCCGAGATGCATGTGTGTGGCATGAGGAAGAGAACGTTGCCGCCATCGATATATACGTTGGAACCTTCGGTGTAGTTGGTGGGGGTGTAATCGACATTGATGGTGTAGTGGCCTGTGGAGGCGTCATCGATGGCCCATGCTCTTGTGGCGGGGTTGTATGTGCCACGGTTGCGTATGCTGTTGAGGGTGATGGAGGTTATGCGCAGATTCGTGGGTATGTTGCCCTGCACGAAGCGCACGGCGGTGAGTATGTGGCTGAAGCGCAGGTCAACAATCTTGTCGTCCTGCCCCAGGTGGGCCTCTCGGCTCCACTCACCGTCAGGTTCGCTCTTCTCCTGCCAGAAGGCTTCATAGCCTGTGTGATTCGTGGCTCCCTTTGGGCCAGCAGCAATTCCTACCTCGTCCGACTCGCCGTAGAGCAAGTCCTTCTGCTCGTCGATGTCGTCGGGCACACGGTATGTGAATGTGGGTTGCGTGTCGTGGTCAGGTGAGTTTGTGATGGTGAGTTCCAGGTCGTCCATGGATGGCGCCACGGCGTAGAAGCGCATGGTGCGCGTACCGCCTCCGTCGCCGTCGTATGGCCAGTGGAGCGACGTTCGCCAGTTGTTAACCTTGCTGACGAGGACATGGTTGAAGAGCGTGGCGTCGTTGTGCTCCGAGGTTGGAGCGCTCAGAAAGCCCCAGATGGTCATGGACGAGTGGAAGTTGTCGGTGGAGGCGAGGGAGGAAAGGGGGGCGCGTGAGGAGGGCTGAGGGTGTTGGGGGGGCTGCTGAGGCTGGAGGGGCTGCTGGTTGCGATGATAACGCAACCCCTCCAACTGGGGGACTGGTGCGGAGGCTGTGCGGGGGTGTATCTCCATGAAGGGGAGGGGCATGCGATGGAGGTAGAGGCCGCTGGTGTTGCTGCCCTGAAAGGGGCGTGAGGATGGGGTGTTGGCACGCCGGATTGCAGAGTCGGCCGCTGCCTCAGCGCGTGTGCTGCCGAGGGCCTGCTGAATGTCAATCTGCTCGGTGGTGAATGGTGCGAAGATGAGAGCTTCGCTGTCGTAGGCATCGGTCTGCCCGTGTGACAGCGAGGCGACGTCGCCATCGCTACACGAGGCGAGCGTGGCAAGAGCTGCCACTGCGACAAATATGCTATACCTGAATGTGTGGCTCATTGTGGCGGGAAGGTTAGTTATCGCCCTCACTGAGGGTCCTGGGTTTAGGGTCATCTATGTTGTAGTTATCGATGCCGGGGTAGAAGCGTATGGGGAAGTCCCAGTCATCGACTCCTGTCACAGCCACCTCCATGCTTGTCACGCCGATGACACCGAACTCCATCGTCTCCACGCCGATGCGGCAGAGGAGGGTGTAGCGCTTGCCGCCCTCGATGGTGATGGCAGGGGATGATGCGCTGACGCTGTTGCTGATGCGTGCGAAGCGGTGTGTGACGTCGCCGGTGACGGCATCGACGGTGGTGTAAGTGCTGAGGGCGAGGTCGTCGTCGAGGGTTACGAAGTTGTAGTTGAGTGTCGGGGTGAGTGTGGTTGAGCCGGCGGGGATGATCATCGTTGCCACGGCATTGTTGGTGAGGTGGGTCTCTGTCTCGGTGACACCGGAGTGTGTGGCCCAGTTGTTGAGTTCTGCCAGGCGGATGGCATCGATGGTGGCATCGGGTGCTGCTCCTCGCAGGACCGGTGCTATCTGGTCGGTGGGGATGGTGATGGCGGCACTGCCTGAGGTTTCTGACCATGTGGCATTGGCGAGTGAGAACTTTCCAGTGGCGTGAATGGCGGAGCCGCCGAGAGTCACGGAGGAGATATAGACCTTGGTTTTGACGGGGTTGGCAGCGGACGGTGCTTCTTTGAGGTTATAGACGAGCTGCACCTTGATGTCGATGGCAGCGAGTGCGTGCCGGAAGTCGAACTGCACCTTGCCGTTGACGGCCTGCTTGGTGAGGTCTGTGTTGGTGTTAGCATATAGGAAATCGACCTGCGAGGCATAGTCGGAGGCGAGTTTGTAGGTGATGAGGGGAGCATGTCCGCAGGCATCGATGTGCGTTATGCCGGAGGTGGGGTCGTCGGTGGGGTCGTTGGTCTGGCTGAGGTCGGTGATGTTGAGGTTTACGAATGGCGCGTAGGCGAAGAAAGAGACCCGGCTTTGTGTCGCGCCCTGGCCGGTGTCGTCGTTGGCAGTGCCGGAACCGTTGGGCCAATACTTGAGCGGGGAGTAGCCCCATGTGCCGTCGCTGTTCTTCAGCACATGCTGGTTGTACATGTAGTCGGGAGGGAAGGAGCCTGCCATGGAGGCCCATGGCGTGGTGCCGGTGTTGTAGGCATAGACGCCGAAGTCGGCGAGGTTTGCCGTGGTGAGCTCACCGCCCAGGCCTGCTCGTGTGTCGGCCTGTCCGCCCATATACACATCGAAGTCCACGGCAACAGGCTGTCCGTCAGGCGGCAGAAGGTCAGTGTCGTCGGCTGTGCAGGCGGCTGTCAGCAGTGGCAGCAGTGGCAGCAATGGCAGCGCCAAGAGCTGATGGAGATATGTGTGCAGGGGTTTCATGGCGTTTTCTCTTGGTTTTGTGGCATATAGACTTCAGTATTGTCGCCGCTGCCCCAGTCGTTGACGGTGGCCTCGAACTTGACTGATGTCATGCCGAGCAGCAGGCGCACGGCATATTCCTTCCCGCCCTGGAAAGGTGTTGCGAGGGAGAGTGTGCGGTTGATGTCGTTGGTGACGATGGAGAATCCTGCAGGGTCGTTGCGGACGAGTGCCGGGTCGCGCGTAATGACGGTGTAGCTGACGTTGAACGTCAGGTCGGTGAGAGGCGCACTGACGGTGCTGAGCGGGATGAAGAGATAGGCGTAGTCGTCGGTGGCAAAAATGCTTTGCGGCGTGGTGCTGACGCCAGCGGGGAGGTGTGAGAAGTTGTCGCCCGTGTCCCAGTAGGATGGGGTGTGGCCGAGGAAGGAGCTGATGTCGCTCATGTCGATGGCAGCCCCGTTGCGGTCGTAAAGCGGTGTGTGGGCGTAGATGACTGGGTTGATGGTGGCGTCGGTGGGAGCCTTGAACTCCACGGCAGAGCTGCCGGCCTCCTGCCAGATGGGTGTGTTGGCAACGGTGTTGTTGAGGTTGAGCTTTGCCGATGACGTGGCATTGCCGCTGACGCTGATGCTGTTGATGAGTATGCGCGTCTCGCCATCGATGGTACCAGTGCCAGGTGCCACCTCGTCGGCCACGGCGCACACATATACGCGCAGCTTGGCCAAGGCATGCCGGAAGGCGAACGCCACTGTCTCGTCGGTGCGTTGCTTTGTGAGGTTGCGGTGCGGCAGACCTGTTGCGGCATCCACGCCCCAGAGGATATCGGGAGCATCGGCGAGGTCAGGGCGACATGATGTGATGGTGTATGAGACGAGGGGGTCGCCGTTGACACTATTTGCTGATAGGGCGGTGATGCCTGTCGAGGAAGATGCTGTCAGCGTGCCGTCGGCGTTGGCCTCGGCGTATGGTGCATACGCGAAGAACGACAGGCGGTCGGGTCGTGAACCCGTGGCGGGGTTGTTGCCGGTGTCGTCATCCTGGTCATCGACGGCACCAGTGCTGTAGTCGTTGGGCCAGAACTTGATGGGGAAGTATGTCCACGATGTGACGTATGGCGCGCCGAATGAAGCCTTGTACTCCACGTGCTGGTTGTACATGAAGTTGGGCTCGGTGGTGTTGTGGGCGTAGTCGCCGTTGGGGGTATAGTAGGCATAGACTCCGAATCCCACTGCGCGCAGGGCGTCGATGTCATCGATTATGGCACGTGACTCGGGAGTCTGTGCGAGGTAGGTGTCGAAGGTCAGTGGCGTGGCGTCAGCGGGTGTGCTGTCACGTGCGGCATCATCGTCGGCCGTGCAGGCGACGAGTGTCATTGCTATTGTGACGACGGCAGCAAGCCGTCGCAGTGAGTCATGGTTATGTTCCGAAAGTCGGTTCGTGGTTCAGAATGTTTTGGTCTTGTTACTTGTGGCGGTTGGCACGTCGCCGTCGTATGTCAGCTTTCTTCTGTGCCGAAGCAGAACCATGTGCTCCGGTGACGTAGCCCTTCTTGCGTGCCTTGGTGCGTACGCGGCCGTCGTCGGTAGTGGATGCCGCCGGGGCTTTTCGGAAGGTGATACCCGCCTGCATGGCGATGTCGAGGGCGTCCATAGTAGTGTTGGTTTAATGGTGGAAGAGTCTCACTCCTGTGAATGCCATGGCGATGCCGTAGCGGTCGCAGGTAGCGATGACATGGTCGTCGCGCACGCTGCCTCCGGCCTGTGCCACCCACTCTACCCCACTCTTGTGGGCACGCTCGATGTTGTCGCCGAAGGGGAAGAAGGCGTCTGAGCCGAGGCTCACGCCACGCAGCTGTGCCACCCACTCGGCTTTCTGCTGACGTGTGAGGGGTTCGGGCCTCTCGGTGAAGAAACGCTGCCACTCGCCGTCGCGCAGCACGTCGTCGTAGTCATCGCTGATGTATATGTCGATGGTGTTGTCGCGGTCGGCGCGCCGTATGCCCGGCAGGAAGGGCAGTGCCATGACCTGTGGGTGCTGGCGCAGCCACCAGATGTCGGCCTTCTGTCCGGCGAGTCGTGTGCAGTGGATGCGGCTCTGCTGTCCTGCGCCGATGCCGATAGCCTGTCCGTCCTTGGCATAGCATACGCTGTTGCTCTGGGTGTATTTGAGGGTGATGAGGGCAATCATGAGGTCGCGCCGTGCCTCGTCGGGGAAGTTCTTGGCCTGTGTGGGAATGTTGGCGAAAAGTGCCGGGTCGTCGAGCCGCACCTCATTGCGTCCCTGTTCGAAAGTCACTCCAAAGACCTGCTTACGCTCCACGGGAGCGGGTCGGTAGGCGGGGTCGATCTGTATGACATTGTATGTGCCGTTGCGCTTGGCGCGGAGGATGTCGAGGGCGTCGTCGTCGTAGGCCGGTGCTATGACTCCGTCGCTCACCTCGCGCTTGATGAGGAGTGCGGTGGCGCGGTCGCAGGTGTCGGAGAGGGCGATGAAGTCGCCGTAGGACGACATGCGGTCGGCACCTCGTGCGCGTGCATAGGCTGTTGCGATAGGTGTCAGAGGGAAGTCGATGTCATCTACCCAGTAGATGTGCCGCAGGGTGTCGCTCATGGGGAGTCCCACGGCAGCTCCTGCCGGCGAGACATGCTTGAAGCTTGCTGCCGCCGGCATCCCTGTTGCCTGCCGCAGCTCGCTGACGAGCTGCCAAGCGTTGAAAGCGTCGAGGAAGTTGATGTAGCCCGGTCGTCCGCTGAGGACGGTAATGGGCAGTTCGGAACCGTCGTCCATGAAGATTCGCGAGGGCTTCTGGTTGGGGTTGCACCCGTATTTCAGTTCAAGCGAGTTCATATCTATACAATTATAATTAAGAAAACAAATGAGGTTTCAGTCCTTCGCCCCTCATTTGGGGTACAAAGGTAAGATTTATTAGTCAGACGGCCAAAGGTTTTCGCATTTTTTTACCGAAAAAAGGGTGGGTGGGTGATGAGATGTAAGGGTTTAGGGGCGTAACGCAACTCGCTTAGGCAAGCCATGCGACTTGCCTAAGCGAGTTATGTTACGCCCCTAAGGAGTATTATTGTAGATAGTAGGGCAGGTTGGCCGACGGCCAGATGTAGATGGTGGACTGGGCCGTGGTGGTGACACCGCCGATGGTCAGGGTGATGTCCACGGGTGCGTGGATGATGGTCTTGTCGGCATCCTGAGTGGTGAGGATGAGGTCGCCGCCGGTATAGGTGTATTCGCCTGCCGTGCCGCGGTGGAAGTGGGTGTGGCTGGCGCGGCACTCCACGGCAATCTTGTTGGTGGTGCCGTCGAGCGTGACCTTGGTGCGTGCGCCGCCGTTGCCGAGCTCGTAGGCCGAGATGGTGAGCGGCGCCTCGGTGGAGAAGTAGGTTGCGCCCTCGGGTATGCCTGTCTGGCTGAAGACGATGACATACGACTTGCCGCCGAGGGTGATGGCGGTCTCGGTGCCGGGGGAGGTGGTCTCGCCCACGTTGCGCGGGATGTAGATGTGCTCTATGGCCTCCTCATCAACGCTGGCGTATGAGCTGCCGGACTCGGTGGTGCTGATGGTGTTGTCCCAGTCATCGACGGTGGCGGTGAACTTCACGGAGGTCAGGCCCAGGTGCATGAGCAGCGAGTACTGCTTGTTGAGCAGGACGGCGTCCTTGAATGTCACCTTCTTGGTAATCTTCTGTGTCACCTCGGAGTAGTTGTAGGCCAGGTTCTCGTCGAGGGTGCGCACGGTGTAGGTCACGGTGGCGACAAGCTCGGGCCATGTGCCGGGGATGAAGACGAGGGGGTATGCCTCGTTCTCATACACATTCTGCGGTGTGGTGAGCACGCCAAGAGGTATGTTGCTCTTGAAGAAGTCGGTGGTGTACTGGCCAGTGTAGTTGGTGGGTTCCTTTATCTTGGAGCTGATTACGCCTGCCGAGTTGGCATCGGATGCATTCTGTGTGACGACGTGTGTCGTCGTGGCGGCCTGTGCGACGTCGGTGGTCGTAGCGCCTGTCAGCGTCCACTGACCTGTGGCCAGGTTCAGGTCGCCCTTGAGCTGCTTGAGGTAGGTGGCTGTGTAGCCTGTCTGGCCGGGAGTCTTGTCGGTGGCGTCCTTGGTGAGCGAGCGTGCGGTGATGGTTACGTTGCTGACGGTGACCTTTGTCTGGTGCTCGTTCTGACCGGACTGGTAGAGGGGGTCTGCGGGGAGTATGGACTCGAGGAGGCCGCCTTCCTCGGCACCCTTCTGGTCGTCAAGGTCGAGCTGTATGAGCAGACCATGGCGCACGGTGGAGCCTGCCGTGCTGTTGGCCTCTGAGCCGCCCACCTTGGCCAGGGCGTGCTTGAAGGCGATGCTCACGGTGCCTGTCGTCTTCTGCTTGGTGAGGTTGGCGTTGACGTAGTAGGGACTCAGGATCTGCTGCTGGTAGGGGGTGCCGGCGGGGATGTTGTGCTCGCCGTTGTTGCCGGCGCCGGTGACGCCCTCGCTGGTGGCTGTCACGCCGACGCTGGTGTTGCCGGCGGTACCCCAGAGCAGGTCAACGACCTTGGAGCCTACGGGGTTTACGACATAAGTGATGACGGGGTCGCCCTGCTTCCACGAGCCGGTGCCGGGTGTGCCCTGTGCGCCGTCGCGGCCTGCGATGCCGTTGATGGCGATGATGCCGTAGGTGGCGTCGGTGGTGGTGTAGTGGTCCTTGAGGGCGTCCTTGGCATCGTTCCATCCCACGAAGGGAGCGTAGGCGAAGAAGCTCACCTTGCCGCCGTGGGTGCCGTCGGTGTAGGCCTGGTTGTTGTTCTGGTCCTCGTCCTGGTCATCGACCATCCATGCCGGTGTGGCGGCGCCGTCCTGCACCTCGTTGGGCCAGTACTTCAAGGGTGAGTAGGTCCACTCGGTGACGTAGCCCTGGCCTTCCTTGGCCTTGTCGTAATAGACCTGCTGGTTGTACATGAAGTTGGCGATGGTGTTCTGGGCATAGTCGGCGGTGCCGGTGTAGTAGCCGAAGACGCCGAAGCCGTGGGTGAGGGCGTCGCTGTGTGCGCCCAGTGCGTCGAGGTCTTTCAGCTCCTGTGTGGTGATGCCACCCTCATAGCCGGCGCGTGTGGTGGGGCTTGTGGCCATGTAAGTCGAGAAGCGCACGGCATTCGTTGCACGCTGGTAATCGCTGGAGGTCAACGGTGTGGCGGTAACGTCATTGTCGGACGTACATGCCTGGAAGGTGTGGGCAGTGAAGAGAGCAGCCACGACAGTGAGACCGATGGAAAGTGAATAACGAAGTTTTCTCATAGTGGTATGGAATTATAGTTTGTTGTTCATGCTTTGCGTCTCTATATGTAAGAACAATATGCCATAGCAACAGCTTAAATGGATTTGCGAAGATAGCTATAATTTGCGTTACCACAAAGTATTTTGCTTGAAAAGTTCATCAAACACGACTTTTTTTGACTGATATCGGTCAGTGACGGCGACAAAAAGCCCTTACGTGGCTTCATCGACGCCATATCCGAAGAGGGCGAAGTCGGCACGGAGAGGGTCGTCGGGGAAGAAATGCGCCACGGTGTCGGTGAGGCGCAGGGCGTTGGACATCGATGTCGTGGCAGATGCCATGAGACGGAGACGTGCTGCCTGCTGCATGACGTGGGTGTCGAGTGGCATGATGAGGGCATCAGGGGCGATGATGTCGGCCCAGAGTCCGAGGTCGATTGGCGACTCTCTGCGCACCATCCATCGCATGAACATGCAGACGCGCTTGCATGCCGACGTGGTGTCTTTTGGTATTACGCCCCGGCTCCCGCAGGCTGAGAAATGGCGAGCGAGGGCATCTATGACGGCGAGTGTGGGCAACGCCTGCGGCCTTTGTCGTGGCGGCGGCAAGGTGGATGTCGCTATGGCATGTTCCGCAAAACGGCGGATGGAGCCGTGTTGCTGCAAGAGAGCTGCTGTGGCGCTGAGGAAGGTATAGATGTCGGCACACGTCTGCAGGCGGTAGAAGCATCGCGTGTCGTCGGGCCGGAAGGAAAGGGGCGACGAAGCGGCATCGGCGAAAGCACGCTGGCGCAGCCATGCATAGACGTCGCCGCCGGTAGCATCGAGGATGGCCTGTATCTTGGGCATGAACTGCCGGCGGCTGCCATAGCTTATGGCGGCGGCGACGAATGCCATGGCCTCGCGATTGGCGTCGCCGCTGACCTGATGCATGAACCATGACGGGTCGGCGGGCAGGAAGGCGGGGGTCTCGTAGCGGCTGGCCAGTTCGGCGAGGTATTGCGGGAGAGAGGTATCGCGCGCGAACATTATTATATTTTTGGGGAAGGGATGCAAAAAGGAAAGGGAGCCGTCGGCTCCCTTTCGTTGGATGTGATGTGTGTGTATTTAGAGCTTGTCGTTGCTGCCGAGGACATTCACAATCTTGTGGATGTACATCTTCTTCATGTTCTCGCGTGCGGGCTTGAGGTACTGGCGCGGGTCGAAGTGGCTGGGGTTCTCGGCGAGGTGCTTGCGGATGGCAGCTGTCATGGCCAGACGGCTGTCGCTGTCGATATTGATCTTGCAGACAGCACTCTTGCTGGCTTCGCGGAGCTGCTCCTCGGGTATGCCTACGGCATCGGGGAGCTTGCCGCCATACTTGTTGATGGTATCGACCTCATCCTGAGGCACGGAGCTTGAGCCGTGGAGCACGATGGGGAATCCCGGGATGCGTTTCTCTATCTCATGAAGGATATCGAAGGCGAGTGGTGGCGGCACGAGCTTCCCGGTCTTGGGGTCGCGTGTGCACTGCTCGGGTGTGAACTTATATGCTCCGTGGCTTGTGCCGATGGATATGGCGAGGCTGTCGCATCCGCTGCGTGTGCTGAAATCCACGACCTCCTCGGGGCGTGTGTAGTGGCTCTCGGCAGCGCTGACCTCGTCTTCTACGCCGGCGAGGACACCGAGCTCAGCCTCGACGGTGACGTCGTACTGATGTGCATACTCCACGACCTTCTTTGTGATGGCGATGTTCTCCTCGTAGGGGAGGGCACTGCCGTCGAACATGACGCTTGAGAAGCCATTGTCGATGCACTCCTTGCAGATCTCGAAGCTGTCGCCGTGGTCGAGGTGAAGGGCTATCTGGGGGTTGGGGCAGCCAAGCTCCTTGGCATACTCCACGGCACCCTGAGCCATGTAGCGGAGGATGGTGCCGTTGGCGTATGCGCGGGCGCCCTTGCTGACCTGCATGATGACAGGTGACTTTGTCTCTACGGCAGCCTGCACGATGGCCTGCATCTGCTCCATGGTGTTGAAGTTGAAAGCGGGAATGGCATATCCGCCGGCTACGGCCTTCTTGAACATCTCGCGGGTGTTGACAAGGCCCAGTTCTTTGTAACTTACCATAATGTTTTAATATGAAACGGTTAAAGTGTATGTGATAATAACGTTCTTTCGTTTACGGCGCCGCAAAGGTAAAGGAAAAAAATGAGAGTTTAAAGTTTAGGAGTGAAAGAATGCACAGCTTTAGCGTTTTTTAAACTTCTGGGCTGCTATCACTTCACCTCACGGACGAAATAGGCCACGACGGGGAGGTGATCGCTGTAGCCGTCGAGCCAGACACCGCTGGCGTGGGTGCGCTTGGGGTTGCCCTTGAACTTGCCGTCGTCCTGGAGAAGATACTCGAAGCGCTGCACCTCGGCCTTGAAGAAGGTGAGGGTCTGGTAGCTCTTGGAGCCGTCGCGGTCGATGGCATTAGGTGTCATGACAATCTGGTCGAAGAGGTTCCATCCACCCTGATAGCGCAGCGTGCCGCGACCGTCGAGGAGCACCTGCCACCAGGGGTTGAACATCTGATCGTCGGTGACGTCAGCTATCTTGCGACGTGCGCCGAGCGCCTTGGCCATGGAAGGATCCATGGGGTCGTCGTTCATATCGCCCATGACGAAGACCTTCATCTGCGGGTTGGCACGTAGGATGCTGTCCTTCTCCTGTCTCACCTGCTGACCGGCCTGGATGCGCGCCTCGGGGCCTGAGAAGCGCGAGGGCCAGTGACATACTATGGCCGTAACGCTGTCGCCTGCCAGGGTGCCCTGCACGGTGAGGAAGCCTCGCGTGTAGCGCACTGTGCCGTCGCTGTTGAGGTATGGCTGCAGCCAGAACTTCGAAGGTTTGAAGAAACGCGGGTTGTAGAGCAGTGCGCAATCTACGCCACGACGGTCAGGCCCCTCGACATGTATGAAGTTGAAGTTGCGCTCGGCCAGCGGGGGCTGTGCGCAGAGGTCGGTGAGGCAGTGCGCATTCTCCACCTCGCTGACGCCGATGATGGCACATCCTATGCCGGGGAGCCGCTCGCAGCCCATGTCGGCCAGGGTGCGCGACATGTTATTGAGCTTGTGCTCATACTTCATCTGCGTCCAGTGGTTGGCGCCGTCGGGGAGGTATTCCTCGTCGTTCTTGCCCTCGTCATGAGTGATGTCGAAGAGGTTCTCGAGGTTGTAGAAGCCTACGCCATAAAGGCTGAGGCGACGCTCCTGAGCGCGGGTGTGGGAGAGGGCAGCTGACAGCAGGAGCACGAAGGTAAGGGTAGCGTTAAGATGTTTCATGAGACGGAAGATGATAGATGCAGTTGTGGGGGCAAAGTTAACAAAATTATGCATACGCACGAAAACAAACGTGATAAATTTGCTGTTTATAACAAAAAAAGCGTAATTCGCTTTGAAGTTCAAACTTTTTTCGCTTTCTTTGTGGCCAAATCATGCTAAAAAAGACCACTGACCAATGAGAAAGAACCTACTACCTGCTGCCGCGATGCTATGCCTTAGCAGCTACGTGTACGCCCAAGAGCCTGTAGTGAGCGATGCCGAGAAAGCAGTGAAGGACGATGCCGCCTCCTTCATCTTCACGGAGTCGCAGCTCGACGAGGATGCCGATGCCACTCAGGACGTCATCCAGATCAACTCCAGCTCGAACGTCTATACCAGCAATGTGGGCTACCTCTTCAGCCCCTTGCGCTTCAAGTTCCGCGCCCTGGACCAGAAGTACAACGACATCTATATGAACGGTGTCCAGGTGAATTCCATAGAGAACGGGCGCTTCTCGTACTCGACCATCGGCGGCATGAACGATGCCACCCGCGGCATCGACTACGCGTCGCCCTTCGAGACTAACAACTTCGGCGTCGCCGCCCTCGGAGGCAGCAACAACTACGACTTCCGTGCCAGCAACTATGCCGCCGGGCATAAGGTGACGCTCTCGGGACTGAACCGCAACTACACATTGCGCGCGATGTACACCTTCGGCACGGGCCTGAGCCAGCGTGGCTGGGCATTCTTCGGCACCGTGGGCTACCGCTGGGCAAACCACAAGACGGCGGCCGTCGATGGCACGTTCTATAACTCGCTGGCCTACTTCCTCTCGCTGCAGAAGAAGTGGGGCACACGCCACAGCCTGAACATCGCCACATGGGGCAACCCCACGGAGCGTGCACAGCAGGGTGCCAGCACCGACGAGGCCTACTGGCTGGCCAACGACTACCTGTACAACCCCTACTGGGGCTATCAGGACGGCAAGGTGAGGAACTCGCGCGTAGTCAACAACTTCGAGCCGTCGCTGCTCATGACGTGGGACTTCGCCATCCGCGACAACCTCAAGCTCACCACCTCACTCTACGGCAAATATGCCATGTACAGCGGCACGCGTCTGCAGTACAACAACTCACAGAACCCCAAGCCCGACTACTGGAAGAACTTCCCGTC
>CAMVIB010000006.1 GCA_947167455.1 uncultured Prevotellaceae bacterium | reverse complement strand
CGTTCGTGGGACGATTGGCCCACGTTCGTGGGACGATTGGCCCACGTTCGTGGGACGATTGGCCCACGTTCGTGGGATGATTGGCCCACGTTCGTGGGATGATTGGCCCACGTTCGTGGGACAAGTAAAGGCTCTAGGCGAGATAGTTGCATCCCCTAGGCGCGGAACCATCATCACCAAGGCGAAAAAAATAATGACTCACCCCCTACGTAGCTCAATTTCATGTGACACCTGGGCGGCAAAGAGGCTCTACTTGGCCGGGGCAGCAAAGAGGCTCTACTTGGCCGGGGCGGCAAAGAGGCTCTACTTGGCCGGGGCAGCAAAGAGGCTCTACTTGGCCGGGGCAGCAAAGAGACTCTACTTGGCCGGGGCGACAAAGAGGCTCTACTTGGCCTGGGCAGCAAAGAGACTTTACATGGCCGGGGCGGCAAAGAGGCTATACTTAGCCGGGGCGGCAAAGAGGCTCTACTTGGCCGGGGCAGCAAAGAGACTCGACTTGGCCGGGGCGGCAAAGAGGCTCTACTTGGCAAGGGCGGCAAAGAGGCCGTCGAGGGCGGCATCGGCATCGCCTTGTGCCTCGTTGAGGAGCGACACGAACTTAGAGCCGATGATGGCACCTGCGGCATGAGCCTTTGCGGCATCGAGGGTCTGCTTGTTGGAGATGCCGAAACCTATCATGCGGGGATTGCGGAGCTTCATGGCGTCGATGCGGCGGAAGTACGCCTGCTTGGCATCGTCGAAACTCTGCTGAGCTCCCGTGATGGCCGCCGACGACACCATATAGATGAAGCCATCGGTGTTCTCGTCTATGAAGCGTATGCGCTCCTCGCTCGTCTCAGGGGTGATGAGCATCACCACCCTCAGGTCGTGGCTGTCGGCCACGGGTTTGACGACACGGAGATAGTCGTCGAATGGCAGGTCGGGGATTATCATACCGCTGACCCCCGCCTCGGCAGCATCGGCGCAGAAACGTTCAATGCCATAGTGGAGGATGGGGTTGAGGTAGCCCATGAGAATCAGCGGCACCGTCACCTCGTTCTTCACGGCCCGTAGCTGGCTCAGCAGCATGCTCAGTGACATGCCGTTGTGCAGCGCCTGTGTGGCAGCAGACTGTATCACAGGCCCGTCGGCCAGAGGGTCGCTGAAGGGTATGCCTACTTCTATGCAGTCGATGCCTCTTCGCTGCATGGCAAGGATGACATCTGCAGTGCCGTCGAGCGTCGGGCATCCGGCACAAAAATAGAGAGACAGCAGTTTGCGGTCGCCTCGTTGGGAGAATAGTTGGTTGATCTTATTCATTGTCGTGTGGTTTTAGGAATCATTGTTTTTGCGGCTTATTGTGTTCGGTGGTCCTGCCAAGCCTGTCGAAGAAGCATCGCAGCATGTGCACGTCCTTCATGGCAGGAGCAGTCTCGAAGCGCGAGTTTATGTCTATGCCGGCGAGACATTCCGCGACATGTCCCGGGCACGTCTGGCAGAAGGCCTGCAGTCGCGGCACGTCGTCGGGGCCTATGCCTCCGCTGAGCAGGAATGGTGTGTCGCCCTCATAGGCATTGAGCACGCTCCAGTCGAAGCAACATCCCGTGCCTCCCGGCAGCTGCGCCTTCGTGTCGAAGAGTAACATATCTGCCACTCCCGTGTAGGGGGCTGTCAGTGCGAGGTCGCCGACTGTGGCTATGCTGAAAGCCTTGATGACAGCAGGCTCCCCACCCTGCCCCACGACGTGTGGCAGTGATGCTGCGGCGTGGCGCAGTCGCAGGATGTAGTCGGGGCTCTCATGGCCATGCAGCTGAATCACGTGGAGTCCGAAGGCGTCGGCGGTGTCGCATACACGTTCTATGTCCTCGTCAACGAAGACCCCCACCCTGCGGCACGACGTGGGCATATAGCCTGGCACCGCGGCGACATACCTGCTGGAGCGTGGCCAGAAGATAAAGCCCATGAGGTCTGGGCCGAGTCTCTCCACGTCACGAATGTTGGCGGCATCCCTCATGCCGCACACCTTGAGCATTATCCTCCTGTCCGTCATACCGTCAGACATTGAGTTCTGCTATGAAGTCAGATAGTGCTCGGGCAGGGTCGTCGGCGCGCATGAATGTCTCGCCGATGAGGAAACCTCTGAAGCCGGCCTCACGCAGCGCCCGCACCGTGTCGGGGTCAGAGATGCCGCTCTCGCTGACAAGGAGTGGCTCACGGTCGGCATGTGCCGTGGCATGGCGGAGTCGCTCTGCCAGTCGGAACGATGTTGCGACGTCGGTGTGGAACGTCCCGAGATGACGGTTGTTGATGCCGCAGAGGTCGGGTCCGAGGGCGGCGTATGCCAGCTCGCCGTCGGAGTGCATCTCTAGCAGCACCTCCAGTCCGAGGTCGTGGGCTTGTGCTATGAGCTCCGCGCAACGTTGCTGTGTGAGACACGCTGCGATGAGCAGCACCGCCGATGCTCCGCAGAGTGCTGCGGCATAGAGCTGACACTCGTCGATGACAAAGTTCTTGTAGAGTATGGGCAGTGTGACTCCTGCTGCCCGTGCCTGACGTATGTAGTCGTCGGAGCCTCCGAAGTAGTGCTCGTCGGTGAGTATGCTCAGTGCCGCTGCTCCGGCATGTTGATAGGCCGGTGCCACCACGTCGGGGCGTGCCGACTCGTGTATCCATCCCTTCGACGGGCTGCGGCGCTTGAACTCGGCAATGATGCCGGCAGCATCGTCGAGCAGTGCCTCTCGCAGCGAAGGCTTCCTGCGGCTCACGCAGGCAGCCTCGTCGGCCAACTCAGGGTGTGCAGCCCTCAGTGCCGCCACCTCGTCGCGCTTCGTGGCCACTATCTTTTCGAGAATGTCCATGGCTGTCAGGAGTTGAGTTCTACGAATTTACGGAATGTGCTGAGCGCGGCTCCCGAGTCGATGCTCTCGCGCGCCTTGTCGATGCAGGCCTCGATGTCGAGAGTCCCTCTCTCCAGCACCTGTATGCCGAAGGCGGCATTGGCGAGCACGATGTTCTTCTGTGCCGGCAGGGCGCGGTTCTCGAGCACGGCATCGAAGATTGCCGCCGCCTCCTCCTCGGTGGCACCTCCCACGAGTTCTTCAGGCTTGGCGATATCGAAGCCTAGATCGGAGGGGTTGAAGATACGTTCGTAGCCGAAGGACGGCTCTGCGGCCTGAGCGCTCTCTGCATCATCAGAGGCCGATGCCCCTGCACCTACCGTCACCTTGAACGGTCCTGTGAGCGAAATCTCGTCGTAGCCGTCGATGCTGTTCACGATGCCATAGTCGATGCCCATACGCTGATAGACAGCAGTGTAGAGGCGCATCTGGTCGAGGTTGGCCACTCCGAGCAGCTGGCATTTGGGCTGGCTGGGGTTGACGATAGGTCCGAGCAGGTTGAAGATAGTAGGGAACTGCAGAGCCTTGCGTATTGGTCCGACAAACTTCATGGCTCTGGCGAAGAGCTGTGCGTGGAGATATACGATGCCAGCCTCGTTGAGACTCCGGTTGAGGCGGTCGATGTCGTCGGTGAAGCGTATGCCATGATGCTGAATGACGTTTGACGCTCCGCTGACGCTCGTGGCGGCATAGTTGCCATGCTTGGCCACCTTGTAGCCAGCCCCTGCGATGACGAAACATGCGGTGGTTGAGATGTTGAACGTGTTCTTGCGGTCGCCTCCCGTACCCACGACGTCGATATAGCGGTCGGAGTTGAGGATGGCAGGGACGCCGGTCTCGAGGATGCCGTCGCGGAATCCCAGGAGCTCATCGACGGTGACACCTCGCATCTGCAGGCATGTCAGCAGTGCCGTGATTTGCTCAGTGGGGTATTCGCTCTGTGTGATGCCGATGAGTATTGTCTTCATCTCCTCGCGGGAGAGTTCTTCGTGGTTCAAGAGGCGGAAGAGGTAGTTTTTCAATGTCTGTTGCATGGTGGGAATGTATATATATAGGGTTGTGTTGTGTGTCGGTGTAGTGTGTACGTTTGTGTTGTGAGCCTAGGTTCAGTTGTTGGCATTCAGCCAGTTGGCGAGCATGGTGCGTCCGTCTGGCGTGAGCACACTCTCGGGATGGAACTGTATGCCACGCACGTCATAGTGCCGGTGGCGCAGTGCCATGACCAGTCCCTCGTGGCTCTCGGCTGTCACCTCCAGGCATGAGGGCATGCTGTCGCGCTCCACCACCCACGAGTGGTAGCGTCCCACGGTGATGTCCGTCGGCATGGAGTCGAAGAGTGTGTCCAGAGGTTTGCCTTCGGCATCCTGGATGATGCGGCACGGCGTTGCCACGCCATGGAACACCTCGTCGAGGTTCTGCAGGCGCGCCCCAAAGACCTCGCCTATGGCCTGATGTCCGAGGCATACTCCGAGGATGGGCTTTCGTGGGGCATAGGTACGCACGACGTCGCAGAGCAGGCCTGCCTCGGCAGGTATGCCTGGTCCTGGCGACAGGATGATCTTGTCGAAGCGGTCGAGTTCGTTGAGGCCGAACAGGTCGTTTCTCAACACGGAGACCTCTGCTCCGAGCTCCTTCACGAGGTGGCTGAGGTTGTAGGTGAAGGAGTCATAGTTGTCGATGATAACGATTCGCATAGGTTATGATTGCGTTGATGATGGTTGTTACTTTAAATCCTGTGCCTTCTCGATGGCCCGACGCAGTGCTCCGAGCTTGTTGTTGACCTCCTGGAGTTCGTAGTCCTCGTCGCTCTTTGCCACGATGCCTCCGCCTGCCTGGAACCACAGTTCGCCGTTTCGCGATACGAAGGTGCGTATGGTGATGGCCTGATTGAGGGTGGCGTCGAGTCCTATGATGCCTATGCATCCGCCGTAGGCCCCACGGTTGTGAGGCTCGTAGTCGCTGATGAGCTGCATGGCGCGCACCTTGGGCGCACCGCTCAGTGTGCCAGCGGGAAAGGTGTCTATGAAAGCACGTATGGGGTCGCGCCCCTCGTCGAGCATACCGCTGACACGGCTCACGAGGTGTATGACATGTGAGTAGTACTGTATGTCCTTGTAGTAGTCCACGCGCACATCGTGGCAGTTGCGCGAGAGGTCGTTGCGTGCCAGGTCAACGAGCATCACGTGCTCGGCATTCTCCTTGGGGTCGTTGCGCAGGAACTCTGCTCCACGACGGTCGGCCTCGACGTCGCCCGTGCGTCGTGTGGTGCCGGCAATGGGATCTATGTATGCTCGAAAGGCGCGTCTTTGTGAGTCTGCCACGTCCTGCCTCTCTATGCGGCAGTGTGTCTCCGGCGAGCTGCCGAAGATGCGGAATCCTCCGAAGTCGAAGTAGAAGAGGTATGGCGAGGGGTTTATGCTGCGCAGTGCGCGGTAGAGGCGGAAGTCGTCGCCCTCGTAGCGCTGCACGAAGCGTCGCGAGAGCACGATCTGGAAGACATCTCCACGCAGGCAGTGGCGTATGCCTCGCCGTATGTTGGCCTTATGCTCGGCATCGGTGAGGGTGGAGCGGACGTCGCCGATGGCGCGGAAACCATACTCGCGGACGTTGCCACGGTTCATGGCTTGTAGCACCGGCGCGAGCTGCGACGGCTGGCCCTCGGCATTCATCTCCACGACACGGAGTGTGCTGTCGTGGTGGTCGAACACGATGACCACCTTATATAATATATACAGCACGTCGGGCGCATCGTTGCGCTCCTGTGTCTCATCCTTGACATTTATGCCCTCGAAATATCGCACGGCATTAAAACTGGTGTAGCCGAAGAGTCCGCAAACGTCGGCATCGGAGCCACGCACGTCGAGGCTGTCTGTCAGCGTGTGTATGGCATCTGCCACGCCATAGTCGCCTGAGATGGCGCGTCGCGACTCTGTGCCGTCGGGCATCGTCACCACAGCCATGCCATGAGCCACGGCCACGCTGGCGATGGGGTCTATGCCTATGAAGCTTCGTGAGTTGGCAGCATCGTGGTAGTCGGCACACTCCATGAGGGCGCTCTGCGGGTATAGGTCGCGCAGCCGCATATACACTCCCACGGGCGTGTATAGGTCGGCCAGTATGGTGCGTGAGTTTGTGGTGTAGTGGAATAGTGTCATTGTTGTTGGCAGGCGGTTATTTGGTCCTTGAATCTCAGATAAGTCTCTATGTCTTTGTCGCCACGGCCGCTGACGGTGAGCACTACGACATCGTCGGGTCGGAACGTCATCTTGGCGAGCGCCGCCACGGCGTGTGCCGACTCTATGGCCGGTATGATGCCCTCCATGCGTGTCAGCTCATAGCCTGCACGTAGCGCCTCATCGTCGTTGATGCTCACCACCTCTGTGCGATGCTTCCGCGCCATGTTGCAGTGCATGGGTCCGACACCGGGGTAGTCGAGACCTGCCGAGATGGTGAAAGCCTCCTGTATCTGTCCGTCGTCGTCCTGCATCACGAGCATCTTGGCACCGTGGAGTATGCCCACCGTGCCGCGATGTATGGTGGCGGCGGTGTGGTCGGTCTGCCAGCCATGCCCTCCTGCCTCGGCCAGCACGATGCGCACGCGCTCGTCGTCAACGTAGTGGAAGATTGTGCCTGCGGCGTTACTGCCGCCGCCTATGCATGCCACGAGGTAGTCGGGGTAGTCGCGCCCCACCTTCTCCTGAAGCTGCCACTTCAGTTCCTCGCTGATGACGCTCTGCATGCGTGCCACGAGGTCGGGGTATGGATGCGGCCCCATCGTTGAACCCACGATATAGAAGGTGTCTGAGGGATGGCAGCACCAGTCGCGTATAGCCTCCGAGCAGGCATCGCTGAGCGTCATGTTGCCCGTGCGCACAGGGTGCACCTCGGCGCCAAGCATCTTCATGCGCTCGACGTTGGTGTGCTGGCGCCCGACATCAGTGGCGCCCATGAACACCTCACACTTCATGCCCATGAGAGCACACACGGTGGCCGTTGCTACGCCATGCTGTCCGGCCCCCGTCTCGGCAATGATGCGGGTCTTGCCCATGCGTTGTGCCAGGAGTATCTGTCCGATGGTGTTGTTTATCTTGTGGGCGCCGGTGTGGTTGAGGTCTTCGCGTTTGAGGTAGAGGCGGCAGCCGTAGCGCTCGCTCATGCGACGGGCATAGTAGAGTGGCGACGGCCTGCCGACATAGTCGCGCAGCAGGGCGTGGTAGTCGCGCTTGAAAGAGTCACTCTCGATGATGCTGCGATAGCAGCCTTGCAGCTCGTGGACGCATTTGTAGAGCACCTCGGGGATATATGCTCCGCCAAACTCGCCATAGAAGCCGTTTTCGTCAACTTGATACTTGCTCATGTCTTCTTCGGTTTTGTGTTGTTTGTGTGTTATGTGCTAAGTGATGAATCTGTTACGGGAATCCACTTGATCTGGGGTGAAGTGTAAGAGAATATTTAGAGTATTTAAAATAAAGAGGTCTGCCGCAAGAACGACAGACCTCTTTGTTTCCCTCTATGCTTCTCTTCCGGGCATGCGGCTATCTTCTCACGATTTTTTGAACCTTGAGCTGCGCCACCACCAGAAGTTAGCTGTAAAAGTCATAATGTGTTTCTATTTTGTTAGGATTTCGGCGGCGAAAGTACAGACATTTTGCGTTACGGCCAAATATTTTGCTACTTTTTTATCATTTTAGCATCAAAATGAACCTGTGAGCGTATTCCTGCCCATCATCGAGGCCTTGAAGCATGGCACATGGGCGTGTCACGACAGACAGGGACGACATCTCACACATGGAAGGGCGACCTCGTTTTCATATTTTTTCGGACAAACGCTGTGTGAATTGAGAATGATTTGCTACTTTTGCGGCGCAAAACCTTAATGGTGAAGCCCAATTTACAGAACCCACCTTACCGCTTTACGTCCTCATGATACGTGTCTTAGCCATCGATGACGAGCCTCTGGCCCTGCGTCAACTCGTCACATACATCAGCAAAGTGCCGTTTCTCACGCTGGCAGCAGAGTGCCAGAGCGCTCTCGACGCGCGCCAGTTCCTCTGCCATGACAGCGTTGATGCCATCTTCTGCGACATCAACATGCCCGACCTCGACGGCATGACGTTCGTCAAGAGTCTGGCATCGCCACCTCTCATCGTGTTCACCACGGCCTACTCAGAGTATGCTGTCGAGGGCTTCCGTGTGGAGGCCGTTGACTATCTGCTGAAGCCCTTTGGCCTCGACGAGTTCCGCCGCTCTGCCGAACGTCTGCGCCAGCGTCTGTCGGGCAGCGTGGGCCGAGCTGATGCCATCGCCGCCGATGACGATGATGGCGCCATCGGCAACTCAGACACGCTCTTCGTGCGCACCGACCATCGCAACGTCGCCGTGGAGGTGGGCAACATCCTTTATATTCAGGGGTTGAGCGAGTATGTGCGCATCCATCTCACCACCGGCGAACGCCCCATCACGACACTCATCGCCATGAAGGCCCTGGAGGAACGTCTGCCGCAATCGGCCTTCATGCGCATACACCGCTCGTACATCATCTCGCTGGCTCACATCGCAGAGTTCAACAAGAACCGCATAGTGCTCAGCGACGGCACGGACTTGCCTATCGGCGAAGCCTATCGCCCGGCCTTCGAGGCATACACGAGCAGCCGCGCGCTGTAGGTGTGACTCAAAAAAAAGCCCGGCAGCAAAGTGCCGGGCATGTGAATGCATGTATGGCAGTGCCGTATGTACGACGAGTGCCGGTGGCTACTTGCCTGGCGCGAGGTAACGGTCGCCGGTGGCATGTATGACGGCCTGACGATAACGTTGCGGATAGCCCGGACGGATTACGGACACAGGGTCGCCACCTGGGGTCTTGAGGTATTGCCCGTCGCGCTCGACCTTCTCTGTCATATCATTGTATTTCACTATGATGCGCATGGCGAGTTCGCGCCAACGCTGCATCATGGTGGAGGCGGCACTCAGAGTCACGTCTGTGAGATGACGCCGGGCATCGGCCTCGCTCATGCCCTTTGCCTCGGCATCTGTGGCAGCCACGAGAGTCTCGAACTCAGCGTCGAGGGCATCGCGCGTGCGTTGCAGCTCGGGGAAGAGCTGCGAGTAGCGTGGATATACGAAGTTGGAAAGGGCATTTGCCACCCAGTAGGCACTGCGCAAGGAGAAGGTGAAGGGGTCTGCCGTGGCCTGATCGAAACATTCTGGGTTCTTGGTGACAGAGCAGTAGAGAGGCGTGTAGGGGACCATATTGGCATCGTCGCACCCCACCCACATCACGCCGCCGATGTGGTTTGGCAGCCATGACCTGAGCTGGGCGATGTAGGTTACTGCCGTCTGCTGGGTTGAGATGGGGCGCTCGTTGAAATAGCGCTTGCCACCGGCCTCGAAGAAGAGAGGCGTAGGACGGTAGGGAGCCTCGTAGGGTCCGGCACCGATGTCCGACGTCATGTCGAGTGGCGTGTCCTCAAAGTGGTCGCGCATGTCCTGCTTGAGCTGGTTGAGTGTGACGGGCGCGTCGGGGCGTATGCACCATGGCATCTCCTCGGTGAGGCTATCCACGCCGAGGATGTATGGCAGATACCTGTCCATGCCGCTGGCATGGTGGTTGAAGAAGCTCCACACACGTGCCTCACAGATGCGGCGTGCGCTGAAGTCGTTGGGAGCGTATGCGTCGCGGAAAGAGAAGTCGGCATCACGTCCGCTGAAGTAGCCGCGTTCGCGTGCGAGTTTTATGATATCCTTAGAGTAGAGGCAGTTCTCCTTGTCCTTGAGAGGGAAGCGGGTGATGCGAGCCTGGTTGGCATGAGCCGTGATGCAGTCGTCGGGCAGACGACGGGCCACCCACACGGCACCCTTGCGGCCCGGGCCGCGTCCTATCATCTCGAGCACCCACACCTCGTTGGGGTCGGCCAGAGTGATGCTCTCGCCCTCAGAGCGGTAGCCATAGGTCTCCACGAGGCCCGTCCACACGTCGATGGCCTCGCGTGCCGTGCGGGCGCGCTGCAGTGTGACATACATGAGCGAGCCATAATCGAAGAGGCCGGTGGTGTCCACCAGCTCTTCACGTCCTCCGAATGTCGTCTCCATGATGCTGAGCTGCTGGTCATTGACCTGCCCGATGACGCCGTAGGTGTACTCGGCCTCGGGAATCTCGCCGAGGTAGTTGCTCGTCTCGTAGTCATAAAGCTTGCGCATCTCGCCGGGCTTGTGGTGGCCGGCAGGATAGAAATGCAGGAAGCCGTAGGAGCCATAGGCGTCGGCACTGTAGGTGATCATCACTGAACCGTCGGCCGAGGCACGCTTGCCGACGATGAGGTTTGTGCATGCCAATGCGCCACTGGCAGCAAGCATTGCTGCCGCTATGCACAGCATGCGGAGGTTGTGGAACGGTGTCATTTGCTGTTAATGTTGATGTTATTGCATTTTTTCGGCGCAAAAGTAGTTATTTATTGTCAGAAACACTAACTTTGCGGCAAAAATATCACGAGTCATGTTCAAAAAGCTATTGTTTTCGCTTGCCCTGGCCGCCGTGAGCTGGCAGGAGGCGTGGTGTCAAGGCGTGTTCACGTCGGTGCCGATTCCCGACTCTGTCTATGCACGCATGGCGGGCGTGTCGCTGCCGGAGGGTGCCCGTGTCCGGCGCTCCGACCTTCGCTATCTGCGCCTGTCATACATCGACTTCGACGGCAATGAACGTCAGGGCGAGATGGTGTGCCACCGCAGTGTGTCTGCCGACCTGCTCTACGTGTTCCGCCGGCTCTACGAAGCCCACTACCCTATCGCCTCCATACGCCTCATCGACGACTTCGGTGCCGACGACGAGACTTCGATGCGCGCCAACAACACATCGTGCTTCTGCTACCGCGAGGTGGCGGGAAGCCGAAAGCTGTCGCGCCACGCGATGGGTATGGCCATTGACATCAACCCGCTGCAGAATCCTTGCGTGCGCACTCACAAGGACGGTTCCTACGACCTTCAGCCCTCCACGGCCTACCCATACATTGACCGTTCGATGGACTTCGATCACAAAATCGACCGTCAGGACCTGGCCTACCGCCTGTTCACGTCACGCGGCTTCCGCTGGGGCGGCTCGTGGCGGACAGTCCTCGACTATCAGCACTTCGAGAAATGAGCACACCCCTCTCCCGGCTTGGCGTCACGGGCTTTCCAGCCATGGACATGCCTCACCAATAAAAAAGGTTAAAAGCACGGGCAACTCTTGCGTCATACGTTCTCTTTGACTACCTTTGCGCCAAATTCATACACCGAGATGCACCTCATTCCCCTGCCCGAAGGGCGCAAACTGAGCTTCTATCTTGCCGCAGAAGAGTATGTGGCCAGAGAGGTCATGCCGACCGATGACGCATGGATGGTGTGGCAGGTGGGTCCGAGCGTCATTTGCGGCCGCAATCAGGACATAGCCACAGAGGTGAACCTCGACTACTGCCGCCAGCAGGGCATCGGGGTGTTCCGCCGCAAGAGCGGAGGCGGGTGTGTCTATGCCGACATGGGCAACGTGATGCTCACCATGATAGCCTGTTCCGACCAAGTGGCATTCACCTACCACCGCTTCGTGGAGATGCTGCTGCTGTTGCTGCGCGACATAGGCGTCCATGCCACTCACACGGGTCGGAACGATATCCTCGTGGATGGCAGGAAGGTGTCGGGCACAGCATTCCAGCTACTCACGACCCACAGCATCGCACACTCCACGATGCTCTTCGACACCGACATGCAGCACATGCTCAACGCCATTACGCCGACACGTGCAAAGCTGGAGGCCCACGGTGTGAAGAGCGTGAACCAGCGCATAACCCTCCTGAAGAATCACACCGGCGTGACACCTCAGCAATTCGTGAGCCTCTGCCAACGAAGGCTCGGCCAGCAGACACTCAACCTCACCGCTGCCGACCTGACAGCCATAGAACGTCAGGCGAGTGCCTTCGACATCCGACTTTAGACAATCTCATTCATTATCAGACACTCTTATTCATAAACTGACTAACATATTAATAAGCATGGAAAAGAAAACCTGTCTCTATGACAAGCATGTGGCACTGGGAGCCCTGATGTCGCCTTTCGGGGGCTTCATCATGCCCATCCAATACACCGACATCACCGATGAGCACAACGCCGTGCGCCAGCACTGCGGTGTCTTCGACGTCTCGCACATGGGCGAGGTGCGTGTCAGCGGCCCCGATGCCGAGCGCTACGTCCAGCACATCTTCACCAACGATGTCGCCGACGCCCCCGTCGGACAGATTTATTATGGAATGATGTGCTATGCCGACGGCGGCACCGTGGACGACCTGCTCGTTTATAAGATGGGCGATCAGGACTTCTTCCTCGTCATCAACGCCGCAAACATCGACAAGGATGTAGAATGGATGCAGCAGCAGATGCAGGGCTTCGACATCACGTTCGAGCACCAGAGCGACTACTACGGCCAGCTGGCCGTGCAAGGGCCGGAGGCAGAGAGCGTAGTGGAGGCTGTGCTGGGTCTGCCATGCAAGGAACTGAAGTTCTACACCGCCAAGACCCTTGACGTTGCCGAGGGCGACGAAGGTGAGACTATCATCGTCTCGCGCACAGGCTATACCGGCGAGGACGGCTTCGAGATCTATGGCTCTCACGAGTTCACACAGCAGGCCTGGGACAAGCTCATCGCCTCGGGGCGCTGCAAGGCCTGCGGACTCGGCTGTCGCGACACACTGCGCTTCGAGGTTGGCCTGCCACTGTACGGCGACGAGCTCAGCGCCGACATCTCACCCATCATGGCAGGGCTGGGTATCTTCGTGAAACTCGACAAAGAGGAGTTCATCGGTAAGGCGGCTCTGGCAGTACAGAAAGCCAACGGCGTGGAGCAGAAGCTCGTGGGCATAGAGCTTGAAGGCAAGGCCATACCACGCCACGGATATGCCGTGCTGACTCCCGAAGGCGAACCCGTAGGCGAAGTCACGACGGGCTACCACTGTATCAGCGTTGACAAGAGCGTATGCATGGCTCTCGTAAGGACAGAACATGCCAAGCTCGGCACAGCACTCGCCGTGCAGATACGCAAGAAGACTTTCCCCGGCGTGGTCGTCAAGAAAAAGTTCTACGACAAACATTATAAGAAGTAGAGACAGAGAGCTACGCCCCTTCGCCGTGCCTGCGACATCAGGACTCCAGGCACGGCGAAGATGACAGAAGGCGTAATTACATTAATTAATCAAAGTCAAACTAATCAATAAACTTTTAACACGCAAGTCTTATCCCACAATGGCAACTACAGCCCTCTCTCCTGCAGCGAGGGTGCAGAGGTAAGGCTTCATCCTTTATCTATTATGGCAAACTTTGAATCAGGACTCCGCTACAGCGAGTCACACGAGTACGTTCGCGTGGAAGGCGAATACGGTTACATTGGTATCTCCGACTATGCTCAGCACGCTCTGGGCAACATCGTGTATGTTGACATGCCCGAAGTGGATGACGAAGTCACCGCAGGCGATGAGTTCGGCGCCGTGGAGAGCGTCAAGGCTGCCAGCGACCTCATTGCTCCCGTCAGTGGAACGGTGGTGGAGGTCAACGAGGCTCTCGAGGACGAGCCCGAGCTGCTCAACAAGGACGCCTTCGGCAACTGGATTATCAAGGTTCAACTCTCCGACCCCTCCGAGCTCGACAACCTCATGGACGTCGAGGCATACAGGAAGCATTGCGAACAATAAGTTTTACACATAACGCATTCCACGGATTCCGCGAGTCATCTTTCTGCAGGCTTGTGACTACATGCGCCCATCGCTGAAAGGTGATTCGCAGGGTACGTTGTAAAAGAAAGAAGTATGTTTAAGTATTTCCCGCATACAGAAGAGGACTTGGGCGCCATGCTCAAGACGATTGGGGTAAACTCTGTCCACGACCTCTTCGCCGACGTGCCGGAGGCAGCGCGTTTCCGCCGCGACTACGACCTGCCGCAAGCACTCTCCGAGACAGACCTGCGACTCTTCTTCGAGCAGCTCACCGACCCCATAGAGACACAGCAGCTCACCTGTTTCGCCGGCGCCGGATGCTACGACCACTACGCTCCAAGCATAGTGCAGAACATCATACAACGCAGCGAGTTCCTGACCTCATACACCCCGTATCAGGCTGAGATCTCGCAGGGCACGTTGCATTATATCTTTGAATACCAGTCCATGATAGCCGAACTGACGGGCATGGACATCAGCAACGCCTCGATGTACGACGGCGCCACCGCCACCGCCGAGGCTGCCATGATGGCATGGAGCAACGCCAAGAAGGCCACCCGCGTGCTCGTCAGCGACACCGTGGATCCTAAGGTGCGCCGCGTCGTTGAGACATACGCCCACTTCCACGGCTTCCCCATACAGCTCGTGCCTGCCGAAAACGGCATCACGTCGAGAGCAGCCCTCGACAAGGAGCTCTCTGAAGGTGGCGTGGCAGGAGTCATCCTTCAACAGCCAAACTACTATGGCATCGTTGAGGACTTCACGGGCATTGCCGATGCCGTGCATGCACAGAAAGGAATCCTCGTCATCAACGCCAATCCGTCAGACCTCGCCATACTGAAGACACCGGGCGAGTGGGGAGCCGACGTGGCCGTGGGCGAGGGTCAGAGCCTCGGCATTCCGATGACCTTCGGCGGACCCGGCGTGGGCTTCATGGCTTGCACCGAGAAGCTCATACGCAAGATGCCGGGTCGCATTGTGGGGCAGACCCTTGACAGCCGTGGCCAACGTGCTTTCGTGCTGACACTACAGGCTCGCGAGCAGCACATACGTCGCCAGAAAGCCACGTCGAACATCTGTTCCAACCAAAGCCTCATGGCACTGTACGTGACCATCTACCTCGCTGTCATGGGCAAGGAGGGGTTGCGCGAAGCTGCCGAGATGAGCTATGCCGGAGCCCACAGCCTATGCGACAAGCTCCTCGGCACAGGACGCTTCAAGCTCACATATCCCGGACAGCCATTCTTCAACGAGTTCTGCGTCGATTACGACGGCGACCTCGATGCACTGCTGGCCTTTGCCACCGAATGCGGCTACCTCGCCGGCGTAAAGGTGGGCGAACACACACTGATGCTTGCCGTGACAGAGCAACGCACGCCAGAGGAGATCGACGGACTGACAGACATACTGACGCGACAGCAATAGCACACAGGAGGATGGAAACAGTCATTACTTTTGCAAAGGACAACTTCGATATGATAACACTGCTGGTGGGCCTCCTGGGTATAATCATTGTAGTGGTATCATTGATGCAAGAGTTAAAGAACAAGAAAAGCAAAAGCAAACAACAATGAACAGAACATTATACGGAAACCTTATCTTCGAACTCTCGAAGAAAGGGCGCAAGGGCTACTCGCTGCCGCAGAACTACGACCGCACGCACAGCACGTCCGAACTGCCTGAGGCACTGCGCCGTGGCGAGGCCGCCCGTCTGCCCGAGTGCGACGAGCTGACAGTGGTGCGCCACTACACCAACCTCAGTCACAATAACTTTGGTGTCAACGACGGCTTCTACCCCCTCGGCTCCTGCACGATGAAGTACAACCCCGTCATCAACGAGGAGATAGCAGCCATGAAGGCCTTTGCCGGGCTACATCCCCTACAGCCTGCCGAGACGTGCCAGGGTGCGCTAGAAGTGTACTACAACCTGCAGCAGTCACTGGCAGAGCTGGCAGGGCTCAGCGAGTTCACGCTGAACCCCTGCGCCGGTGCCCACGGCGAGCTGACGGGCCTGATGGTCATTCGCGCATACCACGAGAGCCGCAGTGACGAGAGCCGCACCAAAGTCCTGATTCCCGACTCTGCCCACGGCACGAACCCCGCCTCGGCAGCTATCTGCGGACTGGAAGTCGTAGAAGTGAAGAGCCTGCCTGACGGCACGGTGGATGTCGAGCACCTTAGCCAGCTCCTCGATGAGGCAGGCAGCCAGGTGGCAGCCATGATGATGACCAACCCCAACACCCTCGGCATCTTCGAGCCTCGCGTTCTGGAGATTACTGAGATGGTTCACAAGGCTGGCGGCCTGATGTACTACGACGGTGCCAACCTCAACGCCCTGCTCGGCGAATGCCGCCCCGGCGATATGGGCTTCGACGTCATGCACATCAACCTCCACAAGACCTTCGCGACACCTCATGGAGGTGGCGGACCGGGCAGTGGCCCCGTAGGCGTGCGCAAGGGTCTTGAACCCTTCCTGCCCACTCCTCGCGTCGTCTTCAACGAGAAAGACAAGCTTTTCTGTGTCAATACAGCTGCGACCCCACTCGCTACGACAGCACACGACGACTCTGCCGACGCGTCGGCCCTCGGCTCCGTCGGCAGCTTCCTCGGCAACTTCGGTGTGATGCTGAAGGCCTACGCATATATTCTCACGCTCGGCCGCGAGAACGTGAAGAACGTAGGACCACTGGCCACACTCAACGCCAACTATATTAAGGAACGCCTGCGCGACGACTATCTTCTTCCCATCGAAGGGCTGTGCAAGCACGAAGTGGTGTTCGACGGTCTGGCCGACAAGAGCACCGACGTCACGACAATGGACGTGGCCAAACGTCTGCTCGACTACGGCTACCACGCTCCCACCATCTATTTCCCCCTTCTCTTCCATGAGAGCCTGATGATAGAGCCCACAGAGAACGAGAGCAAAGAGACCATAGACGCCTTCATCGACGTGATGCACACGATTGCCAACGAGGCCAAGAGCGACCCCGAACTTGTAAAGACGGCACCTCACAACACACCTATCGGGCGTGTTGACGACGTGCTGGCTGCCAAGCATCCCGTGACGACCTACTGGAAGAGTCTGGAAGGATAGTCTCCGACGGACATGCCATCTCCTGTTCCACGGAACCGTACCTTGACGAGGTGCCGTTCCGTGGACTTTTTTCAAAAAAACGTCTCACCGACATATAGCGCAGCCGCCCGGCTCAATGATAACGGAGCAGGAGCTGCACATCCGACTTCCATGGCGACGAAATCTGAGTTATGCCTGAAGATATGACATCGCGGTCGGAATAGTGGGTAACGCCAAGCTTGGCCTGAAGGGCAAAATGACGGCCAAGCTTGACACGCATCGTGGCCGCAACACGTTGACCGCGGCCATAGAACTGCTGGAGGCCGAAGGAGCGAAAGAGCGTTGGCTCATAGACAGCAATGCGGCTATCATAGTCGGAAGTGCTGAAGATTACAGCCGAGAGCGATGCTGCCACCGGCTGCCTCTTTGGAGAGAAGTCAATGCGTGGCATGAAGGCATAGCCATTTGAGTTGGCAACTATTGTGTGATGCCGATGTATGAAAGCCATACACTGCAAGTTCCACTCGGCAGCGACACGCCACGAATACGTTGCCCGAAGATGGTAGTCCTGGGCGCGCAGGTCGCTGTGCTCCTTGCTCTTGGTGCGGAAGCGCAAGAGCAGACGATGCTGCCGTTGTGTGAAGCCCACGGACGCCATGGCCTCCCAGCCCGTGCTGGCGTGGGTCATGGTGTAGCGTGGCCATGGCGAATAGAAGAGGTCGAAGTAGGCACTCAGAGAGAACGGGCCTACTCTCTCGGCCTCGGCCAGGAGGCAGATGCCACTCTCGTTCTGCACACGGCTGTTATCACCGTAGGCCCGAGCATGGGGGCTATAGTAATGGTAGGAGTAGAAACGCTGTATGGCCGAGAGCTGCGTGTTAGGACCAAAGCGTACGGCTGCGCGGTTCAACGTTGCCCAGCCACCGCCGCCGGCAGCGAAGCTACGGGCCGTCTCGCCGCGGACAACCAGCCATGAACGACGAAAGGCGTAGTGGAGACCTACGTTGCCAAAGTGATAGCCTTGAGGATAGATCTGACGATACAGGGCATTGCCACGCGAGAGGGCATGGTCGTAATGCTGGTACATGGCCGTGAGACCGACGCCGATGCCTCTGCCCTGCCATCCGAAGTCGGTGCCTGCGGTGTTACTCCACACCGTGCGACGATGAGCGAGCTCGGCCTCCGTGCGATGCAAGCCCGAGGAGTTGACGCTACTGATGCTGTTGTCAGGGTTTATTGTGGCATCGACCTTACGCACCGAGGCAAAGGCTGTCAGTCGCCAGCCACGGCCGAAGTCAAGCTCTGCACCGCCGCCACGCATGAAGTTGAACTCGTCGGTCGAGCGGTGTGGACGCAAGCTGGCACCCATCCGCCAGAAATGCGTTAACATCTTTCCGAAGCCAAAACCCTGATTGACCACCAACCCCTCACCAAAAGCAACCTTGAAATCACCAACCACGGCGTTGCGCACTATGCCGACATCGCTCAACATAACATGCCCGCCCATGGCATCCCACAGAGGGATGCGACGTGTGAACATAGGCTCGCCAGAGTCGCGCTCACCACGTAGGCCGGCCTCCCAATGCCCTCTGTCTATGACATAGCGCCACCTGTTGGCAATGCCCCTACCCCATGACCATCCTGCTCTCGAATACAGAGGGACATCAAGGCGCGCGGTGAACTCATGCTTCAGCTTTGCCTTATTAATAGCCTCAGTGACAGGCATCACCACGGAGACAAGTTTCAGAAGCTTAACCTCATGTTGGCCTATACCTTCAGCCAGTAACAGCTCACCGACAGAAAGCAGCTGTCCGCGACGTGTGCGATAATCAAGAATGGCTTCGGCCTGAGCGTCGTCGATGAACGGCAGACGCAACAACTGTTGCTTTGTGGCACTGTTAAGGTCTAGAGGATGCTCCCGGAGATCATTGAGGTCATCAATCTGCATCTCTAAGGCATCAGTGTCATCACCTGTAGCTACAGCCTCGTCGGCCAGTGACTGTAACAGCTCGTCCCAGACATCATCGTCAGTCTGGGCATACGCGGGTATGCACGCAACTGTCAGAAGCAGCCCAACCAGCAGAGGAGTAATGCGTAAGGGCATGGCGAGTGAAGAGTGAGTCAGTCATGAGGGGTCGTGGGCATCATTGGAGGCAGGCGGCGCTGATGCGTCAGGCTCTGCGGCAATGGCAGTAGCAGCATTGTGCTGACTGATGAAGTCGCGGGGTGAGATGCCGAAATGCTTGCGGAACACCGTGGAGAAATATCCGAGGTTAGAGAAGCCGACGGTATATGCCACCTGCGTGATGTTGAGCTTCTGCTCACGGAGGAGACGCGCAGCCTGCTCAAGGCGTATGTTACGGATGAACTCCGTAACGGCAAAGCCCGTCAGCTCCTTCATCTTACGATGCAGGTGTGCACGGCTGATGCCGACTTCCTCACACATCTGCTCGACAGTGAAGTCGCTGTCTCCGAGATGACGGTTCACACTCTTCGTGATACGTGCCATCAGTTGCTCGTCATTGCCGCTGACCTCAGGCTTGTCAATGTCTTTGGTCATGGTCTCTACGTTGCGGACCTGTGCCACCATCTGTCCGTGCTGCTGTCTGCGGCTCTGCACATAGTGAGCGATGGCCGTCTGCAGGTCATCGAGCGATAGCGGCGTGGCCTGGTCCTGCGTGGCGTTGATGAGGAAGCTCAGCTTCTCACGGTCCAACTGGTGCTGTATGTGGCGACGGTAGGCAAAGGCGGCAAAGGCGGCGATGGCGATGAACAGCAGGACGTAGATGGTGTATGCCCAGCTCGTCTGCCACCATGGGGGTGGCACCTCAAAGCAGTATGCCTGCGGCTCTGTCGTCTGCCCTGCGAAGGTAGCCCTGACGAACAGGCGGTAAACGCCTGGTGCGAGATGACGGAAGGTGATGGCATTATCGCCTGGCGGCAACAGCTGCCACGCCTTGTCATCGGCAAAGCGGTACTCGAAGACCGTGCCGACAGTGTTCATGAAATCCATCAGTGAGAACTCGGCATGCCAGATACCATCGGCAAAGGAGAGCGCCGTCTGGCGGATCTTGGCATCGAGAGGTCTGCGGTTGCGCAACAGACTGGGCTTAAAGATGGTGATGGCATCTGACGTGGCAAAAAGCATTGAGCCATCGGCAGCCTGAAGGCCAGCCCTTACGACATACTCTGCCGCATGGCCCTCCTCGGCAGCCATGAAAGGCGTGAGCAGAGCAGAGTCAGCCTGCAAACGCCACAGCCCATCGTTGGTACTGAACCAGATGTCGCCGTGGCTGTCCTCAGCGATGTATGCCACGGACCTCTGACAGAGCTTCTCTGTGGCTGGCTCTGGACGCAGGCCTTGTGTTTCGGACCAGCGCATGATGCCTGCCGATGTTGACATGAGCACATCGCCAGACCTCAGAACACGCAGTGCAGAACAGTCCTCGGTGCGCAGCTGCCTCAACATCGTGTCTGGACTGAAGGTAGCTGTCGAAGGGTCGTAGCGGCATACGCCTGACGACGTTGCCGCCCACAGCCGTCCCTTGGCATCGACATCGAGGGCATGTACCCAGTCATTGATGAGGCGTCCGCGATGCAAGGTGTCGGTGTCATACATAGAGAGCTGTACGACATTTTCGGGCTGACGTCTGTCCACGATAGCCACTCCCGCGCCATAGGTGGAAACGGCCAGCTGTGTGGGGCCGAGCTCTATGATAGAGGCAATGCGGTCGCCGGGCAGAGAGGCGTGGAAGCGTGCCAGCCCCGTCATGGTGTCAAAGCGATAGAGCGTGTTCTGTGTGCCGAGCCAGTAAGTGCCGTCGGAGGCACGCATCATCGTCTCCAATCCTGCCGGGGCGTTGAGCTGACGGATTATGTTGCCGTCGCCATCGAAGCCATATATGTCATCGCCTTGCACCGTTGCCCAGTATGCCACTGGCGCTGTGCCCTCCGCAAGCGAGCTAATGTAAGTGCCGGTGGCATGGCGCTGTGCGGCAAAGCTCCACGTCTGGAATGCCGTCGATGCCTGACGGGCAACAGCCAGCAGGCCTCGACCGTAGCATCCCGCCCAGAGGTTGCCTTGCTGGTCAACGTAGAGCGCCTCGACACGGGCATGGTCGAGGTCGAAGTCACCCATGGATATGTTCAGGTGGCGAAAGGTGTTCTCGCCTCGTGGCAACCACAGCAAACCGCTGCCATGAGTCCCGGCATAGATATTGCCTTCACCATCGGCAGCCACACACGTGAAGCTGTATGGCTGCGCAGGGACATAGAGCTGAGGAGCGCCGGCTGTCAGAGGCTCCACACCGTGCTGGCAGAGGGCATATGTAGTGCGGTCACGCTGGAAGAAGCCCACGGGCGTGCCACATGAGGCTGTCATCTGCCTGTAACGGCCATCGGGTGTGATGAGGCTGATGACGCCGTTGTTGGAGTTGCTCCACAATGTGCCGTCTGGCGAGCGGAACAGGTTGAGGACATACGCCATGGATGGCTCGGTGGCATATAGGCTGTCAGGCTTGCCAGCATGGTTCAGATGTGTGACTTCGAAGGTCATCGGGTCAACGTCGAAGAGGCCATATCCTGCCGTTCCTGCCAGCAGACGGTTATCTGCAGAGGCTATCAGCGAATATACCCTCGGCTGAAGGCTGTCGGGGAAGCACAGCTCACGTATGTCACCCGTGGTGCAGTCGATGAAGAAGAGGCCATGACTGGTGCCGACCCACAGCCTACCGTTAGCGTCAGAGAGCAACGACGTTGCAACGGTGGGTCGCTGAGTGCCGTCGAGCGAAGTACGACTGGAGAAATGGTAGCCGTCGAAACGTGCCAGACCATTCTCCGTGCCCACCCACAGGAAGCCATCGGGCGTCTGTCCGATGGCAGTGATGAGGGTCGATCGCAGGCGTTCCGGGCCGAAGAAAAGATGACGTTGGGCGGCGAATGATGTAGTGCCGGCCGCGGTAATGGCGATAAAGGAGACTACGGCTAGTATTATCTTTGAAATGCTTTGATGCATGGCTAAGGTACGATTTTGTCGGTTTTGTGCTGCAAAGATAATATATTTGTTTGAATAATCCTTTCTTTACGTTACAAAAGTTTGTTGTTTTATCTCATGTCGGCCAAAAAGCGACATATTTATAATAGAATTATTTGCCTTATGAGTTATTTTGCAACAGAAATCAGTTGAAAGCTGCGCATCATAACGATTAACAACAATAAATCTAATCTTTCATCACTATGCGAAAGACATTACTCACACTCGCATTGCTCTTCGGAGCGTCACTATCACACCTCTGCTGTCTCGATGGCATCGGGCAGGCATTGGCACAGGTGGAAAAGCCTCTGCCATCGATCCACGTCGATGGCCGTTGGCTCGTGGACACACACGGCAACCACGTCGTGCTGCACGGCGTGATGGACACGCCAAGCGCATGGTTCAACGGCGGGCGCTGGGGCTGGAGCTACGACGACGCCGGCATGACCCGCTGTCTGGAATTCTTCGAGAAGCAGTTCACAGCCTTCGAGATTGCACACTGCAACATCTTCAGACTGCATCTTGAACCCGCATGGACCAACGACAACAGCTACAACTATCCCATAGCCGCAAACCAACCCGCAGGCCTTGGCGGCGAGGCAGATATCAGCCATTTCAACCCCACACGCCTGAAGACATATCTGGAAAAGCTATATTTCCCCTTGGCAAAGAAAGCCATGAACCACAGACAGTACGTCGTGATGCGTCCGCCAGGAGTATGTCCCCACGACCTCAAGGTTGGCGACTACTATCAGAAGTACCTGATGAACGTCTGGGACATCGTTACAAAGAATGACTCCGTACGCAAGTACCCCGGACAAATCAGCATCGAATTGGCCAACGAACCCGTCACCATCAAGAACATGAACGGCGAGAGCGATGCCAAGGCTCTGCACGACTACTTCCAGCCCATCGTTGACCTCATCCGCGCCAACGGCTTCCGCGGCGTCATTTGGGTGCCCGGAACAGGCTACCAGTCGAGCTATGCCGACTACAAGAAGAACCCCATCACCGACTTCAACTTCGGCTACGCCGTACACGTCTATTCGGGCTGGTATGGCTGCGACGACGGCAAAGTGGATCGCGACAACGACATTGAGAAGAGCAAACGCGAGTTCATCAACCAGTTCAAGGTGCAGGTGCCAGTGGTAGAGACGAACCCCATCTTCATCTCAGAGGTTGACTGGAGCCCGCTGCGTGAGCCTCTGGAGTTCGACCACAACAACGAGTGGGGGCAGCCCGTATATAAGAACCTCGGCACATGGGCCACGGCCTCGACATCGAAATGGGGCGCGTGCTACAAAGCCATGCTCGACTACTATGGCAACGTGTCGATGACGATGACACACCCCAGCGACTATCTCGACATCGACAAGCTCGTACAAAACCCGAAGAACCCCGTCCCAGCATTCAACGGCAACCCCGAGGCATGCTCGGGAGCGTGCTGGGAATGGTATGCCGACTACTACACCCGAGACTACCCCAAGCCCGACCTCAAGAGCGTTCCCGTGAGCGACTTCGGCAAGACATACCAGAACCCCATCGTGCGTGCCGACTTCCCCGACCCCGATGTCATTCGTGTCGGCGACACCTACTACATGATATCTACCACCATGCACAACTTCCCAGGAGCCACAATCCTGAAGTCGCAAGACCTCGTCAACTGGGAGTACTGCGCACGTCCGCTCGAGCAGCTTTCCAACAAGCCCGGCTACAACCTCACAGGCAACAACATGGCCTACGGCTGCGGCATGTGGGCATGCTCCATGAAGTATCACAACGGCAAGTTCCACATCCTCATCAATGAGAAGCTGCCCACCGACGGCTGGAACCTGCAGGGGTGGCTCCTCACCGCCACGAACCCCGAGGGCAAGTGGGAGATGAAGAAGCTCCAGCGCAGCTACTACGACCCCGGCATGCTCTTCGATAATGGCAAGGTATATGTGGCACAGGGCATTGGCAATATCTCTGTCTGCGAGCTCGATGAGAAGTTCAACTTCAAACGTGAGAAGAAGGTCATCTCCGACAAGGACGGCCTCGAAGGATGCCATTTCTACAAGATTGGCGACTACTATTATATATATGCCACCTACGGTGGGTGGCCCAGCGGTCAGGCCGTGTTCCGTTCCACCGACCCATTCGGACCTTACGAGGAGAAGATGCTTGTTGAGAAATGGATTGACGGCAAACCCAACACCATTCATCAGGGAGCATTGGTCGAGGACATAGCCGGGAAGTGGTGGACAGTGATGCAGGAGGATCTTGGTGCTCTCGGGCGCATGCCCAACCTCCAACCCGTGAAGTGGAAGGACGACTGGCCTGTTGTAGGCAACAACGGCAAGCCATACACCAGCTTCGTGAGCAAGGTAGTCAAGCCCACCGCCACGGGCGACATCAGTGTGAAGCGCCTGCCCACGACAGATGCTTTCCGCGACTTCCCGCTCGGCAAGCAATGGGAGTGGAACCACAACCCTGTTGACACAGCATGGTCGCTCTTCGAGCGCCCGTCGTGGCTGCGCATGAAGACCGCTGCCGTCACCACGAAGCTGCCCATGGCACGCAACATACTCACACAGCGCATCTTCGCCACCAAGGGCAAGGCCAGCACCGGCTCTGTACGCATCGATGTCAGCAAGCTCACCGATGGCGACCGCGCAGGCATCTGCATACTGCAAGACCCCTACGCCATGATTTGCGTCGAGCGCACTGCCGACGGCTACCAACTGCTATGGCAGCAAGACAAGGTGCGCGATGCCGGTTCCAACTTCCAGCCTGCAGAAAAGACCCAGGCCATAGAGCCTGCAGACGGCATCATCTACCTTCGTGCATCCATAAAGTATGAGGAGAACAAGGCACGCTTCTACTACTCACTCGACAACGCCACATGGAAAGCCTTGGGCGATGAGACATCCATGTCCTTCAACCTCACCGTCTTCGTCGGCGCACGCTTCGGCCTCTTCTGCTACGCCACGAAGCAGAAGGGTGGCTATGCCGACTTTGACTGGTTCACCACAGAAGCCAACTTCGACGAATTCCAACTCTATCCCGAAACGTTCACGGCTCCAGAGGCAACGCAGTTCACCGCCACCAAGTTCGCATCGTCGGTGAAGTCTTACACCACAATGGTGGGCCGCTCGCGCTTCCCTATCCTCAATGCCACATACCAGAACAGCGTCGTCAGCAATGTTGCTGCCACGACACACTTCACTCCCGAGACAGAAGGCATCGTGGACTTCAGCGGTGCAGAGATGACAGGTATCGGCCAAGGCTCCACGAAGGTCAACGCATCATACACCGACCTCTTCGGAAATACCTTCGAGACCTCCTTCGATGCCATCAGCAGCTACTTCCCCTTCGACCCTCAATACGTCACCGCCAACATTGTCGGGCAAGGCACCTACAAGCTCGTCAACGGCAAAGGTAGCTTCAAGTTCACGAAGGACAGCCACATCGGCTGGAATTACATCACGCCTATTGACATGTCCGACTACCGCTACCTCGTAATCCGCCTCAACACCACTCCTTCCAGTGACTTCTGCATCAATATCTGCACGTCACAGCAGCTGCTCAAGGGTACCGTCGTCACCGATACGCTGCCACGGCAGAAGGAGGTGGTCATCGACCTTCAGAATGCCAAGTACACTTCCACGTCAAGCAAGGGTCGCACCATGAATGCCAAGACCATCTACATGGTGACATTCAACGCCGCCTTACCCGCCAACAGCTCTGCCTCAGCCACCAAGACGCTCAATGTCACAGAAATGTTCCTCAGCAATGACAGCAATTTTGATCCGAACGGTATCAGCGACATCGCCCGCGAGCCTCTGGCAGCGACCGACAATAACGATGTCTATAACCTCGCTGGCCAGCTTGTGCGCAAGGCCTCCACACGCGCCGAAGCCGTACGCGGCCTTCCCGCCGGCATCTATGTCATCGGCGGCAGAAAGGTGATGATTCGCTAATCAGCAAACAGCACATGCTTTCTCAGGCATCTATGTTCAGACACTTTCTCGCAGCAGCCGCCGTGGCAACACTTACGACCTTAAGTGCCAGCCCGCAGGAGTCACACGGCGACTTGGTGATGCAACTGCGCGTCACTCTCGCCCCGGCACGCCAGATAGGCCATACGCCACAGGGCATACGAACAATCATCCCCATCACCGGGGGCACCTTCGAGGGGCCTCGTCTGCGCGGACGCATCCTTCCCGGCGGTGCCGACTACCAGCTCAGGAGTGCCGACGGTCAGCACACGGAACTTGACGCCATCTACGATATTCAGACCGACGACGGCACCATCATCCATGTCCGTAACCAAGGACTCATCGTCAACAAGCCCGGCCATCACTACTTCCGCACGTCACCGCGCTTCGAGGTAGATGGCGGCTCGCCCCACGCATGGCTGGCCGATGAGCTATTTACGTGCGAGCCCGACTTCTCGCAGCACTTCGACGGCATCGTCCTCAACGTCTGGCGCCAGACACCAGCTCACGCTGAGGCCAAGGCATTACGTCTGCCAGCCCTTTTCGCCGACGGAATGGTATTGCAACGCGACCGCCCGCTCACCATGAGAGGATGGTCCAGACCCGGTGCCGTGGTCAGCCTCCGGCTTGGCAAGGGCACTGCCACCACTACTGCCGATGCCGCCGGCCGATGGCGGGCGATGCTTCCTGCACAGAAAGCTGGCGGACCGCTACAGCTCGACGTGGCGAGCGGTGCAGAGAGCATCACCCTCCATGACGTGTGGCTCGGCGATGTGTGGCTTGTCAGCGGACAGTCAAACATCGACACTCACATCGAACGCGTCTATCCGCAGTATGCTGCCGAACTCGACAACGACTCTAGCGACCTCGTACGCTTGTTCCAAGTGGCCAACACCTTTGCACTCGACTCTCTGCACGACGACATCACGCCTTCCGTAAGATGGCAGAAGCTCTCACGTCGCAATGCCTGGCACTTCTCGGCACTCGGCTATTTCCTGGGCAAACGGTTGGCAGAGCAGACCGGCGTGCATCAGGGCATCATACAGAGCAGCTGGGGCGGAACACCCATAGAAGCATGGCTGCCGCTCGACAGCGTTTCCGCCATGGAACCTATGATGGCTGCCGAGGCCCGCTACTTCGACAATCCCAGACTGAATAGCGACATCGCTGCTGCCAACGCCCGCGCCTCACGACAGTGGGATGCCATGCTCGATGCCACCGACCCTGGCATGACGCCCGATGCCCGGCGACAGCCTGCATGGGCCGGCACCGACTTTGACGATGCCGCATGGCCTACTGCCGACCGCAACGCACTGCCGCTCCCCGACGGAACATACTGCGGCTCCTACTGGGCGCGCCAGCACATCAACATCGATGCCGCCCACGCCGGTCGTAAGGCACGTCTGCTCGTCGGCACCCTCACCGATGCCGACTACACCTACGTCAACGGACGTCTCGTGGGCAGCACGGGCTATCAGTACCCCCCGCGCCGCTACACCATCCCCGCAGGACTGCTCCACGAGGGCGACAACGTCATAACCGTACGCTTTGTGTGCCATGGCCTGCGGCCTGCCTTCATCGATGAGAAGCCCTACCGCATAGAATTCGGCCAGACGTCGGCAATAGCCGACCTGCCGCCATCGTCAGAATGCCTGCCGCTGAGTCGTACTTGGCGTGTGCATGAAGGCGTGCGTATGCCCGCCCTGCCAACAATGCCACACGCCGACCAGAACCGAGCCTCAGCCCTGTGGAACAGCATGTTGGCACCGCTGGCTCCGCTGGCTGTAGCAGGTGTAATCTGGTATCAGGGCGAGAGCAACAGCGAGCGTCCTCAGCTCTATCAACGCCAGCTCACAGCACTGATGCACACGTGGCGACAACAACTCGGTCAGCCCACACTGCCCTTCGCCATCGTGCAGCTGGCTGGATATAATGCTCCTCTGCCCCAGAAGAGAGGATGGCCCATACTGCGCGAAGGGCAGCGTCGTGCTGCCACTGCCGATTCGTTCGCTGCTGTCGTTCCTGCTCATGACCTCGGCGAGGCCAACGACATACATCCCTTGCGTAAGAAGGAGCTGGCAGCGCGTGTAGGCGACGTCCTCACCTGTCTGACGGGCCTCACAGCCCATAGTATGCCCCGCTCCACTCCACGGTCTGGCAACGCCAAGACAAAGTCGCTCCCCGCTCATAGCAACGGCATCGTAACTCAATTCCCAGCTGTCGTTGCCGCCTCGCTGTCGGGGTCGAAGGTCACGGTGACCTTCGACCAGCCACTGCACCCCGGCGCTGTAAGAGGTTTCGAGCTGTCTGACGCTGAGGGATGTTTCCATAATGTCACAGCTTCTGCCAGCGGGACACAGGTGACACTCGATGCCGACGGCCTACGGCTCCCTGCCGACACAACGAGCTGTCTGCGTGTACGCTACGCCTGGAGGGACTATCCCGTTGAGGCAGACCTCCGCTCTGTTGCACTCCAGCCCGCAATACCCTTCGAGCAACCTGTAGGCACCAGCGCGTCAGCACACTGACCACACCTCTGGCCAAAGGGCCACCGTGCGAAGCAATGTAATGGTATGAAGGCAAAAAAGCGCCCCCGGTCTCACGACCAAGGGCGCGATTGCATACATAAGAGAAAGTTTCAAAATAAAATGTTCTATTTGTGTCTGTGCATATAACATGCATAGTATATACTAAGAAAACAGAGGAAAGACTCGACATTCAACATCAAGTCTTTGGACAACGTTCTTGTTGGTGAAGAGGAGGAGACTCGAACTCCCACGTCATAATCGACACTACCCCCTCAAAGTAGCGCGTCTACCAATTCCGCCACCTCTCCATATCGTGTGCGTAATAAGCAAGCATGTCAGCTTTAGGCAGGTCGAAAGTGCCCAGAACAGGACTCGAACCTGCACGTCTCTCAACACTCGCACCTGAAACGAGCGCGTCTACCATTCCGCCACCTGGGCAGGCTCTGTACGACGTTGTCGTCAATTGCTCAACGGTTGGAGCGGCAAACGAGACTCGAACTCGCGACCCCGACCTTGGCAAGGTCGTGCTCTACCAACTGAGCTATTGCCGCAACTATTGACCTCTGAGGAAAGGTCTGTTCCACATCGTGTGTTGTCCAAAATGTCAATTGTCTTGTCAATCCCCTGATTGCGGTTGCAAAGGTACTGCTTTTTCTTGAACTGGCAAGCGTTTCATCAATTTTTTTCCAAAAAAAGTGTATTTTTCCCGTTTTTCGCCTCTTTTTTGGCCTTAATCCATGCGATTTCTATAGTCTTCGTAGGTGAATTGGCGCAAAAGGAGCACTTTCCCGTCGAGCTTACGCATGGCTATTGAAGGGTGGTGAACGCCATTAAAAGTTGTAGTTTTTACGGTGGTGTAATGTATCATGTCTTCAAATACGATCTCATCACCGATGTGCAGCTGCCTCGGCAACGCCCATGTGCCCATGAAGTCGCCAGAGAGGCACGAGTTGCCTCCGAGGCGGTAGAGATATGCATTTCCTCCGTCATGCTGCAGCTGTGAAGCGTCTGTGAGCGTTGCCTCCTCAAGGAATTGTCGGTCAGGAATGACAGCCTCTTCACCCCCTGCGTGCATGGCATCAGCGGTGTCTGTAGTGTCACGATACCACACTTTCACGGCGGGATGGTATGGCATTTCGAGGCAATCTGGCATGTGGCATGTGAAGCTGACGTCGAGTATTGCCGTGGTGATGCCATGATTCGTCACGATGTCAACCACCGATGCCACGAGCGGCCCTGTCTGCCATGCGAATGCGCTGCCGGGTTCGAGAATCATGCGCAGATGTGGGTACCGGTCATGGAAGTCGCGCAGTGTGGTGACGAGGAGCTCAGTGTCATAGCCTTCGCGTGTCATCAGGTGTCCGCCTCCGAAGTTAATCCATTTCAGCTGCGGGAACCATTTCGAGAATTTCTCTTCGATATGCACGAGAGTGCGAGCGAAGGCATCGGCGCCACTCTCGCAGTGACAGTGTATGTGGAATCCTTCGACCCCCCTGGGAAGGCGTTGCGGCAGGTCGTCTGCAAGGACTCCGAAACGCGACCCCGGGGCGCATGGGTTATACAGCTCCGTCTCTATCTCGCTGTATTCTGGATTCACGCGCAAGCCGAGGGAGGGGTGTGGCTGGGTCGAGGCCGGATAGCCCGCAAGTGGGGCAAAACGCCGGAACTGCGCGAGGGAGTTAAAGGTGATGTGCGATGAGCAGCGTACGATCTCTGGAAAGTCGTGCTCCGTGTATGCCGGGCTGTAGGTATGTGCCGGGCTGCCAAACTCCTCAAGTGCAAGGCGAGCCTCGTCGGGACTGCTGGCCGTGGTGTGGCTGATGTACTCACGGAAGATGGGAAAGGTCTTCCACAGGGCGAAAGCCTTGAAGGCCAGTATAATCTCAGCTCCGCTGCGCTGTGCCACGTCGCTGATGAGTGCAAGGTTGCGCCGTAGCTTGTCTTCCTCGAGCAGGTAGTAAGGTGTCTGCATCAATATACCAGCTTGACATTGTCCAACCAAAGCGTTGTGCCTTCGGCGCCGATGTATGCTCCTCCGTAGCTGCTGACGAACTGCATGCAGAGGTGAGTCGGAGTATCACTGGCAGTACCCCACTCCACCTCCACGACGGGGACAACCTTCCCCTTGCTGTTGAGGGCATATTTCTGGTCGGGACCGCCCTGCAAGAGGTTCATGTATGGCTGGTAGAACGACTCGCCGGTGATGTCACCATAATGTATTTCGAACTGAGCACCGTTCACCCAGTCGGCAGTCGAGTTTGAGAAACGGTGTATTGCCGTTCCGATGCGTCGGGCGTAGATGTTGCCCTTCTCGTCCTCCCATCTGCGCTGTAGCAGGACTTCCATGTTAGGCATGTCCTTGCCAGGCACTTTCTTCACAGAGCTGAACCCCGTGCGTCGCACACGGTCTGGCTGGTCAGAGAGCTGTACTTTGTAGTCGAACTGTATGGCTTTAGGGTGCTCGGTGTATGGGATACCGTAGTCCAGCTTCGCCATGGGATTCTTTGAGCTGGTGATGGGTTCGAACATTTTCCCGAGGTAGATAGAGCCGGCCGCGAGGACGTGGATATTGATTATTCCGAGCACCTTCACGCCCTCGACGTGAGTTGTCATGCGTGCGCAGTAGCCGTTGCCGCGCTTCTCGCGATATACGCTTTGGTTGGTCTTTGTGATACCTGCCACTCTTGCCATAATGTTGCTGTTGGCCCATGGCGACCCGCCCTGATTGGTGTAAGGCTGGTTCTGCGGCCACTCCATGTCTGGTCCTATCTCCTGAAGTGTCTTCATGGCTCCGCCGATGATCTTGCTCTCCTTGACGACACGTGTGCACCACGAGTCGAAGTTTGAATACTTGAGTTGCGTCTGTGCCTGAGCAGTGTGTGCTGTCAGAGCCACCACAGCTGCGCATACGATGTTCCTGATGACGTTTGAGTTGTTGTTGTTTCTGTTTTGAGTCATATATATAATAAAATAATGTACGCGCGCGTAAGCGTTGCATCCGTCCTATCGGCGCATACCGATACTGTCTATTGTCTCCTGCTTGATGGTGAGGTGCATCATCTGTTCGAGGTTGCCCCTGTAGAGGTTGCAATCTACAAATCCCGCGATGCCCTCGACACGTCCCACGTCGGTGTATTGCCAGAAGTCCCAGTGGCCGGTGTATTCGAGGTGGTCAACATAGTAATGTGCTATCCAATATGGGTATTCGTTGAATACAGAGTCGTTGAGGTATGTGAGTTTAAACTTATATCCTGTGTAGATTATAGGCTTCACGCCATAGTGTTGCTCCACGACGTCGAGCCATTGTCGCACAGCCTTCTGCATCTGCTGCACGTTGAGTGTCCCTGCCTTTTCCACGTCGAGCACCGGCGGCAGGTCTCCGGGTTCGAGATGCACTTGCTTGAGGAAGAAGCGTGCCTGTGCCTTCGGGTCGGCATCTGGCGTGAAGAAGTGGTATGCTCCGCGTATGATGTCGTTGCGCTTGGCCTGATAGAAGTTCTCGTTGAAGTTCTCATCGATGAGCGACACTCCCTCCGTTGCTTTGACGAAGATGAATCGCAGCGGCTCGTCCTTGACCTGTGCATTGCGCAGGCGTTCCCAGTCTATGCGCTGCTGGTAGTGGCTGATGTCAATCCCGCGTATCTCGAAGCTGTCGGGGTATATGGCATCGCCGTAGATGGCCTGCCATCGGAACGAGAAGGGGTTGACGAAGAAGTATATGAAGAAGAAGAGATAGCCCGCAACGATGAGTCCTATGCCGATGAAGACAGCCCATACGGGCATGCGGCGCATGAAGGAGGTGTATCTCTTCTTGCGTGTGTGCGCCCCCGGACGTTGCGGATGTGACGAGCGCGGCTTCGGCGACCGTTTGGTTGTAGCCGAAGCCGCGCGTCTTGGGGTGTGATGTGTCTGGCCAGAGTTACTTTGCCTGTTCAAGCTGCAGAGTCTTGGTGGTCTGGTCGCAGACCTCAGAGGGTCCGAAGTACTGGATTGGTCCGGGATAGACATACGATGTGTCCTTTGCCCACTCCTGGCGGTGTGCTGCGAAGAACCTGAACGGTGCGCCGTCGAGTTCCACGAGGGCCTTGCGTATCACGGGCTTGTCGGCACCGTTGCGGCGCTCGATGTTCATCATCATCGTGATGGGCACTCCGCCGGCGACCCACTCTGCTGCGGGAGCCGTAGTGTTCTTGATGATGCTCATGTAGCCCGTCTTGCCGGCAGCGATGAGGCGGCTGGCGTTGAAGCCCAGGCTGTAGCAGTAGTCGGCGTCGTAGTTCGACGGGGCTGCGCAGCGGCCCTCGTAGCCGAAGAAGTGGTGCTGTGTGCTGAACTTCGGCGCACGTCCTGTCTCCTTCAGGCGCTTGGCCACCATGCGCGAGAGGAGCTTCTCGGTCTCGATGAGGCTCACCTGTACGTTGCCGTGGGGGTCGCGGTCGAGGCAGAGCTGACGCGCCACGTCGTCGGGCAGGCTCTCGAGCACTGCGAGGTTGTCTTTGGCAATGCTGCTCTTGACGAATGCAATCTGCTCCTCGGGGCTGGCGAACTCGCGGCTCTCGCCCGTGGCGGGGTCTGTGAGCACCTCGTTGAGCTCGCGGATGAGCTTCTTGATGGCAGGGATGAACTCGATTAGTCCCTCGGGGATAAGCACCGTGCCGAAGTTGTCGCCCTGCTCGGCGCGTGCTGCCACGGCGTCGGCGATGTAGTTCACCACGTCGTCGAGGCTCATGGCCTTGGCCTCCACCTCCTCGCTGACGAGGCAGATGTTAGGCTGTGTCTGCAGTGCGCACTCCAGTGCGATATGGCTAGCACTGCGTCCCATGAGCTTTATGAAGTGCCAGTACTTGCGTGCCGAGTTGCAGTCGCGCTGTATGTTGCCGATGAGCTCGCTGTATGTCTTGCAGGCTGTGTCGAAGCCGAAGCTTGTCTCTATCTGCTCGTTCTTGAGGTCGCCGTCTATGGTCTTGGGGCAGCCGATGACCTGCACGCCATACTTCTTTGCGGCATAGTACTCGGCCAGCACGCAGGCATTGGTGTTGCTGTCGTCGCCGCCGATGATGACGAGGGCCTTGATGCCCAGCTCGCGCAGAATCTCGATGCCTTTCTCGAACTGCTCCTCCTTCTCCAGCTTGGTGCGGCCGGAGCCGATGATGTCAAAGCCGCCGGTGTTGCGGTACTCGTCGATGATGTCGGCGGTGAGCTCCATGTACTTGTGGTCGACGAGCCCGCCGGGGCCGAGGATGAAGCCGTAGAGCTTCGATGCCGCATTGAGGCTCTTGATGCCGTCGAAGAGGCCGCTGATGACGTTGTGCCCGCCAGGAGCCTGGCCTCCGCTGAGTATGACACCCACGTTGAAGGGTTCCTGCGCCTTGGCCTCGCCGCGGACGAACTCGATGACGGGCAGGCCGTAGGTGTTGGGGAAGAGGGCCTTGATGGCCTCCTGGTCGCCAGCGCTCTGGGTCGCTGCGCCCTCCTTCACGGCCACGGGGCCTTGGAGGGCTTGGGGGAGCTTGGGCTGGTAGGCAGCCCGGGCAATTTGAAGTGCACTCTTTGTCATTGCTTGTTAGAGTTTGTGAGTTTTGGGTTATATTACTGGTGTTTTTGTGTCGCGTGCTTGCGTAAAGCGCCGCAAAGATAATGCTTTCCTTCCAACAAGCCAAAAGAATTACATTAATTTATATACCTGCACGGGCGAACGTTAAATAACGCAAAAGGTTTCCGTCGGGGTTTGGCAGTCTGACGGAAGCATCGTAACTTAGCACCCGAATATGTGCTGTCAACCCTAACAACAACCTCATATCAAGCTCAAATGACAACAAAGACACTACTTACCACACTGACTTTGGCGTGGGCAGGCGTAGCATTGGCCCAGACGCCGCAATGGGATTGCGACAAATACCCCGACTACGACCCCACCCCGCGTTTCGACATGACCGCACATCGCCACATGACGAAGCGCATGGCTTCCAACCGTGCCGCAGGGCAGACACGTCCCGACCACTGGAACAACGGACTCATGGAGGCCTTCCCGCCCGTCGTGAACCAGAGCGGAGGCTCCTGCGGTTCGGCCTCACGCATCTACTACATGTTCGCCGAGGAGATAAATGCCGCCCGCGGTGCCAATGGCAAACTCGACGAGAACATCTACCCCACCCACTTCACATGGCTTCTCACCTGGTGTCCCGACCAGGGCAAGGAGGTCATTGCCCAGCACAACGGCATCCCCAACAGCGCCGTCTATGGCGGCTACACCTTCAGCGACCTCTTCGGCTATCAGGACTGCGACTCACAGACGGGCTACGACTTCGGTTGGATGCAGGGCTACGACAAGTGGCACCATGCCATGCACAACCGCATCACGGGCAGCGCCAACTTTGCCATTGCCCTCGACAAGGAGGAAGGTCGTGAGATGGTGAAGAACTATCTGTGGAACCACTGCGGCGACAACAGCTTCAGCACCGGCGGCGTCGTGGGTGTCGGCGTGGCCTCTGGCGGCGACTGGAAGAAGATTCCCAAGACGGCGACCAACGACCAGCTCGGCGTCACCGGCAAGTATTACGTGAAGCACTGGGGCAACAGCGTCGATCACGCCCTGACCATCGTGGGCTACGACGACCGCATCGAGTTCGACCTCGACGGCAACGGCGTCAAAGGCGAAGCCGACAAGGACGAGGTCGGTGCATGGATCGTCGTTAACTCCTGGGGGGCCAGTTGGTGTAATGGCGGCTTCATCTACTGCCCCTACGCCGAGGCACGCCCCACCAGCACTACCACCGGCTACTGGACTCCTGAGTACTACACTATACGCCGCGACTATCGTCCCCTGCGCACCCTCAAGGTGAAGATGGATTACTCGGCCCGCTCCGAGATAGCCATCTACGTGGGCTACTCCACCAAGCTCACCTCCACCAAGCCCGAGAAGGAGACGTGGCTCCGCCACTTCAAGTATTCGGGTCTGAGCAAGGGCTTCACCGCCAGCGCCGCAAACCCCGACCCCGCCATACCTATGCTCGGACGCTGGGCCGACGGCGAGCTCCACACCGAGCCTATGGAATTCGGCTACGACCTCACCGACCTCGTGGCCGACGTGGACCCCGCCACGCCTCTCAAGTACTTCCTACGCATAGACACACGCTCCTGGGCTAAGGGCGAGGGCCACATCTACAACGCCAGCATCATCGACTACAGCATCGACCCCGAAGGCATAGAGACACCTTTCGAGATTGAGGAAGGCGGCAAGGTCATTGCCAACAAGGGCAAGAAGACCACCATCACCGCCATCGCACGAGCCGAGGCACTGCCTGCACCGCGCAACCTCACCATCGATGGCCAACAGCTGGCATGGCAGGCTCCGGCAGGAGCACAGTATGCCGTGAGCAACTACCGCGTGTATTGCGACAACAGCCTCGTGTCAACACTCGACGGCGGAACCACCAGCACCACCGCTGCCGAACCTGGCAACTACGCCGTCACGGCCATATACGACATCAACGGCAACGACTGCGAGAGCGCCAAGTCGGGCATAGCGACCCGACACAACGGCGACCCCGCCACAGCTGCCAACATCGGCCTGCAGCTCAGCGATGGAGCACAAATCACGGTTCCACACTACAACGAGGGCAGCACCAACGCCTTCACCATAGAGTTCTGGCTCAAGCCCAGCGCTCTCTCGGCCACGGCCGACAACTTCGGCATCAAAGCATCGTCGGGCAAGTTCTTCTTCAAGGTCAACAAGACCAGGAAGGTGGAAGTGGGCTTCGACGGAGGCGACTGCAATACCAGCTCCAGGACCCTCAAGGCCGATACATGGCAGCATGTGGCCATAACCGCCAAAGCCGGAAACCTCAACGTATATGTTGACGGCACCACTTTCCTGCAGTGTGCCTCAGGATGGAGCAACACCGTGGGCAGCGTGGGCAACCTCACGCTCGGTCAGACCGAAGGCACCACGACGTCATACAAGGAGACCTATCCTGCACCATGGAACGGGGCCATCGATGAGTTGCGCATCTGGAACGAGGCACGCACGGCCGCACAGGTCAAGAAGGCCATGAAGGAGACATTCTACTACCCTGCTCTCGAGAAGACGTTGGCATACTACTACAAGATGGACACACGCGAGGAAGGCACCACCAAGTTCCTCGTCGATGCCGTGAGCGGCAACGACGCCACCATCACCAACCCTGCCTCGGCCACCACGGCTGTCATCGACGACCTGGCGTTCAGCGCGGCGGCAGCCACAGACTTCAGCTTGCCGACGTCAGTCTCGGTTGGCAAGGCCGTGACAATGAAATCGCTCTGTGCACCCGGCACGCTGGAATGGGCATGGACGTTCACCGGGGCTGACATTGCATCATCGGCATCGCCACAACCCGTCGTGGTGTTCAACGAGGCCGGCACACAGACCGTGAAGCTCGCCACGAAAAACGTCAATGGCGAGACGACCGAGAAGCAGCGCACCATCACCGTAAATGCCGTGGACGCACCGCAGGCCGACTTCACCGTGAGCACGCCAGAGGTTGCCGTGGGCGACCACGTGAGCTTCATTAACACCTCGACGCCAATCGACGACTGCACCTACGAGTGGACACTCACGGGTGCCGACAACGAGAACATGCGCACCGTCAACGCCGCCGCGACATACCTCGCCGCAGGGACATACACCGTGCGACTCACCGCCACCAATGCCGCCGGCTCAAGCAGCGTGGAGAAGCAGATTGAGGTAGTGAGAGTGGCACCTCAGGCCGCGTTCACCATCCACAACAACGTGGCCATCGTGGGCGAGGACATCGAACTCATCGACAACACCACCTATGAGCCCAGCGAATGGCTGTGGACGGTGGCATCACCACAAAGCACATACGTCGTCAACGGACAGAACTCAACGCTGAAGATTGAGGAGCCGGGCATGTATTCCGTATCACTGAAAGCCACCAACGACAAAGGCAGCAATACCACCACTCGCACACGAGCCATCTACGTATGCTCGGCCGACGGAGAGACGGGTCTCAAGTTCGACGACAGCGACGACGAGGTCGTTGCCAAAGCTCCGTTTGGAGATAACAGGGTGTCGGCCTTCACCATCGACTTCTGGCTTTACCCCGGCACGCTCTCCGAATCCTGTTTAGGCATCGGCGACGACGAGTCAACCTTCTTCATGCACGGCAACCTCGACGGGTCGCTGACAGTCACCGTCAACGGCAAGAGCGCCACGTCGATGGCAGGGCTGCTCACCACCAACGAGTGGCATCACTATGCCATGACCTACAGCAGCGGAACCATAGAGTTCTTCCGCGACGGCACGCCCTACACCAGTACGGTGAAAATCACAGGCGTCACCTCCACGCCGGCATGGTCGTGTCTGCGTCTGGGAGGCTCCAAGGCACCCATGAATGCCATCATCGACGAGCTGCGCGTATGGAAGCGCCGGCTCACCACCAACCTCATGCAGCAGTATGCCAACAACCCCGTCAGCGAACCCACGGCAAACACTGACCTCGTGCTCTACTACAACTTCAACCAGAGTTCGGGAGACGTTGAGGATCAGAGCGCAAGCAACAATCCCGGGCGCCGCAGCAACTTCGGTCCCGATGGCGATGCATGGACAAGTTCGAGGGGTATCTTCTACCTCAATTTTGACGAGGAGAAAGACATCACCAAGGAATACCTCAAGAACTACAAGGCGCCATTCAAGACGGCATCGGGCTACGTGAACGGCACCAGTCGCTTCAAGCGTCTGCAGACGGGCACCGACGCTTCACCATGGCAACAGGAGAACAGCATCACCGCCGACGGCGTGACAACAGAGTTCCACGTCGATGGCAACAAGAACAACTACCTCACCCTCTCCACGACATGGGACGGCTTTGCCGAACAGGTGCAGAGTCTCAAGCTCTACCAGCCCGTGAGCCTCCCGGCAGGTTCCTATGTGTTCTATGCCATGACCGACAGGATGACGGAGTGGGTGCCGGCACAGACAAAGACTGTCGTAAGCACCGGCAACTCACTGCCCGACTGGGATGAGATAGACACTCAAGCCCTGACATCATCGCCATGCGGACTCGCCTGCAAGTTCATGCTCACCGAACCCACGACCGTCAACCTCGGCCTCGTCAGCAACCAGAAGGGTCAGGCCTGCCACACCATATCGCAGTTCTACCTCGTCTCAAAGACGTTCCACTATCAGGATGCCAATGGCGGCAATGCCATCCACGACATAGCTCCCGAGGTGTCGGCAACGAGCCGACTACAGGCTTTCGGCGGTCTGGGAGCCATGCGCATCGTTGTGGCCGAGCCGCAGTTCGTCAGCATACACACCATCAGCGGTCAGCTCGTGTGGAGCAGCTTCGTAGAGCATGAGGCCAGCCTGCGCCTGCCTGCCGGACTATATGTCACTGACAATCAAAAGGTAATCGTGAGATAAAGCGTAACATACTTTTACGAATCCTGAGTCTGCGGCCATCGCATGGGGAACACCCTGTGCGGTGGCCGCTTCTATATGCTGAGTGCGAATCGGCAGCATGCTCTGCAACACCGTATTACATCCCCTAGGGGAGTTACACAACTCGCCTAGGGGAGTTACAATACTCGCCTAGGCGAGTTTATAAACTCCCCTAGGGGATGTTGCGCACAGCTGCAAGGGGCATGTCATCATCGCTCAGAGGATAGAAACTCACCGCCCTGAGGAGCCTGCCACATGCCCGTCAGGGTCGTGCCAACGACGCTATAATATAAGGTACACATGAGTGCTGCCAACCGCCTCCGTTCATCCATAATTGATGTTAAAAGAGCAAAAAAAAACTTTTGAGCATAAAAAAGTGGTAGTTTAGTATAATTCGCTGTTTGGCCGAATCGTAAAAAAGCCGTACCTTTGCCGCCGATTTCACGGGAGCATCGTTTCGCGTACAGGCAAATTATCTATCAAAGCTATAAATCAACAGTTTTTTTATGAAAGCAACCATCAAATCAATCGGAGCCACAATGGCTCTCACGGGTCTCGTGCTGCTGACCTCCTGCTCTGGCAAGCAGCAGCAGCGCCAAGCCACCCCCGTGGCCTACAAGACTGTCAAGGTGCATGCTGAGGACCGCACCATCGACACGAAGTACAGCGCCACCATCCGCGGCCGTCAGGACATACAGATCCTGCCTCAGGTGAGCGGCACCCTCAAGCAGCTGCTCGTCACCGAGGGTCAGCGCGTGCGCAAGGGCCAGACCATGTTCGTCATCGACCAGGTGCCATTTCAGGCCCAGCTGAACACCGCGCGCGCCAACCTTCAGGCCGCCGAGGCCGGCCTGGCCACCGCCAAGCTCAGCTACGAGAGCACCAAGCGCCTGTTCGACCAGCAGGTAGTGTCCGACTTCGACCTTCAGACGGCACAGAACGCCTTCCTGCAGGCTCAGGCCAGCGTGGCACAGGCCAAGGCTGCCGTGACAAACGCCGCCAACAGCCTCAGCTACACCACCGTCAGCAGCCCCGCCGACGGCGTCGTGGGCACACTGCCCTACCGCGTCGGCGCACTCGTGGGCCCCAGCATACCCACGCCGCTCACCACCGTCTCCGACAACAAGCAGATGTACGTATATTTCTCCATGAACGAGGCCGCCATGCTCGACAAGATACGCGAAGCCGGCAGCGCCGAAGCCGCCGTCAAGGCCATGCCTCCCGTGCGTCTGCAGCTCGTCGATGGCTCGGAGTATGAGCAGACGGGTGTTGTGGAGACCGCCAGCGGCGTCGTCGATCAGAGCACGGGCAGCGTGAGCCTGCGCGCCGTGTTCAACAACCCCAGCGGCCTGCTCCACAGCGGCAGCACCGGCAACGTGGTGATTCCCGTTGACCTCAAAGGCAACATTGTGGTGCCTGCCACGGCCGTCAAGCAGCTTCAGACCGTACACCAGGTGTTCAAGGTGGTGACCAAGGACGGCCAGCGCGTAGCCGAAGGCACCAACATCGAGGTGGCTCCCTACAACAACGGCAAGGAATTCATCGTCCTCTCCGGCCTCAAGGAAGGCGATGAGATCATTGCCGACGGTGCCGGCATGGTGAAGGAAGGAGCACTGGTGCAATAGTAGAATTCCCCACTAACCTCACAGACAATTATGAAAGGAAACATATTCATCAAGCGCCCGGTGATGGCGATGTCCATTGCCATCGTCATCGTGCTGCTTGGCGCCATCAGCTACTTCAACCTGCCGGTGGAACAGTTCCCCGACATCGCACCGCCAACGGTCGTGGTCAACGCCACATACCCCGGCGCCTCGGCAGAGACCGTCACCAAGGCCGTCATACAGCCGCTGGAGGAGAGCATCAACGGCGTGGAGAACATGACATACATGACCTCCAACGCCACCAACTCCGGCACGGCACAGATCACCGTCTATTTCAAACAGGGCACCAACCCCGACATGGCCGCCGTGAACACCCAGAACCGCGTGAGCATGGCCCAGGGTCTGCTGCCGCAGGAGGTGACCATGATCGGCGTCACCACCTTCAAGCGCCAGACCTCCATGCTGCAGATCGATGCCATGGTGAGCGACGTGCCAGAGTACGACGCCAACTTCATGGGCAACTATATGGCCATCAACATCACGCCGCAGCTCAAGCGCATCCAGGGCGTGGGCGAGGTGTTCGCCCTCTCGGCCAACTACTCGCTGCGCATCTGGCTCAAGCCCGAGATTATGGCACAATACGGTCTCGTGCCGAGCGACATCACCGGCTGCCTGGCCGAGCAGAACCTCGAGGCCGCCGTGGGCCGTCTGGGCGAGAAGCCCATGGAGGGCGGCCACGGCGCGGGCGTCGATAACGTCTATCAATACACCCTGCGCTACACCGGCCGTCTGAAGGAGGTCGAGGAGTTCAAGAACATCGTCATCATGGCCAAGGCCGACGGCTCGCTGCTGCGTCTGCGCGACGTTGCCGACGTGGAGATGGGCCAGGTCGATTACGGCTTCAGCGGCAAGCTCAACGGCAAGCCCTCGGTGACGTTCCTGGCCTTCCAGCTCTCGGGCGCCAACGCCAAGGAGACCAACGACCGCTTCACCGCCGCCCTGCGCGAGATGGAGAAGACGCTGCCCAAGGGTCTGCACTTCGAGCAGATGATGTCGAGCAACGACTTCCTCCTGGAGTCCATCGCTAACGTCGAGGAGACACTCGTCATTGCAATCCTCCTCGTCATACTCGTGGTGTATTTCTTCCTCCAGGACTTCCGCGCCACGCTCATCCCCTCCATATCAATCATCATATCTCTCATCGGCACCTTCGCGGCGCTGCAGGCCGCCGGCTTCACGCTGAACCTGCTCACGCTCTTCGCCCTGGTGCTTGCCATCGGTACCGTGGTGGATGATGCCATCGTCGTGGTCGAGGCCGTGCAGGCCAAGTTCGACGCGGGCTACACCAGCGCCTACAAGGCCACGAAGGACGCCATGTCCGACGTCACCATGGCCGTCATCTCGTGTACCTTCGTCTTCATGGCCGTGTTCATCCCCGTGACCATGATGCCCGGCACCTCAGGCATGTTCTACACACAGTTCGGCGTCACGCTGGCAGTGGCCGTAGGCATCTCATGCGTCTCGGCCCTCGTGGTCTGTCCCGCCCTGTGCGCCATGCTCATGCGCCCGGCCAAGGCCAACCGCGTGGCCAAGAACCCCGTCAGCCGCATGCTGCTCGGCCTCAACCACGGCACCCGCAAGGCCTACGACAAGGTGTATGGCGGCACCAGCCGCAACTACGCCCGCCACTTGCGCGGCGTCATAGGCCACCGCTGGGTGGCTCCCCTCTCGCTCGTCGTGGCCGTCGTGCTGCTCGTGTTCTTCATGATGTCGCTGCCCAAGGGCCTCGTGCCTCAGGAAGACCAAGGCGTGCTCATGGTCGATGTCACCTGTCCTCCGGGCAGCAACCTGGCATACACCGAGAGCGTGCTCGACCGCGTGCAGGAAATCATCGACAAGGACGAGGACATACGCACCTACTCGCGCACCGCCGGCTACGGCATGATGGGCGGCCAGGGTGCTGCCAACGGCATGCTCATCCTGCGACTCAAGCACTGGGACGAGCGCGACGGCCTGCAGCACAGCTCCAGCATCAAGAAGCTCATGCTCATGGGCCAGTTCATGAAGGAAATCCCCGAGGCTCAGATCTTTGCCTTCGAGCCGGGCATGATCCCGGGCTATGGCCTGGGTTCCAACGTTGACCTTCACCTGCAGGACCGTTCCGACGGCGACAAGGGTGTGTTCCTTGAGCAGACGCAGGAGTTCCTGCGCGTGCTGGGCGAGCGCCCCGAGATACAGATGGCCATGACCTCATACGCCCGCAACTTCCCGCAGTACCAGGTCGAGGTGGATGCCGCACAGTGCAAGCTCGCCGGCATCTCGCCGCAGGCCGTGCTCTCGGCCATGAGCGGATACCTGGGCGGTGCCTACGTGAGCAACTTCAACCAGTTCGGCAAGGTGTATCGCGTCATGCTGCAGACCGACCCCAAATACCGCACCACCGAAGCCGACATCTCCAACATGTACGTGCGCAGCGGCAAGGGCATGGCACCCATATCGCAGTTTGCCAAGCTCACACCTATCCTCGGCCCCGAGATAGACAAGCACTTCAACCTCTTCTCCGAGATCTCGTGCATGGTGCAGCCGGCACAGGGCTACACCACCTCCGACGCCATGCTGGCCATCGAGGAAGTGCGCCGTCAGACGCTGCCCGACCACATCACCTACGAGTATGGCAGCATCTCGCGCGAGGAGTATGAGACCATGGGCAGCAACCAGACCATCCTCATCTATGCCATCTGCGTGGTGCTCATCTTCCTCATCCTCTCATGCCTCTACGAGTCGTTCCTCGTGCCGTTCGCCGTCATCCTCTCCGTGCCTGCCGGCCTCATGGGCAGCTTCGGCCTTGCCTGGCTGTGGAATCAGGTGTCCGTGGGTCTGGGCCGCATGTTCACGGGTTCCGACATGTACGTCATCGGCCAGGTGGAGAACAACATCTACCTTCAGACAGGTGTCATCATGCTCATCGGCCTGCTGGCCAAGACGGCCATCCTCATCACCGAGTTCGCACTGGAGCGCCGCCGCAAGGGCATGGGCATCGTGGAGGCCGCCTACGCCGCCTCCGAGGCACGCCTGCGCCCCATCCTGATGACCGTGCTCACCTGCGTGCTCGGCATGTTGCCACTGGTGGCAGCCGCCGGTGCCGGCGCCAACGGCAACCGCACCATAGGCATCAGCGTCGTCGGAGGCATGATCGTCGGCACGGCGGCCATTCTCTTCACCGTGCCCGTCTTCTTCATCTTCTTCGAGTACCTGCAGGAGAAGATACGCCCCGCCATGAAGGTCGAGGCCGACCAGCAGTTCCTCAAGGAGAAAGCTCACAGCCAGCAAGAGAAGCAGGCAGCCCAAGAAGAAAACGACAACATAACACATTAATACTATATGAACATGAATTCATACCGTCGAATACATGCCACCCCCTCCCTCAAAGGGAGGGTGAGGGGTGGCTCGACTCTCTTACTGACCTGCGCAGTATTTATGCTCACCTCGTGCGGACTCTACAAGAACTATGAACGTCCGACAGACATCCCCACCGAGGGGCTGTATGGCAACGCACAGACAGGACAGGATGAGCAAGGGCTCGGAGCCAAGGCTTGGCGTGAGTTCTTCACCGACCCCAAGCTGCAGCAACTCATCGAGAGAGGACTAACACAGAACGCCAGCATCCGACAGATTGACCTACAGATACAGGAGGCACAGGAATATCTCAAGTGCTCTAAGCTCGCATACATACCGAGTCTCGCCATTGCGCCACAAGGACAGCTCAGCAGCATGGACTGGAGCAAGCCTCTGAAGTTCTACACCGTACCTCTCACCGCCTCATGGCAGATAGGCAGCATCGGGAACCTGCGCAACAACAAGAAGAAGGCTGAGGTGGGAGTAGAGCAGGCACGTGCGGCACGACAGGCCGTTCATCAGGCACTCGTGGCAAACATTGCCAACATCTACTACTCACTTTGCATGCTCGATGCACAGCTGGCGGTCAGCGAACAAACGGCGCAGAACTGGCGCCAGAGCGTTGAACTGACGCGCAAGCTCATGGAGGCAGGACGTAGCAACAAGGCTGCCGTGGCACAAAGCGAGGCTAACTGTCTCAGCGTGGAGGCCAACCTCCTCGACCTGCGCCAGGCCATCGTGGAGGCAGAGAACGGGATGTGCACACTGCTCGGTGAGACACCCCACCACATCGACCGCAGCAGTATCAACACTTTCCAGGCTCCGGCCATCAAGACGGGGCTGCCCATCGCACTGCTGCAGAACCGCCCCGATGTCAAGCAGGCGGAGCTGAAACTCGCATCGGCTTTCTATGCCGTCAATATTGCCAAGTCGGCATTCTACCCATCGCTCTCCATCACAGGTACGCTCGGATTCACCAACAACGGGCAGAGCATAGAGCTCAACCCGGGCAAGTGGCTCTGGAACGCACTCGGACAACTGGTGCAGCCACTATTCCAGAACGGACGCCTGCGTGCACAGAAGAGAGTGGCAGAGATGCAGCAGATGGAGGCAAAGATTGGCTTCGAACACGCACTCATCACTGCCGGCAACGAGGTGAACACCGCTCTCGTCAAGCTACAGACGGCAGAAGGGAAGAGCACTCTGATAGCTCAGCAGATCGTGGCAATGCAGGACGCCGTAGATGCCACGACGGCACTCTACAAGGACAACGTCTCGCGACAGGTCAACTACCTCAACGTTCTCACGGCACAGACAGGACTGCTCAACGCACAGCTCGGTCAACTCGCCAACAGGTATGCCATCATCTCCGCCACGATAGAGCTCTACCAGACTCTCGGCGGCGGCAGCATCTCCGAGTAGTGGACACGGCTACGAGCCTAGAAGCATAAGCATAAGTCTCCTAAAATTGCACCCCGTCCATCATCAACCGATGATGGACGGGGTGTCGTCTTTTACAAGAAGTAAATGCAAACAAGCGACCTGCACCTCAGGCGCGTGGCGATGTGGGGCGCATGGCCTTGTATATAAGGTAAGCAACGATTGATATGGCTATGACAATCATGCCGTAGCCTATCTCATGGCTGTAAGTGTTGACACGTGCCATCAACTCATCCTCCGGCACTACGGCTGCCAGACTATAGCCTATCACGGCAAGCACGGTGTTCCATAATCCGGCACCGAGGGTCGTGAAGAGCAGGAAACGCGAAAGACTCATACGCGCCAGCCCTGCGGGAATGGATATCAGCTGACGAACGGCGGGAACGAGACGACCTATGAAGGTGCCGATGGCACCGTGCTCGTCAAAATAACGCTCTGCACGCTGAACCTTCTGCTCGTCGATGAGACACATGTGCCCGAAGCGTGAGTTGGCAAAGCTATAGACGATGGGACGGCCGAGCCATCGGGCAAGGAAGTAGTTGACGATAGCACCGATGTTTGCGCCGAGGGTAGCAAACAGAATGATAAGAAAAACGTTGAGCTCGGAGCCGGGAGCCGCAGCACGGTATGCTGCCGGAGGTACGACGACCTCTGAGGGAAATGGTATGAAAGATGACTCTATGGCCATGAGTAAGGTTATGGTCCAATAGTTGAGGTGGGCAAGACACCACTGTATGAATGCAGCAGATTCCATTACGAAAGATAAAATTAACGAGAAATATGAAATGAGAAAAACATGTGTTGACTGATGGCCGCCGAACACACCTAAACAAATTTCTTGCGAAACTCGCGGCGCGGGGTGCGTAGCCACTTCCACCAAAGCCTGATGTTGACCAAGGGCAGCATGAGTTCACGGCAGAGGAAGGTAAATGGGTTGGCAGGAACCGAGATGGCACGTGCCGTGGCGGCCACACACATGAGCTTAACGATGATGTAGATGATCAGCATCAGGCACTCACAAGCGGCGACGCCCTCAAGCCAGACGGCGGACTCAGAATGCAGGAACGTGTCAAGGGAGAAATTGCCGGAAGCCTCCGCAGCGAGAGATGAGGGAACGTCAGCGTCAGCGAATAGTGCAAGCCAGGGTAGCGCTATAGCTATCATCAACAGCCACGGCATGGCAGCAGCGATGAACTTGTTGGCCCTGTAGGCTATGGCATGACGCAGATGTCGTCGCAACTCAAAGGTGCGGATGCGGTATTCAACCCAGGCGCCACCGTCTGAGGGATGGTCCTGCACGACGATGCCCTGCGGACTGACGAGCCATGTCGTGGCCTTAGTGGCTTTGCCTGACGATGACAGCCTGGCAGCAAGAGCCTTGTCTGGGTTAGAAATACGATTTACGATAAGCTCGAGGACGCCATGACGGCACTGCGCAGGGCTATATGCCCCCGAACGCACCTGCGAGGCGACACGCATGTTCTCGACAAGGGCATCACGGCGTATCGCCACGTTGGAGGCAAAGATGGAGGCAGCGGCACGATGACAGAGAACGTGATTGGCGGCAAAGATAATATCCCAGATACGGCGGAAGCGCATGTGGCGCGGCGCCGTGGCATCATAGCGAACAGTGCCGGCCACGATGGTGCGTGAATGGCCGGTCTGACGTGCAATGGTCATGAGCCAATGCGGTGACGCCGGCTCGGCATCGGCCGTGGTGAAGACCACCCACTCGCCCACCGCAGCACGGATGCCGAGCGTGATGGCAAGATTCTCAATGCTGATGTCACGTGCCGAAGGAGGCGTGTAAGTGTGCCGCAGACATGTATGCTCGAACTCAAGCGCCTCCAGCAGAGCAACGGTGTCGTCGGTTGAAGCCATATCAACAACGACGACCTCGAAGGCAGGATAGTCCTGAGTGAGGATTTTCGGCAGATGGCGACGCAGGGCATCAACTTGGTTGCACGCCGTCACAACAACCGTCATTGACGGGCAGACGGGCGACACGTCATCATTCTCGTCGGCCTCATGGTACGATGCCGTTTTTGCGGCACGGCCGAGACGGCCGTAGCATCGTGCTACGACTATCGCCGACACCCAGACAAGCAGGGTGACGACGAGAAAAGGAGACATCAGTATGAAATATGTCACGATTGAACACACCGTATATATGTCAGCATTACCGTTTCAGACGTTCCTGCAAATCGTTAACGGTGTGGGCAGCAGGCAGCTGACGGCAGTTGTAGCAAGACGCCATGACTTCGCCGTATGCTCCTGCAGAGCGTATGGCCACCATGTCGCCACGCTGCAAAGGAGGAAGGGGATAGTCTCTGGCAAAGACGTCACTGCTCTCACATATCGGACCCACGACATCATAGGTGACATAGTCCTGATCCCGACGCGCACTCGCGAAACACGGGCGTCCGCCATCGATGTCGAACGTCTGAATGGCATGTAGCGCACCGTAGAGTGCCGGCCTGATGAGCTCCGTCATGCCGGCATCGAGGATGGCAAAGCGCTTCACCGTGCCATGTTTGACATATAGGACACGTGATATCAGACTGCCCATCTGAGCCACCACGGAGCGGCCGAGCTCAAAGTGCAGATGCTGCCCGGGACGCAGACGCAGGTTGTCGGAATAGGTGGCAAAGTAGGCCGCGAAGTCGGGAATAGGGTGCCGGTCGGGATGGTCGTAATCTACCCCAAGACCGCCTCCGACATTGATGGAGGGCAGACGGATGCCCTCGGCCTCAAGCTGGTCCTGAATCTCATTGATTCGCAGAGCGAGAGCCAGGAAGTCAGACATATCGAGCATCTGTGAGCCGATGTGGAAATGCAGTCCCACGAAGTCGAGGTGAGGTGTGGCAAGTGTCTTACGTATGACCTCCACCATGTGGTTTCTGTCAATGCCAAACTTATTCTCAGCACGACCGGTGGTGATGTGTGCATGTGTGTGGGCGGCAACGTCAGGATTTATGCGCAGGCTGATGCGTGCCGTGAGTTGCTGCTCTGCCGCAAGCTGAGCTATCACATCAAGCTCCTCGGTGCTCTCGACGTTGAAAGCGCCAATGCCAGTCTGCAATGCCAGACGAATCTCCCAGTCGGCCTTACCGACACCTGCGAAGACAATGCTGTCAGGCTTGAAGCCAGACTCCACGGCAGCATGGATTTCGCCGCCGCTGACGCAGTCGGCGCCAAGTCCGGCAGCTGCTATCTGCCGGAGGATAACAGGGTTGGAGTTGGCCTTTATGGCATAGTGAACATGGTAGCATGGGTGTGACCCAGCCTCAGCACGTATGACGTCGAGAGTCTGCTGAAGGAGGTCTGTATCATAGAGATAGAACGGCGTCTGTATGTCCTGCAGACGAGCGTCACGATGGGCGTCTAACATGTCCGTTATATTTGAAGAGTGTGTCCTGTAAGGCTTGCAGTGTGCGCTGCTTGTCGGCAGCAGATACAAGGAATGAGATGTTGTGTGCCGAGCCTCCGTAGCTTATCATACGCACGGGAATCTGTCGCAACGCCTCTGTGGCCAGTGACTCGAAGCCCACGTTCTGGCTTGCCAGATCGCCAACGACACAGATGATGCACATGTTGCTCTCTACGGTTACAGTGCCATACTTTCGAAGCTCGTCGGTGATGCGGTCAATGTTTTGCAGGTTGTCTATCGTGACGCCGACGCCGACCTCAGACGTGCAAATCATGTCGATGCTGGTACGGTATGTCTCGAAAATCTCGAAGACCTTGCGCAGGAAGCCGTGTGCGAGGAGCATACGCGAGCTCTGTATGCCTATGCAGGTGATGTTGTCCTTGGCAGCTACCGCCTTTATCGTTCCGCGGTGCATGTGGTTGTTGATGATGGTGCCGGGGGCATCGGGTTCCATCGTATTGAGCAGCCTGACAGGCACGCCGGCAAACTTGGCGGGCTGTATGCATGTCGGGTGTAGGATCTTTGCACCGAAGTATGCCAGCTCGGCTGCCTCGTCGAAGTTGAGCTGACGCACGGGTTCCGTAGCATCAACGACACGAGGGTCGTTATTATGCATGCCGTCGATGTCTGTCCAGATCTGAATCTCTTCTGCCCCGACAGCTGCGCCGATGAGACATGCCGTGTAGTCGGAGCCTCCACGCTGCAGGTTATCCACCTCGCCGTATGCATTGCGGCAGATGAAACCTTGCGTGATGTAAATCAGCTTGTCGGGATAGGCCTCAAGCATACCTTGCGCGTGCGTGCGTATATAATTAATGTCTGGCTCGGCATTTTTGTCGGTGCGTATAATGTCAAGTGCCGGCAGCAACACGACATCCACTCCCTGCTCAATGAGATAGTTGGTGACCATGTTTGTGGAGATAAGCTCTCCCTGGGCCAGTATGGCTTTCTCCTCGAAAGAAGTGAACAGGTTCTTGGAGAATGTACGAAGATAATCAAATGTCTGCTTGAGGAAGTCGATGGTCTGCTGCCGCATCTCGTCGGTGGAGTAGAGTTCTTCGACGTGTGACATGTACTTCTGCTCAAGGCGATTAATAGTGTTGTTGGCACCCTCGGGGTTCTTTTTGTAGAGATAGTCTGCAATCTCAACGAGGGTGTTGGTTGTGCCACTCATGGCCGAGAGTACAACGATTTTCGGCTTACCGTCGTCAATGATGAGTCGCGCGACATCCTTCATTCGCTGGGGTGTTCCAACGCTGGTACCTCCGAATTTTAGAACTTTCATGTGTGTACGTAATGTTTTTATTTTGTTGATTCGTGTGTGTTCACTATTCACTATTCCGAGGCGGCAGTGGCCTCGGGTATGTCGTCGGCATCATCGTCACCGATGGTCTCTGATGCGTCTATGCGCTCAAGCAGGCCATTGCTGCAGCGATAAATAATGCCAGGGAACTGGTGTGGAAGCATACTGTCATGCGTTGCCATGATGACCGACGTGCCCGTGGCAGTGAGCTCATGCAATAACTGTGTGGTACGCATGGTAGCCCCCGTGTCCTGATGGCCTGTAGCCTCATCGGCGAGAATCATCCGCGGCGAGTTCAGCAATGCACGGGCTATGCATACCCTCTGCTGTTCGCCGCCGGAAAGCTGATACGGCATGGCATCGACCTTGTCTGTCATGCCGACTTTAGCAAGCACTTCTTCGATGCGCTGCCGTCGGTCAGCACGGCGGCTCCATCCCGTGGCTCTGAGCACGAAGTCGAGATTGGCTCGCACACAGCGGTCGGTGAGGAGGCGGAAATCCTGGAATACGATGCCAAGCTCGCGGCGTAGAGCGGGTATCTGGCTGCGGCGCAGACGTGTCATGTCACGTCCGAGCACAGCAGCTTCGCCTGACGCGATGTCGAGTTCTGCATAAATAGTCTTCAGCAGCGAACTCTTGCCGCTACCCACAAGCCCTGTGAGATAGACGAATTGCCCCTCATCGATAGTGAGGTTGACGTCGTGAAGGACTGTGTAGTCGCCAAGCTGTATGCTTACGTTTCTATAATCTACTATCACGATGTAGTAAGGTTATTGTTGTTGTCTCAATGTTTCTTCCATCCGGGCTTGTGGCGGGTGGCAAGCTCTGCCGCCATCTGCTCGATGCGTAGCCCTTTGCTGGTGAGCAGCACGATGAGATGGTAGAGCATGTCTGAACCCTCATAGATGAGGCGTTCGTCGGTGCCATTGGTGGCCTCGATGACAAGCTCCAGAGCCTCCTCGCCAACCTTCTGCGCCATGCGGTTGAGGCCGTCGCGGAAGAGGCTCGTGGTGTATGAGCCCTCTGGCATCTCCTCGTGGCGATGTTCTATGAAATTCTGGAGTTCCGAAAGGAAAAGCAAGGGATTCGTGTCATTGGTCTCGCCCCAGCAGGTGTCAGTGCCAGTGTGACACACAGGGCCTTCGGGGTGAACGCGGATGAGGAGAGTATCGTTGTCGCAGTCGTTCTTTATGCTTACGACGTTGAGGAAGTTGCCGCTGGTCTCGCCCTTCGTCCATAGGCACTGACGTGTGCGCGAGTAGAATGTCACTCGTCTCGTTTCCACGGTTCGCTGATAAGCCTCAGGATTCATGTATCCGAGCATGAGCACCTGGCGTGTATCAGCATCTTGGATGATGGCAGGCACGAGGCCGCCTTGTTTGTTGAATTCTATTTCCATACGTAATAACGTTGATATCGTGTGATGACTAAATCTACAATTTACCCTCTATGAGTCTTACAGGAATACCATTGTCGGCCAAGTAATGTTTGAGCTGAGGGATGGCGATTTCGCCGAAATGGAAAACAGATGCCGCCAGTGCAGCATCGGCATGTCCCTGTGTGAAGACATCGCGGAAGTGCGACAAAGCCCCTGCCCCGCCCGATGCTATGACGGGTATGGTCAGCGTGTCGGACAGGCGTGCGAGGGCTTCGTTGGCGAAGCCCGTCTTCACGCCGTCGTGGTTCATGGATGTGAACAGTATCTCGCCTGCGCCACGTTCCTGCACCTCGTGGGCCCACTCGAAGAGCTGGCGTTCTGTGGCGAGTCTGCCGCCATTGAGGTAACATGTCCAAAGCCCATTGTCGTCACAGCGTGCGTCGATGGCAACGACACACACCTGCGAGCCGAAGTGCGTGGCAATCTCATCCACGAGCTCCGGGTGTCGCAGCGCGGCACTGTTGATGCTCACCTTGTCGGCTCCTGCCGATAGCAGCCTGTCAACATCTGCCAATGCCCCAATGCCCCCACCTACGGTGAATGGAATGCTGATTTCGGCAGCAACGCGGCTCACGAGTTCCGTAAATGTTTTCCGCCCCTCGTGGCTGGCGGTGATGTCGAGATAGACGAGCTCATCGGCACCCTGGAGGCTATATGCCTTGCCGAGAGCCACGGGGTCGCCAGCCTGACGTAGGTTGACGAAATTGGTGCCTTTTACTGTCTGTCCGTCCTTGACATCAAGGCATGGTATGATTCGCTTTGCTAACACTGAGATTTATATTAACTTTATTATTCTGTCGGCTTGCTGCTGAAAGTGTCGGTCTGCTGTTGCTGAGCCAGTTCCTATCCCTGAGGGAACTCCTGCAACAGGTCGTTGAGGTTTATGCGCCCCTCATAGAGGGCCTTGCCAAAGACCACGGCCGGTATGCCCGTGGCGTTGAGCACACGAATATCATCGATGCTCGCCACGCCTCCCGATGCTATGAGGTGGCAGTCGGGATAGACGCTCATGATTGCAGCATAGAGCTGTGTTGACGGTCCTTGCAGCATACCGTCGAGGGTGATGTCCGTACACAGCACTTTGGAGAACCCGGCTCCGAGGTATCGTCCGAGGAAAGGCAGCAGTTCGTCGGAGCTGTCGTCTTTCCATCCGTTGATGCTTATGCGTCCATATCGCACGTCGGCTCCAAGCACGATGCGTTCTGAGCCATGACGTTGCAGCCACCCGATGACGCGTTCGGGGTCGGTAACGGCAATGCTGCCCACGGTGACCATGTGTGCGCCTGCATCGAATGCGGCCTGAAGGTCGTCGTAGCTCTTGATGCCTCCTCCGAAGTCCACGATGAGGTTTGTCTCTGATGTTATTCGCCTGAGAATGTCGGCGTTGACGATGTGTCTGGAGCGCGCTCCGTCGAGATCGACGACATGTAGTCTTTTGAAGCCCTGCTTCTCAAGCTTGCGTGCCACGTTCACGGGGTCACTGTCATAGACTTTTTGCGTGGCATAGTCGCCACGTGTAAGCCTTACGCAATGACCGTCGATGATGTCGATTGCGGGAATGAGTTCAATCATAGGTTGAGAAAATTTTTAATGATGCGCTCGCCGACGTCGCCACTCTTCTCTGGATGGAACTGGGTGGCATAGAAGTTGTCGCGATGAATGGCGGCACTAAATGGTAGTATGTATTCCGTCTGTGCGACGGTGAAGTCACACAGTGGCACGTAGTAGCTGTGTACGAAATAGACGTACTCAGCCTCAGCAATGCCGTCGAAGAGTTGACAGGGTCTTTGGCCTAAGGCTGTGACCTGATTCCATCCCATGTGCGGCACCTTATCCTCATGGCGCGCAGGCGTGAATCGGCAGACGTCAACGGGAAAGAGTCCGAGGCATTCGGTATCCCCCTCATCGGAATGCCGACACATCAGCTGCTGGCCTATGCATATCCCCAGCACAGGCTGTGTCAGCGAAACAAGCAGAGAGTCGAGACGATGTTCGCGCAGGTAAGACATGGCCTGTCGTGCCTCGCCTTGTCCGGGGAAGAGTACACGGTCGGCACGTCGTAGCACGTCGTGGTCGTCAGTGAGTATCGGCTCCACGCCGAGGCGTTTTAGAGCATTGACAACGGAACAGATGTTTCCGGCATTGTATTTTACGATGGCTACTGTCATGAATTTATGTCTGGTGTGTCGATTGGCATAATAGGATGTGTGAACACGAAGCGTGCTCCACCGTGGTAAGTGGTGTCGAGATGGATCTCTCCGCCCAGCCGCCCGGCGATGAGTCGGCAGATGTGGAGTCCGAGCCCGCTTCCCTTCTTGAAGGAGTTCAGTTTCTCAAAGCGATGAAAGATGAGTTCTGCATTCTCTGTGGCAATACCAGTACCTGTGTCGGCAACAGAGAACTCGATGTTCATTCCCTCGTCCACGAGGCGGCAGGCCAGTGTGATGCTGCCTTGAGAAGTATATTTGCTGGCATTGACAAGCAGGTTGCGCAATATCTGCTGCAGACGTACATTGTCTGTGCGCAGGCGCATGTTCTGCGGCAGTCGGCATACGAGCTTCAGCTCTACGCCCTCAGGCACCTTCATGCGCACGCTGTCTATGCACACCTTGCATACATGTCGTGGGTCAACGACCTTCCATCGTGTGCGATAAATGCCGCTCTGTATGAGGCTCCAGTCGCGTATGTCATCAACGAGTGTGAGCAGCAGCCGGCTGTTTTCCTCAATAAGTTCCACGAAATCACCGATATCGGTACCCGCTTCGCTCTCTGTCTCGCTGGGGTCTGACGCCAGTTTGTGAGCGAAATCCACGATGGCATCGATGTGCGTATGTACGTGGCTGCTCAGCTGGTTTATGATTTGAGTGCGTGCCGTCTCATGCTGCCGGGCCTTGTTGAGCATGGCAAAGAGCTCCTCGATGGAAGCGTCGGCCGGCGGTTCGTCATCGTGCAGTTCACCATCATTATCCTGCAATCGCCTGAGGCACTCGTCGCGAGTGGAATTGAGCAGCTGATTGATTTCCTTCAGCAGTTCCGTGCTGCTGTCGCTGATGCGCCTTGCCAGCAGGCGCATCTCTTGGTCAACACTATTGGAGCGCAGGTCAGAGATGAGACTGCTGAAGCCACATATTGCCGTGAGTGGGTTGCGAAGCTCATGACTCATGTTCTGCAGGAAGAACACCTTCAGCCACGCACTGCGCTCGGTGTGCCTGATGTCATGCCGCAACTGCTCACGCAGTGCGTTGCCTTCGAGGTCGGAATATGTCACTCTTGAGTCTTCCATTGGGATCGTTATGTGTGATATTGCTCGCTGATGTGATTACGTTAGGTGTCGGGTCATGCCCGGACGTATGCAGTGTGGCAGTTCGTCGGCATAGTGCGTCACTACAATTATGGTCTTGTGTTGTCGTCGTGAGAAGGCATCAATTATAGCCCTCACTATGTGGCGGTGGCTTGTGTCGAGGCCATGGAGTGGTTCGTCGAGAATGAGCAGCTCGGGGTCTTTGACGAAGGCCCGTGCCAGCAGGCACAGTCTCTGCTCGCCGCTTGAGAGCGTCAAGAAGGTTCTGTCGGCCAGAGCCTGAATACCGAAAATGCACATCCACGCCATACAAGCCTCGCGCTCCTCAGGGTGTATGCGTCCATAGAGTCCGATGCTGTCTCGCAGTCCGCTGGCCACGATGTCTATTGCAGGTATGTCCTTGAGGTATGCCCGATGCATCTCCGGGCTGACGTAGCCTATGTGGCGTTTGATCTCCCAGATGCTCTCGCCGCTTCCCCTGCGGTGTCCGAAGAGCGTGATGTCGCAGGCATAGCCCTGGGGGTTGTCGGCACAGATGAGGCTGAGCAGAGTTGACTTGCCCGAGCCGTTGCGTCCTGTCAGCGCCCAGCATTCGCCCTCACCCACTGTCCACGACACGCCGTCGAGGATTGTGCGTCGGCCATAGCGTATGCTCACGTTGCGACAGTCGATGACCGGCGCGCCGGGTGTGTAGAACGGCATGGCACCAAGGTCCTTCTCGGGCAGTGCCAGCACGGCGGCCTCCACGTCGCCTGTCTGTGGCATGCAGACCTTGGCCGCCATCATACTGCGGTAGTCAGGCAATGTCATCTTAGGCTGCACATGCAGTCCCTCAGCCACGGGTATGACATGAGTTATGAAATCTGGAATCTCATCGTCGCGGCTCAACTCAAGAATCACCTGCAGGTCTGTGCTGTCGATAAGCGTCTGCAAGAGTTGGCGCAACTGCTGCCTCGTCTCAGCATCGAGCCCCACGAAGGGATTGTCGAGTATCAGGATTCTCGGTGCAGAGAGCAGCGCCACGGTAAGCTGGAACTTGCGCAGCTCGCCGCTGGAGAGGGAGATGACATATTTGTCGGCCATGCCGTCGATGTCAAAGAGCTGGCAGAGTGTTTCACGCAGGGTTGTACGACGTCTGTGTGCGGCTTCTTGCCTGCGGGCATCCATCCCGAGCGCAGCACTGCGTTCGACCGTCTCCCAAGCTGCATCGAGAAGCATCTTCACGGTGGGTGTCGCTGGGTCTATGTCGTGCTGGTTCCAGCGCTGTTGCAGATAGTAAGTCTGAGTGGCATCGCCGTAGGCATCACGGAAAGTTATGCGGCGGATGTTGTCGCTTGCCAGCGTGAACGGCGAAGGGCTGAAATCATATCTCACGCCTTCGCCAAGCAATGGGAACTTGCCGGCGATGATGTCCGTGAGTCGGCTTTTGCCAGCACCGTTAGGTCCGACGATGGCCACTTGTTCGCCCGACAATATGTCCAGCGACACAGGCTCTGCCATGCGGCGTCCTGGGTGGCGTGTCACGCCTTCGACTATTGAAACAACTTTCTGCATTCGCTGTGTGTGAGTTCGGTGTTAACAGGTTGTCACGGCGGCAAGGCCATCTATATCAGTCCTTTTTGCTGTGCGAAGTCCTTCCACGAGCGTATGTGTGCCTGCGACTGCGGTCTTTGGCTCTCTATGAAATGGCAGTATGCAGCCGCGAGTCCGTCGGTGGCATCGAGCCATGGCAGCATGTCGCCTTCTGGAATGTGCAGCATCTGCCTCAGCATGTAAGCCACCTGCTCCTTGGAAGCCGAGCCGTTGCCCGTCAGTGCCATCTTAATTTGCATCGGCGCATACTCGTGTATTGGGACCTGACGCTGTATGGCAGCCGCGATGGCCACCCCCTGTGCACGTCCGAGTTTGAGCATCGACTGCACGTTCTTTCCGAAGAAAGGCGCTTCGATAGCCAGCTCGTCTGGCAGATAGGAGTCTATAATTCCAGAGACACGGGTGAAGATATGTCCCAGCTTCAGATACTGGTCGCCGGCCTTGCGCAGGTCTATAACCCCCATTGTGAGCATCTCGGCCTTGCGCCCCTCTGTGCGCAGTATGCCATACCCCATGATGTTGGTACCCGGGTCTATGCCCATGATGATGCGTTCGCCCCTCACTGTCGTGCCTGGGCGCACGTCGTTGTTGTTGCTCCCGCTATTCGCCATCTATAACCTCCAGCAGTGTGCCGAAGCCTGCGACACGTCCTTCAAAGAGACGCAGCATCTCATCGTTGAGGGTGCGCCCCTGCCCAGCCACCCACCTATGAAGGTGAGCCGTGGACTCGGCTTCGAGTTGAACAGAGAAGCACTCGCTGTCGTTCTCCTTGTGTGAGAGTATTCGCGAGAGCCGCCCGCGCAGCACGTCCTCGGAAGCCGTTGCCCTCGGCAGCAGCACCTGATGCACCCATATCACGAAGTCGCGGGCATCGCCATTTGGCACTACATACGTAGTATTGTGTATAATCATGGCGCAAAAGTACGTCATTTTACGCACAAAAACTATAAAAAAGCACATTTTTTCCACATTCCATGCGAAAGTTTGCGAAAAAGCAATTAATTTTGCACCCGAATAAGGTTTTTAATTTGTAAAAACACCAACAAAGGCAATGAAAAAAGTTTTCCTTATCTTTGCACTCGCCGCTGCCATTACAGCCCCGGCATGCGCTCAACAACCCGAGAAGCGCAGTGTTGAAACAAAGACTTCCGCCCCCAACGAGAAGTTCGCACAGATTAAGTTTGAGACGGAGACGCACGACTTCGGCACCTTTGCCGAGAAGGACTGCCCCGTTAAGTACGAGTTTGAATTCACCAATGTGGGCAATGCTCCGCTTATTATCCACCAGGCCATGACGACATGCGGCTGCACCGTTCCCAACTATTCCAAGGATCCCATAGCTCCTGGCGGCAAGGGTAAGATAGAGGTGGTTTACAACGGGCGTGGCAAATTTGCAGGTCCTTTCAAGAAGAACATCACCGTCCGCACCAACAGCAAGACCTTTGCCGTGGCACGCCTCTTCATCCAAGGCACTATGACTACCGAATGACGCACTTCCCCTAACCCTCACACATCCATCATGCGCAAAGTTTTCATCACGCTGCTCTGCGGCACGCTGCTGGCGATGCCGCTCTCTGCCAGGAAACAGCAGAAGCAGCCCAACCCTCTGGGTGACGGCCAGAGCGACCGTGCCTACTGGACTGAGCTGGCCTACACCATGGCCGCTCCCGTCCTTGAGAATATGGCCCACGGCACCCTGCAGAAGAACATGCAGCTCGAGCTGTCGCCTACGTGGGACAACCGCGACAAGAAAGTGGCATACATGGAGTGCTTCGGCCGCCTGATGGCGGGCATTGCGCCCTGGCTCACACTGCCCGACGACGATACCCCCGAAGGCCTCAAGCGCCGTCAGTTGCGCGAATGGGCCCTTCAGGCCTACAAAAATGCCGTTGACCCCGAGAGTCCCGACTATCTGGGCTGGACGAGCGGCGGTCAGACCCTCGTGGATGCTGCCTACGTCGTAGAGAGCCTGTTCCGTGGCTACAGCGCCCTATGGGAGCCTTTAGACTCGCTCACCAAGGCCCGCTACATCAAGGAGTTGCAGGGTCTGCGCCGCTACGACCCGCCTTACACCAACTGGCTTCTGTTCTGCGGCATGGAGGAAGCCTTCCTCATGTATGCCGGCGGCAGCTATGATGCCTTCCGCATCAAAATGGCCATGAGCAAAGCCGAGGAATGGTATATCGGCGACGGCCTCTACAGCGACGGCCCCTCGTTCGCCTTCGACTATTACAACGCCTATGTCATCCAGCCCATGTACTCTGAGTGCCTGCAGATGATAGCAGCCCGCCAGCCCAACAACACCTATCTCATACGCTCGCACGGTGACAAGCGCAACGGTGCCCGCAGCCGTCTCGAGGTGGTCACGAAGCGCATGCAGAAATACGGTGTTATACTCGAACGCTTCATCTCGCCCGAAGGCACCTTCCCCGTTGTGGGACGCTCGATACCCTATCGTCTGGCCGTACTGCAGCCTCTTGCCATGCTGGCATGGCAGAAGCAGCTGCCCGCCGAGCTCCACAACGGTCAAGTTCGTGCTGCCATCACGGCCGTGATGAAGCGCATGTTCGAGGGTAAGGGCAAGACGAACTTCACCCCCGACGGCTACCTCTCCATAGGCTTCGTGGGTTCACATCCCAACGTGGCCGACTGGTACACCAACAATGGTTCGCTCTACATGACGAGCCTTGCCTTCATGCCATTGGGTCTGCCTGCCGACGACCCGTTCTGGACTTCCGAGCCAGAGAAGTGGACATCCAAGAAGGCTTGGGAGGGCGATGACTTCCCCAAGGACCACAAGTGGGACATCAACCGTCAGGTGTTGTACTGGGAATAGCTGTGACGCCACTCGACGCAAGGAGGGGATGTGTCCGACAGTCGGACGCATCCCCTCCTTGCATCTATAACCTATTGCCCAGACGAGGCGTGGCGTGCCACCTCACCCTACGGGGTAATTGGTGTAGAGATAACGCTTGATGCTCTTCTTCGGTGTCTTCTGGAACTCCTCGGACATGAGATGAATGCCGTGTACGCGTGCATACGAAGGCACAACCCTGTTGAGCTGCTGACGGTTCTCCTCCATCTGCGCCTCGAGCATAGCCTCCGAAATGCCTGCGCCACGCACCTCGTCGGGGTCGGCATAGACGAGTCCGTAGAGGTGTTCACCGCGCTGAATGACGAGGCACTCCGTGACATACGGCAATGACGACAGCTTGTCCTCTATCTCCTCAGGGTAGATGTTCTGTCCGTTGGCCCCGAGCAGCATATTCTTCGAGCGTCCTTTGATGAAAATGTTGCCATCGCCGTCCATAACGCCGAGGTCGCCGGTGTGATACCATCCTTCGCTGTCGAGGGCTGCTGCTGTCGCTTCGGGGTTCTTGTAGTAGCCCAACATGACGTTCGTGCCACGTGTGAAGATCTCTCCGAGCACATTCTGGGGGTCAGGGCTGTCTATGCGCACTTCCATGCGCGGCGCTGCGCGTCCGCACGAGCCAGGCTTGAAGCTCTTCCAGTCGGCATAGCTTATTATCGGTGCACACTCCGTGGCGCCGTAGCCCACGGTGTAGTTGAAGCCGATGTCGTGCAGCACGGCTTCCACTTCCTGATTGAAAGCCGCCCCGCCGATGATCACCTCATAGAAGTTGCCGCCGAAGGCACTCTGCAGCTTGTGGCGCACCTCGGTGAGCACACGGTCGCGGAGGAAGGGGGTGCGAAGGGCAATCTTCACGGCCGCCGTCTGCAGTTTTGGCAGCACTGCCTTTCGCACTATCTTCTCAATGATGAGCGGCACAGCCACGATGAGCCTTGGCTTGATGTCGGCAAATGCGCTGAGCAGCACCGCCGGCGATGGCGACTTGGTGAGGAAATATACGTGTATGCCATGCAGGAACTCGTAGATGAACTCAAATGCCATGCCGTACATGTGAGCCATGGGCAGCATAGAGAGCACCCTGTCGCCAGGTCCCATTTGGTGGCCCAGCACCTCGACGGCAAACGCGTAGTTGCTCCAGATGGCACGGAACGGCAGCATCACCCCCTTGGAGTTCGACGTCGTTCCGCTGGTGTAGTTGAGCACGGCCAGTTCGTCGGGGCTGTCAACATAGTACTTTATGTGTTGCTTGCGGAAGTTCATGGGGAACTTCTCACCGAAGAGACGGTTGAGGTTTTCACGGGCGTAGCGCACCTTCTCCGTGCGCCCCACGTGTAGTATGAACTCGTCGCTGCTATTGCCGAAGATACCGTCGAGGGCAGGCATCTTGTCGGGGTTGAGTTTCGGCCACACCTGATCGCCCACGAAGAGGAGCTTTGCCTCTGAGTGGTTTACGATGTCATGGATTTGGTCGGGGTGGAACTCATGGAGTATTGGCACTGCCACGGCTCCGTAGGTCAGTGTGGCAAGGAAGGCAATGCCCCAGCGTGAGCTGTTGCGCCCACAGATGGCAATGCGGTCGCCATGCTGTATGCCCGATGCCTCGAACAAGATGTGCAGTTTCTCGATGATGCGCGCCACATCGTTGTATTGGAATGTCCGCACGCCGTAGTCGCTCAGGCCGTCAAGCTCCCAATACTTCTGTATGCTCTCCTGAACGCAAAGGTTAAAGCTTTTCACTATTATGTTGGTCTTTCTGTTTCAGTACTCATAAGTTTATGGCTGTCGCGCCTACACCTCATAGTTCATGTACTTGTAGCGCATGATGCTCTTCTTGGGTGTCTTCTCGAATTCCTCGGCCACGAGGCGTATGCCGTGCAGGCGTGCGTAGGTCGGCACGATGTTGTTCAGCTCCTGTCGGTTCTGTTCCATCTGCGCCTCCAGCTGCTGACGGTCGAGACCGCCCTTGCGCAGCTCGTCAGGATCGGTATATACGAGTCCGTAGAGCTGCTCGCCTTTCTGTATGACCACGCACTCGGTGACGTACGGCAGCGATGACAGCTTGTCCTCAATCTCCTCGGGGTAGATGTTCTGACCGTTGGCACCGAGGAGCATGTTCTTGAGTCGTCCCTTGATGAAGACATTGCCCTCGGCATCCATGATGCCAAGGTCGCCGGTGTGGTACCAGCCGTCGCTGTCGAGGGTCTGTGCCGTGGCCTCGTCGTTCTTGTAGTAGCCGAGCATGACGTTCATGCCTCGCGCCATGATCTCGCCTGGCACATGCTGCGGGTCAGGGCTGTCTATGCGTACCTCCATGCGTGGTGCCGGACGTCCGCACGACCCCTGCTTGAAGCTGTCCCATGGCGCATAGCAGATGATGGGTGCGCACTCGGTGGCGCCATATCCGATGGTGTAGTTGAAGCCTATGCCCTTGAGGAATGTCTCAATGTCCTGGTTCATGGCGGCACCTCCGACAATGATTTCGGCGAAGTTGTCGCCGAAGGCCGTCTGCATCTTACGGCGAATCTGCGTCTTGATGCGGTCGCGCAGGAAGGGTGTCATCAGCGCGAGGCGTATGGCCGGTGCCTGAATTTTCGGGAAGATGGCCTTGCGCACGATCTTCTCGATGAGCAGAGGCACGGCAATCACCACCTTCGGCTTCACCTCCGAGAATACCTTGAGCAGCACCGTCGGCGACGGGTTCTTGGGTATGAAGTGCACATGTGCGCCGCGGCATATCTCATAGAGGAACTCGAACGCCATGCCGTACATGTGTGCCGTGGGGAGTATGGAAACGACATTTTCGCCCGGAGCCACATGGCGGTCATAGACCTCATGGGCGAACTCCACGTTGCTCCACAGTGCACGGTAAGGGATCATCACGCCCTTGGAGCTTGATGTCGTTCCGCTGGTGTAGTTGAGCACGGCGAGCTCGTCGGGCTCGTCGGCATGGTAGTTGATATGCTTCGGGCGGAAGTTCATGGGGAACTTCTCGCCGAAGAGCCTGTTAAGGTTCTCGCGCGCGAACCTTACTTTATCCGTACGCGCGAGGAGAATCTTGTATTCATCGTTGCTGTTCGAGAATATGCCCTCGAGGCCCGGCATCTTTTCGGCATCGAGCTTGGGCCACACCTGGTCGCCCACGAAGAGCAGCTTGGCACCCGAATGGTTTACGAGGTCGTGGATCTGCTCGGGATGAAACTCATGCAGTATGGGCACTGCCACGGCGCCATAGGTCAACGTGGCAAGGAAGGCAATACCCCAGCGTGCGCTGTTGCGCCCGCAGATGGCCACCTTGTCGCCGTGCTCTACCCCCGACGCTTCGAGGATGATATGCAGTTTCTCTATAATACGTGCCACGTCCTTGAACTGATAGGTGTGTGTACCATAGTCCGTAAGTGCGGGCAAATCCCAATGATCGTGAATGCTTTGCTGTATAAGAGCGTTAAAACTTGGACATTCCATGTCGCTTTTGCGTTAAATAGTGTTATTTTAGTTGCACATTTCCGTTTATCGTGTGCAAAGATAGGGCGTTTTTTGCACATGCGCAAGTAACTTGTGCAGAAAAATACAACGTACGAGACAAAATGCACAAAAAATAAAATAAATCACCTTATTTTGCTCTCCTTTAGCCAAAAATAGCTACCTTTGCAGCCAAATAGCTGCATATTGGCCCGCGAGGCGTGCCGTGTGCAGGTGTTTTGTGTTACAGACACAACAACCAACAACCTCAATACAACCATGTATAGGACAAAGACATGTGGCGAGCTGAGGCTTGCCAATGCCGGCGAGACAGTGACTCTCGCCGGATGGGTGCAACGCACCCGCAAGATGGGCGGCATGACCTTCGTGGACATGCGCGACCGCTACGGCATCACGCAGGTAGTGGTAGAGGAGGGGTCGCCCCTCTTCGAGCAGGCCAACAAGCTTGGCCGCGAATGGGTCGTCCAGATCACCGGCACCGTGGGCGAGCGTTCGAGCAAGAACAAGAACCTACCCACGGGCGACATCGAGATTGTGGCCACGGAGCTGCGCGTGCTCAACGAGAGCGTGACGCCACCCTTCACCATCGAGGACCAGAGCGACGGCGGCGACGACCTGCGCATGCGCTATCGCTACCTCGACCTGCGCCGCACACCCGTGCGCCGAAACCTGGAGCTGCGCCACAAGATGACGATGGAGGTGCGCCGCTACCTCGACAGCCTCGGGTTCCTCGAGATAGAGACACCGATGCTCATCGGCAGCACACCAGAGGGCGCACGCGACTTCGTGGTGCCCTCGCGCATGAATCCCGGACAGTTCTATGCCCTGCCCCAGAGCCCGCAGACACTGAAGCAGCTGCTCATGGTGAGCGGTATGGACCGCTACTTCCAAATCGTGAAGTGCTTCCGCGACGAAGACCTGCGTGCCGACCGCCAGCCGGAGTTCACCCAGATCGACTGCGAGATGAGCTTCGTCACTCAGGAAGACATCCTGCAGACCTTCGAGGGCATGGCAAAGCACCTCTTCCGCGAGCTGCGCGGCATAGAGCTGGAGGGCGCCTTCCCGCGCATGACATGGGCCGACGCCATGAAGTACTACGGCAGCGACAAGCCCGACACACGCTTCGGCATGAAGTTCGTGGAGCTGAAGGACGTCTTCGCCCAGGCTCCCGGCTTCCCGGTGTTCGATGAGGCCCGCTACATCGGCGGCATCTGTGCCAAGGGCCAGGCCACATATACGCGCAAGCAGATCGACCAGCTCACCGACTTTGTGAAGCGCCCGCAGATCGGCGCCAAGGGCCTCGTCTATGCACGCGTCAACGAGGACGGCACGGTGAAGTCCAGCGTTGACAAGTTCTACAGCCCCGACCTCCTCGCATCCCTCAAGGAGGCCATGCAGGCCGAGCCCGGCGACCTCATACTGATACTCTGCGGCGACGATGCCATGAAGACGCGCAAGCAGCTGTGCGAGCTGCGCCTGGAGATGGGCGCACGCATGGGTCTGCGCGACAAGAACAAGTTCTCACTACTGTGGGTCATCGACTTCCCCATGTTCGAATGGAGCGAGGAGGAAGGGCGCCTCATGGCGACACACCACCCCTTCACACACCCCAAGGACGAGGACATACCCCTCCTGGACACCGACCCCGCTGCCGTGCGTGCCGATGCCTACGACATGGTGTGCAACGGCGTCGAGGTGGGCGGCGGCTCAATCCGTATCCACGACCCGGAGCTGCAGGACAAGATGTTCCGCATCCTGGGATTCACCGAGGAGCGTGCGCAGGAGCAGTTCGGCTTCCTCATGAACGCCTTCAAATACGGTGCACCGCCTCACGGAGGTCTGGCCTACGGCCTCGACAGATGGGTGAGCCTGCTTGCCGGCCTCGACTCCATCCGCGACTGCATAGCCTTCCCGAAGAACAACTCGGGCCGCGACGTTATGCTCGACGCTCCCGCCGCACTCGAGCAGAAGCAACTCGACGAGCTCTACCTCAAGACAGACGTCCCACAAGCATAGACAAGTCAGACATGAACCGACACTTACAGACATACAGACTGCTGCGCAACGCTGTCGCGACCTTGGTCGCGGCGGCGTTGCTGCCGTCTTGCACAGAGAGCTTCGAGGAACGCTGCCGCCGCGAGGCAGCCGACTTTACTGCCAAGCAGTGTCCGCGGCGCCTCGACGAGTGCACGCGCCTTGACTCAATGACCTTCGAGGACACCCCCGTGGGATTCAAGTACTGGTACAGCGTCGAGGGCAAGCTCGACGCCGACAGCATCTACGCCGACCTCGGACAGGTGGAGTCATACCGCGAGACGCTCGTACAAAACGTACGGGCGGACATAGGACTGCGCCAGTGCAAGGAGCATAAGTTCACATTCACCTACAACTACGTCTCTGCCACCGACGGGCACATGCTCATGGAGCACGTCATCACGCCGGCAGACTACGAATAGGACACATTTCCCCCGAAAACACAGACCGCCATGCGACGACTCATTATCACAGCAACTCTCATCGCCGCAGCCATGCCGCTGCCGGCAGACAACAGCGTACGACGCGTAGAGAACGTAACTGCCACCGTGCAGCTCACCGATGACGTGGACATGCATGTCACTTCCGACAAGCCTTTTGACACAGGAGGCATCGTGGACATCGCCAATACCGACCATGCCGTGCTCATCCTCGACAAAATAAAGCCGTCGAGAGCCATAACAATGCTTGCCGCACACGTGAAGATCAACGGCAAGAAGGCTGTCAACAACACCAACTGCCAGGTGAAGATGTACGACCGCGGAGCCATAATCCTGCCCTACGGGGCATCGACCAAACCGCTCACCATCTACGATGAGCCCGACTTCGGCGGAGAGAGCATCGCCTCCCTCACCGAGGGCCACAACGGCAACGGTTACATGAAGAACCTTCCCGCCGCGTGGAACAACCGCATACGCAGCTTCCGCCTCAAGCGCGGCTACATGGTGACCTTCGCACTGAAGCTCAACGGCACTGGCTACAGCCGATGCTTCATAGCCGACAAGGCAGACCTGGAGATGGCATCGCTGCCCGACATCATGGACGCACGCATCACGAGCTACCGCATCTTCAAGTGGTATGACGCCGGCAAGAAGCAGCTGGCAAACGCCGCCGGCGACAAGAGCGCCCTGAACCTGCTGAACGTGCAGAGCTCATACGACTGGGGAGAGGGCAACGCGAGCCTGCTCCCTGACTACGAATGGGTGCCCAACCACATCTACGAGGACTGGCCTTCATCGTCTGCCATAGGAAAGACCACACAGTCGCCACACTCAAAGAACAACAACGAGCCCCAGAACAAGTCCGACGACCATCCCCAAGACCTCAACACCATACTTGCCAACTGGGAGAAGATGATGAGCACGGGGCTGCGACTGTGCTCGCCGGCATCGTGGGACGGCAGCGACTACTGGAACGCCACGGGGTTCCTGGCACAGTTCCTCGACAGCATCGATGCACGAGGCTGGCGCTGCGACATCATCGACCTGCACTGCTACTGGCCCGAGGGCAACTTCGGCAATGTCTCCAACTGGTCCAACAAGTACAAGCGGCCCATCTGGATATCGGAGTGGTGCTGGGGCGCATCATGGAACAATAACGGCTCCTTCTCCGGCAACGCCACCGAAGCATCGTTCGCCAACGCCATCAAGAACATCACCACGACGCTCAACGCCAACAACGCCGTGGAGCGCTACTACTACTGGAACGGCGAGAACGGGAACTTCCCGTGCAAGCTCACACGCAACGGACAGCTGACACAAGCCGGCAAGTACTATGCCGAAATGACCACCGGCCCCGGCTACAACGGCTACGGTAACTATGTGCCTAAGGATTGGCGCTTGCAGACACCGACCCTCGACGGCAACTTCACAGCCTCGACGGCAAAGATGAAGCTCACATGGGACAACCTCAACGGCGACCTTGCCAACACCATCACCCTCGAGCGCTCTACGACAGAAGGATGGGAGGTCATCGCCGAGTTCGACGGGCGCGAGAACGAGACACGCAAATCGTTCACCTTCACCGACGACGTCAACGAGGCCGGGACATACAAGTACCGTGTGCGCGAGATGACATACGCCAGGAAATACATCGTCTCCAACATCGTGACGCTGAGCCTCGGCTCAACGGCAGGCACGGCCGACTTCCAGAACGGTAACATCTCGGCCAAGCCCGCAGAGACGAGCATCTGCTACTTCGCCACGCCATTTGACGAGCAACCCGTCATCGTCACCGGAAGCCCATCAAACAAGAACATCGGTGCCGGAATGGTGGACAACGTCCTCACCGCGAACCGAATCGGCGAGGAATATCGTTACTTCCAGTTCCGCTTCAACCGCTGGAAGAGCGATGCCAGCGCCAACGCCCGCAACAATGAGGAAGTGAACTTCCTCGTGCTGAAACCAGGACGCAGACAGCTGGGAACACTCAACTACGAAGCCGCCTATACAGCCGAGAACGTGGGCACAGAAGCCGTGGAGATACGCTTCAGCCAGCCCTTTGCGGAGGCACCCATCGTCTTCGCCACACCCGTGCTGGCAACCGCTTCGGCACCGGCATGTTTCTGGCGCGTCAGCGATGTCACCGCCGAGGGTTTCCGCCTGCAGCTCATGCAAGAGAAAGACGTCACCACGAAGCTCACACCACGACCCGTGGCATGGGTGGCTATAGAGCGCGGCAGCGCGGCCGACGGCAAGGGAAATCTCTACACCGTGGCCGACACCGAACTGACCTTCAAGTCGGCCAACCCGACAGCGGAGTTTGGCACCGAGCTGATTGAGCCACGACTCATGGCACAACTGCAGACCAACAACGGTCAGGCAGCAGCAAACCTGCGCATCGGCACCGTCACGCCCACCAGCGCCATTGTGAGACTCCACACCGACAAGAGCGACACCGCCCGCCAGCCGTCATCAACAAATCCCGTCACCGAGCGCATAGGCATGATAATCATCAGCACCGACCCCAACTACGACGCCATCACTGCACCATGGGCCGATGCCGCCAACGCCGACGACGCCACCATCTATGACATCAGCGGGCGACGCGTGACCTCTGCCACACGGCCTGGCATTTACATACGCGGCGGACGTAAGCACATCGTGAAATAACACCTGCTGCAGCACGAGAAGCCGGCCACAGCCATCAGCCCACGGCGCACCTGCCGCCACTCAAAGGCAAGATGCCATCGGCCATTTCGCAATATCCTCCCATCGGGCAGCACACAACCCGGAGAGACCGACAGACACTCGCCCAGGGGAGTCTCATCACTCCTTTGGGCGAGTGCTTTTAAGCCCCTAGGGGAGTTACCTAACTCCCCTAGGCGAGTATTGTAACTCCCCTAGGCGAGTTACCTAACTCCCCTAGGGGATGTTTTGCGGCCCGCTGAGAGAATAGACGCGACCGCCAAGGACATGACATACCAACCACACATCAATGGCCATGCAACCCGCAATGAAAAAAAGAACACACGATGCACATCATGATTTATGGCATGAAATTCAGTGATTTTTAAACTTTTTGATATGAAACTCTTGCGCTTCGCGAAAAAAGATGTAACTTTGCAGCCGAATTCAGAAGGCTACAGGCTATAGGCCGTCACAGGTAAACAAAAATCATCGATGATTCAAGACCCTCTCAGACCCGACTTCATATTCGAATCCAGTTGGGAAGTATGTAACAAAGTAGGAGGCATATACACCGTTCTCTCCACACGTGCCAAGACACTGCAAGACGTTCTAACAGACCGCATAGTATTCATAGGGCCGGACTTCTGGCAGGGCAAGGAGAACCCACTCTTTGAGGAAGACACCAAGAAATGGATCTCGTGGCGACGCAAGGCAGCCACTGAAGGTCTCAACGTGCGCATCGGCAGATGGCAGATACCAGGGCACCCACTCGTTGTGCTCGTGGACTTCCAGCCTTTCTTCGCACACAAAAACGACATCTACGGTGCACTGTGGACAGACTATCAAGTCGATTCGCTGCACGCCTACGGCGACTACGATGAAGCATCAATGTTCTCATACGCCGCAGGACGCGTCGTAGAGAGTTTCTACAACGACAAGCTCGGCGAAGACAAGCGCGTCATCTATCAGGCACACGAATGGATGACGGGTCTCGGAGCACTATACATACGCAAGCATGTACCCGCCATCGCCACCATCTTCACCACACACGCCACAAGCATCGGACGAAGCATTGCCGGAAACGGCAAGCCGCTCTACGACTACCTCTTCGCCTACAACGGCAACCAGATGGCCGACGAGCTCAACATGCAGAGCAAGCACAGCATAGAGCGGCAGACGGCGCACAACGTCGATTGCTTCACCACAGTGAGCGACGTCACGGCACGCGAATGCCTCGAACTGCTGGACAAAAAGCCTGACGTCGTACTGCCCAACGGCTTCGAGATGGACTTCGTGCCGAAGGGCGTGGCATTCAGCAACCGCCGCCGCAAGGCACGCGCACGGATCCTCGACGTAGCCAACGCACTGATGGGGACTCAGCTGGACGACAACACCCTCATCGTGGCGACAAGCGGACGCTACGAGTGGAAGAACAAAGGCATCGACGTTTATCTCGACGCACTCAACCGTCTGCGCCACGACCAACGCCTCGACCGCGACGTCCTGGCACTCGTGGAAGTGCCGGGGTGGCAGGCTGGTCCCCGCGAAGACCTTCAGGCAAGACTCGCTGCCATGAACACCAAGGCACCCAAAGCACGAGAGGCAGCCGAAGGATTCGAACGCCCACTACCCGACCCCATCTGCACACACTACCTGCACGAACCTGGGGCAGACCGCGTCACAGGAGCGCTCCACTACTACGGCATCAACAACCACCCATCCAGCCGGGTGAAGGTGATTTTCGTGCCCTGCTACCTCGACGGGCTGGACGGCATATTCAACATGCACTATTACGACATGCTGCTCGGACTCGACCTCACCATATATCCCTCATACTACGAGCCATGGGGCTACACACCGCTCGAGAGCATAGCTTTCCGCGTGCCGTGCATCACCACCACACTCGCCGGTTTCGGACTTTGGGCCAACGAGGTGAAGGCAAAGACGATGGGCGCCAAGACCCCGGAGAGCGGCACAGAGTGCAGGCTCGACACCGACGGCGTGGAAGTGATACACCGCTCCGACTACAACTTCGAGGAGGTGGCAGAGCGCATTGCCAATGAGATTCTGGGCTTCTCGCAACTCTCGCCAAAAGAGGTTGACGTGGCACGCAAGGCAGCACACGCATTGGCACAGAAGGCTCAGTGGAAGCACTTCATCACCTACTATTACGAAGCCTACGACATCGCGCTACGACATGCCGAGGCACGACAATAGACAGCACCCACAGAGACAAAAGCATAACAGCACAACAATACAATCCTCAAACAATAACCCTATGAAAATCAAGGCAAGCAACGCCAACGAAGCCAGCTGGAAACCAGTTGCCGTGAAGAGCAACATTCCCGCTGAACTCAACAAACTCGAAGAACTCGCCCACAACATGTGGTGGGCATGGAACCACAGCGCACGCTCGCTCTTCACACATCTCGACCAAGACCTCTACGAGGAGTGCGGACAGAACCCCGTTCTCATGCTCGAGCGTCTCAGCTATGAGAAGCTCTCCGAGCTGGCCAAGGACAAGACCATCATCAAGAAGATGAACGATGTCTATGCCGAGTTCCGCGCATATATGGACGTAGAGCCGCGCAAAGACCGCGCCAGCGTGGCATACCTCTGCATGGAGTATGGACTCAACCAAGTGCTCAAGATCTACAGCGGAGGACTCGGCATCCTCGCTGGCGACTACATAAAAGAGGCGTCAGACAGCAACGTCGATATGTGTGCCGTAGGTTTCCTGTATCGCTACGGCTACTTCACACAGACACTCTCCATGGACGGACAGCAGATTGCCAACTACGAGGCACAGAACTTCGGAAGCCTGCCCATTGAGCAACAGATGGATGCCGAAGGCAAACCCATAGTAATCGACGTGCCATACATGAACTATCAGGTGCACGCATACGTCTGGAGAGTAAACGTCGGTCGCGTGAAACTCTATCTGCTCGACACCGACAACGAACTCAACTCCGAGTACGACCGCCCCATCACACACGCTCTCTACGGAGGTGACTGGGAGAACCGCCTCAAGCAGGAAATACTGCTCGGCATCGGAGGCGTGCTCCTGCTCAAGAAGCTCGGCATCAAGAAAGACATATATCACTGCAACGAGGGCCACGCAGCACTCTGCAACGTGCAGAGACTCGTTGACTATGTGCAGGAAGGTCTGACATTCAACCAAGCCCTTGAACTAGTGCGCGCAAGCTCACTATACACCGTGCACACACCCGTGCCCGCAGGACACGATTACTTCGACGAGAGCCTCTTCGGCAAGTATATGGGTGGCTACCCACAAATGCTTGGCATCTCATGGGATGAGTTCATCGGCATGGGGCGTCAGAACCCCGACGACCACGGCGAGAAGTTCTGCATGAGCACGTTCGCATGCAACACCTGTCAGGAAGTCAACGGCGTAAGCTGGCTGCACGGAGAAGTCAGCAAGAAGATGTTCTCCACCATCTGGAAGGGCTACTTCCCCGAGGAGAGCCACGTGGGATATGTCACCAACGGAGTGCACTTCCCCACATGGTGTGCCAACGAGTGGCGCAAACTTTATGCCAAATACTTCGACGACAGCCACCTCGCCGACCAGAGCAACGAACAAATCTGGCACGCTATCTACGATGTGCCCGATGCCGAAATATGGAAGACCCGCATGGCTCTGAAGACGAAGCTCGTGGACTACATACGAGAGCAGTTCCGTGACTCTTGGCTGAAGAACCAAGGCGACCCCAGCCGCGTCGTGAGCCTCATGGACAAGATTAACCCCAACGCACTGCTCATTGGCTTCGGACGACGCTTCGCAACATACAAGCGCGCACACCTTCTATTCACAGACCTCGAGCGCCTCGAGAAGATTGTCAACAACCCCAACTACCCCGTACAGTTCCTTTACACCGGCAAGGCACACCCCGCCGATGGCGCAGGACAGGGACTCATCAAGAAGATTTATGAGATCAGCCAGCGCCCAGAGTTCCTCGGCAAGATCATCTTCCTCGAGAACTACGACATGCAGCTCGCAAGACGACTCATCTCGGGTGTCGATATCTGGATGAACACGCCGACACGACCCCTCGAGGCCAGCGGAACGAGCGGAGAGAAGGCTCTCATGAACGGAGTCGTAAATCTCAGCGTGCTCGACGGATGGTGGCTCGAAGGCTACCGCGAAGGAGCCGGATGGGCCCTCACTGAGAAACGTACATACGAGAATCAGGCATATCAGGATCAGCTCGACGCTGCAACAATCTACAGCCTACTCGAGAACGAGATTATGCCTACATACTACGCACGCAACGCCAAGGGCTTCAGCCCGTCGTGGATACAGGTCATCAAGAACAGCATTGCACGCATCGCACCACACTACACGATGAAGCGTCAACTCGACGACTACTACACCAAGTTCTACAACCCACTCGCTGCACGAAGCAAGAAACTTCAAGCCAACGGCAACAAGCTCGCTAAGGACATAGCACTGTGGAAAGAAAACGTGGCCGAACGATGGGACAGCATACGTGTCATCAGCGCAGAGAAGCCCGAACCACTACAGATCGGACAAATTGAGGCTGGAGCAAGATATGACATAAACATCGTCATCGACGAGGCCGGACTCGACAACGCTATCGGCGTAGAACTCGTGACACTATCTACAGGCAAGGATAACGTTGACCACATCTACAGCGTCGAACCGCTCGAAGTGGTAAAGCGCGAAGGAAACCTCTACACGTTCCACGTCACACACACCATCAACAACGCAGGCAGCTTCAAGATTGCATACCGCATCTTCCCGAAGAACGACAAACTGCCACACCGTCAGGACTTCTGCTACGTGAAATGGTTCCTGTAATCTGAACTGAGACATACGACTGCCCCGTAGGGATGACAACATCTTTTGGATCGCGTCAACACCTACGGGGTTCTTTGTATTATAGACCTTTTTTCACCGAACGCCACAAGCCAAGCCACAAAACGTGAATAAACCAAAAAAAATGGGTGACATTTGAATTATTTTGCGCAAATAGTTTGGCGATGTGCACGAAAAAGATTACTTTTGCGCACACTAACTAATAGTTATTCACTTTATACATTATTATTATCCTATAACAAAACTAATGAGTCAGAAACGTGTTTACACCTTCGGCAACGGACAAGCCGAAGGCAACGCGCAGATGCGCGAGCAGCTCGGTGGCAAAGGCGCCAACCTGGCTGAGATGAACCTCATTGGCGTGCCCGTGCCTCCGGGCTTCACCATCACTACCGATGTATGTAACGAGTACTATGAGGTCGGTCAGGAGAAGATCATGGAGCTCCTGAACGACGACGTCATGGCTGCCGTAAAGCATATCGAGACACTCATGAACTCCAAGTTCGGTGATGCACAGAACCCGCTGCTCGTCAGCGTACGTTCCGGTGCACGTGCTTCCATGCCGGGCATGATGGACACCATCCTCAACCTGGGTCTCAACGACGAGGTCGCCGAGGGCATGGCCAAGAAGACCAACAACCCTCACTTCGTCTATGACAGCTACCGACGCTTCGTGCAGATGTACGGCGACGTGGTGCTCGAGATGAAGCCCGTCAACAAGACCGACATCGACCCCTTCGAGGAAATCATCGAGAAGGTGAAGGCGGAGCGCGGCATCAAACTCGACAAGGACCTCAGCGTAGAAGAGCTCCAGAAACTCGTAAAGCTGTTCAAGGCCGCCATCAAGGAACGCACAGGCAAGGACTTCCCCGACGATCCCATCGAGCAGCTATGGGGTGCCATCTGCGCCGTCTTCCGCAGCTGGATGAACGAGCGTGCCATACTCTATCGTAAGATGGAAGGCATACCCGACGAGTGGGGTACGGCCGTCAGCGTCATGGCTATGGTATTCGGCAACATGGGCGACACCAGCGCTACAGGCGTTTGCTTCAGCCGCGATGCCGCCAACGGCGAGAACCTCTTCAACGGTGAATACCTCGTCAATGCTCAGGGTGAGGACGTCGTGGCCGGCATCCGCACACCTCAGCAGATTACCAAGATCGGCTCGCAGCGTTGGGCCGAGCGCGCTGGCATCAGCGAGGAAGAGCGAGTGGCCAAGTACCCCTCCATGGAGGAGGCTATGCCCGAGATTTATGCTCAGCTCAATTCCATCCAGGAGAAGCTTGAGGACCACTACCGTGACATGCAGGACATGGAGTTCACCGTCCAGGAGGGCAAGCTCTGGTTCCTCCAGACCCGCAACGGTAAGCGCACCGGCGCTGCAATGGTGAAGATCGCCATCGACCTGCTCCACGAAGGTAAGATCGACGAGAAGACCGCCATCCTGCGCTGCGAGCCCCAGAAGCTCGACGAACTCCTCCACCCCGTCTTCGACAAGAAAGCTCTTACTCAGGCCAAGGTCATCGCTCAGGGTCTGCCCGCAAGCCCCGGTGCCGGTTGCGGCCAGATCGTCTTCCACGCCGACGACGCTCAGGCTTGGCACGCCGATGGCCACAAGGTTGTACTCGTCCGCATCGAGACCTCGCCCGAGGACCTCGCCGGCATGAGCGCTGCCGAAGGCATCCTCACCGCACGTGGCGGTATGACCTCTCACGCTGCCGTTGTGGCTCGTGGTATGGGCAAGTGCTGCGTGTCGGGCGTAGGCTCACTCAACGTTGACTACAAGGCTAAGACCGTGGAAATCGACGGCGTAGTCTATAAGGAAGGCGACTATATCTCCATCAACGGTACCACCGGTCAGGTGTACGCAGGCGAAGTTCCCACGAAGGCTGCTGAACTCAGCGGCGACTTCAAGGAGCTCATGGACCTCTGCGACAAATATACCAAGCTGCAGGTTCGCACCAACGCTGACACCCCGCACGATGCCGAGGTTGCTCGCGCATTCGGTGCCAAGGGTATCGGTCTGACACGTACAGAGCACATGTTCTTCGACGACCAGAAGATCATCGCCATGCGACAGATGATCCTCGCAGACACCGCTGAGGGACGTGAGAAGGCACTCGCCAAGCTCCTTCCCTACCAGAAAGCTGACTTCAAGGGCATCCTCAAGGCTATGGACGGACTGCCCGTCAACATCCGTCTGCTTGATCCTCCTCTCCACGAGTTCGTACCCCACGATGAGGCTGGTCAGGAGACCATGGCCAAGGAAATGGGCGTGGACATCAGCGTCATCAAGCGTCGTGTCGCCAGCCTTGCTGAGAACAATCCTATGCTTGGACACCGTGGCTGCCGTCTCGGCATCACATTCCCCGAAATCACCGCCATGCAGACACGCGCCATCCTCAGCGCTGCTTGCGAGCTGAAGAAAGAAGGCTTCGATCCCAAACCCGAAATCATGGTGCCTCTGATCGGTATCCTCTACGAGCTCAAGCAGCAGAAAGCCATCATCCAGAAGGTCGCCAAGGAGGTCTTCGCCGAATATGGCATCGAAGTTAAGTTCGAAATCGGTACGATGATAGAGATTCCACGTGCCGCCCTCACAGCCGACCGCATCGCCACCGAGGCCGAGTACTTCTCATTCGGCACCAACGACCTCACACAGATGACCTTCGGCTACTCGCGTGATGACATCGCCAGCTTCCTCCCCGTCTATCTCGAGAAGAAGATCCTCAAAGTCGATCCCTTCCAGGTACTCGACCAGAAGGGTGTGGGCAAGCTCGTGAAGTATGCTGTTGAGAAGGGCCGCGAAGTTCGTCCCACACTCCGCTGCGGTATCTGCGGTGAGCATGGTGGTGAACCCAGCTCCGTGAAGTTCTGCGCCAAGATCGGCCTCAACTACGCCAGCTGCTCACCCTTCCGCGTGCCCATCGCCCGCCTCGCCGCCGCACAGGCTGCTGTAGAGGAATAAACGACAGAATGCTGATAATTAGTGAAATACGAGG
>CAMVIB010000005.1 GCA_947167455.1 uncultured Prevotellaceae bacterium | reverse complement strand
TTCTGACGGTCAAGAAGTTGGGCAATGCGGATTATGGTTTAGCGGACAGTAATATAATAAAACATAAAAATGGCGAAAGCATGAACGAAGTTGCGGGAAAAATTGTAACTTTGCGACCACATTACATGATGACTCTGCGATGTATAGTCTGAAAGAAGCTTGGGTGCTCATGCATGGTGGGCTTCCCTTCAAGAATTGGAATGGCAGGATATACTGCAACACCACCGATGCCGGTATCACCTTCCGCGCCAACGAGACGCACGGCTACATGGCCGCCTACACATTCACGCTGGTGGTGGAGGGTTGGCTGTCTATCATCTATAACGGTCAGGAGCTTACGCTTCATCCCGATGACATGTACATATACTCTCCGGGTCTGGCCGTTACCATCATCTCCGCTTCCGACGACTATCGCGGCATCTGCCTGTTGGCCGACGAGCACATTAGCACCGAGCTGCCCACGGTTCGTGACATGGTACACATCGCCTATCTGCCCATAGTGCGCGTGCACGAACCCAAGCTCACGCTGACCCACGACGACGCCCTGCACCTTGCTGCAAAGATGCATGACATCACCGTCTATCTCCACTCCGACCACATCTACAAGGACAAGGTGTTGCAGATGCTGTATGCCATCTTCCTGCTCGACCTAAAGAATGCCCAAGACCGCGCCACGGCTCAGCAGCGCGTGCCACAGCGCGTCGAGGAGCTGTTCATCGCCTTCATACGTCTGCTGCCCAAGCATTTTGCCGAGCACCATGACATAGCCTTCTATGCCTCGGCACTGAACATCTCTAGCGTCTATCTGTCGCGCATCGTGCGTCGCGTCTCCGGCCGCACCGTAATCGACTATGTCAACCAGCACCTGCTGATGGAAGCATCCTTCATGCTGCGCACCTCACAGCTCAGCATCAGCCAGATAGCCGACCGCCTGCACTTCGCCGACACGCCATCGTTCAGCAAGTTCTTCTCGCGTCTGAGGGGCATGTCACCCCGGGCATACAGGGAAGGCAGATAGCCGCACACCTATGGCCGGCACCATGGCATCATGTCTCACCGCCAAGACTCATAACACATTTTTATCAGAGCATTATGAAACACCTCATCTTAGCAACATTACTTTGCATCAGTGCTTTCTCACAAGCCGACACAGTTAACAACACCACCAATATGTCACTTACAACAAGACAACAGTCACTCGCCTTGATAGCCTCCTTCGAGGCCCAGGGCGACATCGAGCGCCTGAAGACGGCTCTCAACGAAGGTTTTGACAACGGGCTAAGCCTCAGCGAGGCCAAGGAAGCCCTCTCACAACTCTATGCCTATACGGGCTTTCCACGCTCGCTGAATGCTCTGGGAGCGCTGCAGCAGGTCGTTGCGGCACGCACAGCGGCAGGCCTCACCACAGCAGAAGGCCGCGATGCCGACCCGCTGCCAGAAGGCTACGACGCCCTGCGTCAGGGCACAGAAGTCCAGACACAGCTCGTTGGCGGCAAACCTTTCAACTACATGTTTGCTCCTCAGACTGACTACTACCTGAAGGCACACCTGTTTGGCGACATCTTCGCACGCAACAACCTGACCTTCGCCGACCGTGAGCTGGTGACGGTGAGTGCCATAGCCGCCCTTCCAGGCTGCGAACCGCAGCTGCGTGCTCACGTCGCCGGCGCAAGAAACATGGGTGTCAGCGACGATGAGCTGAATGCGTTACCGACCCTTCTGGAGACAAAGGTCGGCGCTTGCGAAGCCGAACGCCTTCGCGGCGCGCTGTCGGCAGTGGCGGGCGAAACGTACCAGCCTGTCCAGACCGTGGATTTCTCCGTATGGCCCAGAGGCGAGGTTAACCCCTACAGCCAGTTCTTCACCGGCACGAGCTATCTTGCCGACATGGGCGGCGTGATGAATGTCACCTTCGAGCCCCGCTGCCGCAACAACTGGCACGTCCACCACAAAGCCGTTCAGGTGCTCATCTGCGTTGCCGGCAGAGGATGGTACCAAGAGTGGGGCAAACCCGCCATTGAGATGAGGCCGGGCTCGGTGATAGCCATTCCCGCCGAAGTCAAGCACTGGCACGGCGCAGCCAAGGACTCATGGTTCCAGCACCTTACATATCACACCAACGTCCAAGAGGGGTCAAGCAACGAATGGCTTGAGCCTGTGACAGACGACATCTACGACACCCTGCAATAACTGATTTGTGATTATCACAAGGTGTGTCCAATTAATCACTGAGTCCGACAGACGGTGCTGTACACAATTGACTTCCGACAGGGCATCAACTATGCCATGCATTCCGACGACACCAACGGAAAACGTGTGATAAAGTAACCTTCGGATAATTCGTTTACTTCATTGAGACAAACAGACAAGAGGCTGCGTCGCTCAATCCGACACAGCCTCTTTTCTTTTTCTCCTTTTCTTCGATGTCCCACATGACATCACCCACAATGGCCACACTGTCGGGTGACGGCAGCTCCTTTTTGCTGGCGGCAAAATGGAAAAAAGCGGAGGACGTCCCTACGGCTCTGTCTCCTCCGCACGTTCGAGGTGGTGACCACGGAACTGCGCCACGATGAGGTGCAGCTGCGTGGGGCCGCACAGCTGCGGCAGCTTAGAGTCGGTGGCGTAGTGGCGGACCTGTTCCTGTGCCTCCCCCCACTGCCCCTCGGCCTCGACCCTGGTGGCTTCGGGCTTGAGGTACTTCAGCTCGATGATGTAGGAGTGGGCCACCATGGGGTAGCGACGCAGGTCGGGCATGAGGAAGAAGTCGCAGTAGCCGTGGGCAAGCTCCAGCTCGGGGGCTGTGAGATAGTAGGTGCTCATTGTCAGGTAGGCCGTGAAGAAGCCCTGGATGTTGCGCTCGCCCTCGATGAGGCAGCGAACGGCGCACGTCTTCTCATACTCGTCGGCGACGACATGGATGAGCGGCGACCAGTCGCCGTCGAGGGCGGCACTGTCGAAGGCGGAATCGATGCGCTGATGGTCCGAGTGGCGTATGCGGTCGTACTCTTCCAGCAGGTAGCCGTAGTACTGCTTGCGAACGTTGTTGTTGGGGATGCCCAGACGAAGCTTGTTGCCGCGCATGCCGATGATGGTGAGCATCCCGTAGTAGTAGAGCAGCGAGACGAAGTTGTCGAACTTGACGATGTCCGAAGCCGGGAAGTAAGGAACGAGTGTGCTGTCTATGTAGCCCTGCTCAGCTATTTGGTAGATGATGCTCTTGCGCTGAGGCTCAAGACGGTCGAGCTGGATAAGCTTCTTCATCTTCTGGTAGTCAGTGCGGGCGTTGGGGTCGGTCATCTCGTCGGGCGGGCAGCCGTTGCGAATCTGATTGCTAAGGTAGTAGAGCACCATGTTGCTGTTATACACCTTGCTCTCCGTGGCAAGGCTTGCGCGGGCGAAGCAGTAGTTGTCGTACCACGGGCGCATCTCGTCGAGCATGGCATCGATGTCACCCGTGAGACAGCCTGCATCCCTGTAGTAGCAGAACATCGTCTGCACCTCCTCCTCGCTGAAGCCAAGCATCTGGTTGAAGGCAGCATCGGCAGTGATGTTGGTGGCTATGTTGTAGCCGCTGGTGAGGTCGTCCATCGTCACGGGAGAGACGCCAAGCATCAGCACCCGCTCGAAGTTGGGCTTGAAGAGCTTGAAGATGTCGCGGTAGAAGCCCTCGCCGTGCGTCAGGCTGGTGTAGATGTTCTCGCCGTGCTGGTTCAACACCGTGTTGGTGAAGTTGTCGTACTCGTCGATGATGAGGTACATGGGTACGTCATACTCCTTGGCCTTGACGCCGATGAAGTTCAGCTTCTTGGTGGCCCAGTCCAGCCTCTTCACGTCATCTGCGAATCCCTCGTAGAACAGCTTCTCGTATCGTTCGCCGAAAGTGTCGGCCTTGATGCCACAGTATGAGTCAAAGCTCTCGCGAAGCTCGTCGATGCTTCCCGTAACCTGCGAGAAGTCCAGGTGCAGCACGGCATAGCGGCCCTGGAAGGACGTGGGGTTGCTGCCTATCCACAGATGTCCGAACAGCTCGCCGAAGCGTTCCTTCATGTTAACGTCGTAGTAGGCCTTGAGCATGTTCAGCAGCAGCGACTTGCCGAAGCGGCGCGGACGGACGAGGAACAGGTAGCTGCTTGTCGTCTCCAGACGGGGGATGAACATGGTCTTATCCACATAATAGTAGTTCTCGCGTACGAGGCGCGTGAAATCCGATATGCCGAGGGGCAGTTGCTTGACGTCTGATGCTGTTATCATGGCTCTATGTGCTTTAATCTGAAGGCATTGGCGCGCTTCACGCGCGGAAGCTGTCGAGCGTCTCGGCCTTGAAGTTGCGGATGTAAGCCGCCTTGCCTATGACATCCTCCTCTGTCATGCCGACATAGACGACGGCACTCTTGGCGAAGAGTTCAGGCGCCTTGGCGGCATCGCGCGTGATAAGTAGCGACATCACAATCTCGGCCGTCATGTCATAGAGTCGGCGTGAGAGGAAGTCGATGGCATCCTGACTGTCGAGAGCCTTGACGGCAGTGATAGCCTCCTCGTAGATGGGTATGAGGTTCTCTATGCGTGTCTTGAGTGGTGCCACAGCGTCTGTGCAGTCGATCTCTGCGGCCATATCCTTGATGTTCTGTAGCATGGTGCCGTTGATGATATGACGTATGGCAGCCACCACCTGCAGCTGTGTGGTGCCCTCATAGATGCTGAAGATGCGTGCATCGCGATACAAGCGCTGACACTTGTACTCCATGATGAATCCGCTGCCACCATGTATGCTGATGGCATCGTAGGCATTCTGGTTGGCATACTCCGAGTTCATGCCCTTTGCCAGTGGCGTGAAGGCATCGGCCAGACGCTGGTACTTCTTCATCTCCGCACGTTCGTTCTCGTCGAGCTTGCGGTCACGGGCGATGTCCTCCAGAGCTTTGTAGATATCTACGTATGCTGCTGTCTGATAGAGCATGGCGCGTCCGGCATCAAGTTTTGCCTTCATGCGGCTGAGCATATCAAAGACGGCCGGGAAGTCGATGATCTTCTGACCGAACTGCGCACGTTCCTTAGCATAGGCGAGGGCTTCGTTGTAAGCTTCCTGCGAGAGTCCCACGCTCTGTGCTGCTATGCCCAGTCGCGCTCCGTTCATGAGTGACATCACGTACTTGATAAGCCCCAGGCGTGTACTTCCGCAAAGCTCTGCACGCGCGTTCTTATATGTAAGCTCGCATGTCGGCGAGCCGTGAATGCCGAGTTTGTGCTCTATGTGGCGCACGTTGACGCCGCCCTGACGCTTGTCGTAGATGAACATGGATAGTCCGCGGCCATCCTTGGTGCCTTCCTCCGAGCGTGCGAGCACGAGGTGTATGTCAGAGTCGCCGTTGGTGATGAAACGCTTCACGCCATTGAGGCGCCAGCAGTTCTCCTTCTCGTCGAAGGTGGCCTTAAGCATCACACGCTGGAGGTCGCTGCCTGCATCGGGTTCGGTGAGGTCCATAGACATCGTCTCGCCAGCACAGACACGGGGTATGTATTTCTGGCGCTGCTCCTCGCTGCCAGCCTCATAGAGGGTGTCTATGCACGACTGCAGCGACCAGATGTTCTGGAAACCGGCATCGGCGGCCGAGACGAGCTCGCTGAGCATCGAGAATACGATGTTTGGAAGGTTAAGACCTCCGTAGCGACGTGGCATGCTCACGCCGAAGAGGCCGGCCTTGCGCATGGCGTCAATGTTCTCCACCGTCTTGCTGGCGTAAATCATGCGGCCGTTCTCGAGGTGAGGTCCTTCGATGTCCACGCTCTCAGAGTTGGGAGCAATGATGTTGGCAGCCACATCGCCCGTGATGTCGAGGATCTGACGGTAGTTCTCGATGGCGTCACCCAGGTCAACGGGGGCGTAGTCGTATTCTTTCGCGTCGGCGAAGCCCTTTTCTTTCAGCTCGACGACACGTGCCATCAGAGGATGGTTCAAGTGGAAGGCGATTTCGGGATGATCGCTATAATAGTTTGCCATTCTGATTTACGATTTGACAATTTACAATTTATTATTTATTCAAGTTTCGCAAGAGCTCAACTTGCCAGGTCTTAAGGCTATGAGGTTATGAGACTATGAGGTTATGAGGTGCAGTATGCATTTGTGCGTAAATAGCACTCACTTACCCCCCTAAGCGAAAGCGGCCAAATAACATGATAACCTTACGAAACTGAAGCTTGCGAAAGTTGAGCTATTTACTATTTACTGTTCTGCTTATAGTACTTGATGAGTTTTGGAACGACTTCCTCGACAGTACCCGTGATGACATAGTCTGCAATGCGGTTGATGGGAGCGTCGGGGTCGCTGTTGACGCTGATGATGATCCCGGAGTCCTGCATGCCGGCGATGTGCTGTATCTGTCCTGAGATGCCACAGGCGATATACACCTTTGGATGAACGGTGACGCCGGTCTGACCGATCTGACGGTCATGGTCACAGAAGCCGGCATCGACAGCCGCACGTGACCCTCCAACTTCGCCATGCAGCACCTTTGCAAGTTCGAAGAGCATATCGAAGCCTTCCTTGGAACCCATGCCGTAGCCTCCGGCGACGACGATTGGCGAGCCCTTGAGGTTGTGCTTGGCGGCCTCCACATGATGGTCTATGACCCTTACGACGAAAGCCTCCGGCGATACATACTTCGCGACCTCTGGATAGACGACCTCGTGCCGTGCTACGGGGTCTCCCTCCATAGGCTCATAGACAGCCTTCTGCATCACCCCCGAGCGCACGGTAGCCATCTGCGGGCGGTGGTCGGGATTGACGATGGTGGCAACGATATTGCCGCCAAAGGCAGGACGAATCTGGTAGAGCAGCTGGTCGTAGTGGCGACCGCTCTTCTTGTCATCGTACTCGCCGATCTCCAGTTCCGTGCAGTCGGCAGTGAGTCCGCTAGTGAGCGATGACGAGACGCGGGGACCGAGGTCACGTCCTATGACCGTAGCGCCCATGAGGCAGATCTGCGGCTGCTCTTCCTTGAAGAGGTTGACGAGGATGTCGGTGTGTGGAGCGCTGGTGTAGGGGAAGAGGCCCTCGCCGTCGAAGACGAAGAGCTTGTCAACGCCGTATGGCAGGATCTGGCCTTCCACCTTGTCCCGTATGCCTGTGCCGGCAACGACGGCATTGAGTTCGACACCCAGCGTATTGGCGAGCTTGCGACCCTTGGTCAGCAGCTCCTGAGATACTTCCTGTACTTGCGTACCTTCTATCTCAACATAAACAAATACATTATTCATATCTCGCTATCCAATAATCTTTTCGTCCAGCAATTCTTTGATCATACCCTCGACATCAGCGTCAGAAGCCGTCAAAGTTTTCGACTCCTTAGCCTGGAACACAATGTTCTTTACGGCCTTCACCTTGGTCGGTGAGCCGGCAAGCCCACACTGTGCGGGGTCTCCGTCCACATCAGCCACGCTCCACTGGTTGAGAGTGAGGTATGGGCGTTCGTCGTAGAGACGGTCGTAGGGTGTGCCCTCAGCAGGTCGCTCCATGGGGCATGTGGCACGCTTGTACTTCATGACGAGCTTGGCATTCTGCGGGCGGCATGGTGCTGCGCTTCCGTTGACGGTAATGACCACTGGCAACGGGGCCTCCACTGTCTCCACGCCTCCGTCGATGTGGCGGCGTATCAGTGCCTTTCCATCCTCAACGCTGAGTATCTCCTCAGCATAGGTGACCTGGTTGAGGCCGAGTTTCTGAGCCACCTGCGGTCCCACCTGCGCCGTGTCGCCGTCGATGGCCTGCCGGCCTCCGATGACGATATCCACATCGCCGATCTTCCTGATGGCCGTGGCGAGGGCATAGGATGTCGCCAGCGTGTCGGCACCGGCAAAGAGGCGGTCGGTGAGGAGCCATCCTGTGTCCGCGCCGCGATAGAGACCCTGCCTGATAATCTCTCCGGCACGGGGAGGTCCCATCGTGAGCACGCCCACAGTGCTGCCGGGGTTCTGCTCCTTGAGGCGCAGAGCCTGCTCCAGTGCATTAAGGTCTTCGGGGTTAAAGATAGCAGGCAAGGCAGAACGGTTGACAGTCCCTTCGGCTGTCATGGCATCCTTGCCGACGTTACGGGTGTCTGGCACCTGTTTGGCCAGCACTACGATTTTCAAAGCCATATAATATCGTTTAGTGTTTATTATACCGTTGTCAGGACTCACGTCCGTTATAAAAACGGGTGCAAAGTTACGCTTTTTCTGCATAACAGCAAAAAAAGAGCCGTTAATAATGTTAAAGGTGTGTCCTATTAACTACAAACGGCTTTTAGAAGACATGGAATAATGTTGTGTGGAGTCAACCTGCGATGTCGCCCTTGCCCAACTGCACCTCGAGGTCCTCGATCTGCTTACGGAAGGCACGGTCTGTCTCCATGCGCTGCACTACGCTCTGGCATGAGTGTATGACCGTGGCATGGTTGCGCCGGCCTATGGCAGCGCCGATCTTCGTCGTGCTGAGGTGAGTGTGTTTCTGTGCGAGGTACATTGCCACCTGCCGCCCAACGACGATGTTTGCCTTCCGCGATGCCGAGAGCAGGTCGGCACGGTCGATGCCGAAGGCCGCACACGTTTGCTCCACGATGCCCTCAACGGTTATCTCGTGTTTCTCTGGCAGACCGATGGTCTTGGCTATGACATTCTGAGCCATGGCGACATCGACATCTCTGTTATAGACCACGCTGTATGCCATGAGCGACGTGACGACACCTTGCAGGTCGCGCACGTTCTTATCGACGTTTGTAGCGATATAGTCGATGACATCCTCCGAGATACGCAGGCCGTCATGGTGCACCTTGCTGCGTATAATGTCGCGGCGCAGAGATATGTCAGGACGTTCGAGCTCGGCCAGCAAGCCCCACTTGAAACGTGTGAGCAGACGCTCATTCATGCCCCCGAGGGCCACGGGCGGGCGGTCTGAGGAAAGGATGAGCTGCCGTCCGTTCTGGTGCAGGTGGTTGAAGATGTGGAAGAATGCGAGCTGTGTCTTCTCGGTGGCCAGTTCCTGTATGTCATCGATGATGAGGGCATCGATGGTCTGGTAGAAAGCTATGAAGTCGTTGGTCTTGTTCTGACGCACAGACTCCGTATATTGCACCTGGAAGAGGTGTGCCGACACATACAGGACTCGCATTTGCGGATGCAGCTCCTTCATGCGATTGCCGATGGCCGTTATGAGGTGCGTCTTTCCCACGCCCGATGCTCCGTACACGAAGAGCGGGTTGAAGGTCATCTGGTGGGGATTGTCGGCTATGGAGAGTCCGACGGTACGTGGCAGCTTGTTGGCGACGCCCTCGACGAAATTGTCGAAGGTGAGGTTCTCCTGCAGATGAGAGTCGAGTTGTTGCACCACCGGCGGCATGATGGGCGTGCGCAGCGAAGGCTGTTGCGCTCCTGCCGTGCTGCGAGTGGAACCCTCGACGTTCACGCTGAGGTCGTGCTCGGCGTCAATCTTCACCTTATACATCAGACGCACGCCACGCCCATACACACGCACGAGCACCTGTCGCAACAGCGGCAGGAAGTGTTTCTCGATGTGCTCACGGAAATACGGACTCGGCACACACAACGTCAGCTCCTGACGCTCCACGTCGAAGCCGTCAAGAGTGATGGGGGCAAACCATGTAGCATACTGCTGCTGGTTGACGTTGTTCTGAATAATCTTCAGACACGTGCTCCATCGTTGCTGTTCCGTAATTGTCTGAGGCATGGTTCTTTTGGTAAGTTATGTATGATGTCTGCCACCGGCGTTTGAGCCGAATTGCGGTGCAAAGGTAATGCCTTTTTCCGTAACGGCAAAATCCCGCGGCTGTTAAGGTTTCGGCAGCCAGCGGCGTAAATGGCACGTTTTCAATAGTGTGTAGTGCCATTGCCGAAAAGATGTTCTTTGGCCTCTTGCATTTTACCAAAGCCATGATATATAAAAAGTTGCAGGACACATCGGCGATGGTCCTGCAAAAACGGCTATTGGGGTATAAGAATCGTAAACTTAATGCATTAGCGCGACCTGCGCCAAGGGTGAGTGTTCTGTGGCTTTTATTTGGATTTTTTCTATTTAATGCCCCTCTTTCTTCCCGAAGACAGAGAAGTGGACATAGCGCTTGGGATGCGCCTTGAGGTCTTCGACGAGTGCTGCCGCTCCTACCACGGTGCGGTTGAGCTGTCCGTAGAGCGTAGTGTCATTGAGCAACAGACCGATACTGTTATCATTAGAGTTCAGGCGCTGTGTCACCGTCTGCAGTCCGACGAGGGCTGAGTCGGCACGTGCCAATGTGCTGTTGACGTCAATCTGGCTGAAGTTCTCTGCCAGCGTCGCCACGTTCTGCCCGGCCTGGTCGAAGGTCTTCACCATGGCCGGCACGTCGTTGGCAAGGAGTTTGTTGAGTTGTTGAGAGCTCTTGTCGAGATTAGCACTCATAGAGTTTGCATTGGCGAGCACAGCCTTGAGGTTGGGGTCTGTGGCAAGTGTGTTCAACGCTTCGAGCAAAGTATCTACACGCGCCAGCGTCTGCTCGAGCTTAGGCACGAGCTTTGCTGCCGTTGCCATGAGGCCGCTGGCCGCCTCACTGGGTATGGTGTCGCCCTTGGAGAAGCGTTCCACGGGGCTGTTGCCCATGCGAAGGTTAAGCGTGCAACCGCCCAGCATGGCCTCGTCGAGCACAGCCACCGTCCCGGCAGGTATGCGCAAGCCATGATCGACACTGATCTGCACCACTACGCCACGCCCCGGATGCTCAAAGTCATAGCTTATGTCCGAGACGATGCCGATGTTGTAGCCGTCGGCATAGACGGGGCTGCTCTTGGCAAGTGCCTTCGCATTGGCAAAATTGATGTAATAGGTGTCGGAGACCGAGAATGGGTTGATGCCTTGCAGGAACTTGATGGTGTAGAACATCATCACGAGTGCGATGACGCCCACGATTCCGATTTTAGCTTCGCGTGAGACTTTCATGTGTCAATTATGTTTTATCTGTTATTGTCAGTTCTTGTATTTACGTATGGCCTGATAGATGGCCTGTGCCAACTCGCTGACGCCACGGTCGCTGAGCAGGTAGTTCTCTTCGGCGGGAGTGGTGATGTAGCCCAGCTCGATGAGACACGAGGGCATGGATGTCGCCCTGAGCACCAGGAAACCGGCCTGGTGCACACCCTTGTCGGGGCGTCCTGCCGAGCGGAATTGCTTCTGCACGAGCGATGCCAGCCGCACGCTCTGCTCCATGTTGACGTCCTGCATCAGCTCGAAGATGATATAGCTCTCCGAGCTGCGAGGGTCGAAGCCCTCGTAGCGTGTCTGATAGTCGCGCTCGAGGGTGATGACAGAGTTCTCGCGCTTTGCCACGGCGAGGTTGTCGGCAGCGCGGTGCATACCCAGCGTGTATGTCTCCGATCCACGCCCCTGGGCCCGGCCCGGCAGGGCGTTGGTGTGAATGCTCACGAAGAGGTCTGCCTTGGCGCGGTTGGCGATGCGCGCACGCTCATCGAGTTCTACGAAGACATCCTTCTGGCGTGTATAAATCACCTTCACGTCCTCGAGATTCTCTTCCACGAGTCGGCCCACGGCGAGTGCTACGGCGAGATTGATGTTCTTCTCCTTGCCGCGGCGCCCGAGGGCACCGGGGTCTTTGCCTCCGTGTCCGGCATCGATGACGAGCGTGAAGCTCTGCAGCATGGCAGCGGCAGCAAGCAGCAATGTTGCCCGTATGAATTGTCGTAGCATATTGTACGTGTGATATTTGCGCGGCAAAGATATGGAAAATAATTGACAATTAGCAACAGAAAGGTCAAAAAACGGCAGTAGAGGCCAATAAATCAGTAATTCTCGTCGATGTATTCGGCCAGACGTCTGTAGAAAGGCATCCTGCAGAGCGTGTTACGGTCGCCAAGAATGATAAGCTTCATGCGTGCACGCGTGATGGCGACATTCATTCTTCTGAGGTCGCGCAGAAAACCTATCTCGCCCTCGGCATTAGACCTCACGAGACTGATTACGATGACATCGCGTTCCTGACCCTGGAAGCCATCGACGGTGTTCACGGTGATGAGCTTGCGATATGTCTTCCACCAACGGTCGGCCTTGAACATCCGACGCAACAGCTGCACCTGACCCTTGTAGGGCGAGATGATGCCCACGTCAATATTCTCCTCCAAGATACGGTCGCGGCCGATCTTCTCGAAATAGCGCCGCAGCGTCTGCAGCGTGAGCTCGGCCTCGGCGGGGTTCACCCTCGACAGCCCCGATGCGAGCTCGCCTCCGCGCTCCTCGGCTGAGGTATCGTCGGGCTGAGGTGCCACCTCTATCCACTCCACGGCAGTGTCCCAGTCGAGTATGCCGCGATACTTCACTTCAGGCGCGCTCTCCAGGAGGCCGTCGTAGAACTCACGGTTAGGGAATTGCATTATAGTGTCGCACATGCGGTACTGAAGCCTCAGCAGTGACACGGCCCTGGGTTTCTGCTCCACGATATATTGCATCAGCGTGTGGTCGAGCCCGCCCCGCGCTGCCTCCGGGCTTTTGATGGTCGGCGGCAGCTGACGATGGTCGCCGGCCAGTATCACACGATGCGCCTTGCGTATGGCAATCCAGCACGCTGCCTCCAAGGCCTGCGCCGCCTCGTCGATGAACAGTGTGCCGAAGCGCTTACCGTCGAGCACATGGTTGGCGCTGCCGGCCAGGGTGCAGGCTATGACGCGTGCATCGGCGAAGAGTGCCTCATTGATGGCATATTCCATCTCAGACACGCGGTCGCGCAGGCGGGCTATTTTCTGGTGGCGCGACTCGGTGTTGCCGCTGCGGCTGGCGTAAAGGTCGCGTATGGCACGGCGTGCCGCCCAGAGGTCCTGGTACAGGGGATGGCTCTCGAAGCGCCGCTCGTAGGTGTGTGCCAGCATACGGTCGGTGACGCGGGTGGGGTTGCCTATGCGCATTACGCTCACGCCGCGATCGACAAGCTTCTCGGCTATCCAATCGACAGCCATGTTCGACTGTGCACACACCAACACCTGCGTCTCGCGCCGCAGTGTCTCATAGATAGCCTCGACGAGGGTCGTGGTCTTGCCCGTGCCGGGAGGCCCGTGCACCACGGCCACATCCTTTGCCCACAGCACCTCGTTGACGGCAGCCTGCTGGCTGGTGTTGAGCCACGGGAACCGCACAGGTGCGAAGGTAAACTTGCCTATCGGCACAGTAGAATGGAACATGTCGCGCAGCTCGGCCAGACGTCCTCCCTTGGCGGCAATCACGGCATCCAGCGCCTCGAACATCAGCCGGTAGGTCTGTTCGTCGAGATAGAGCTGCACGCCGAGACGGTAGGCATCGCGCAGGAGTTCGAGGTCGGCGGGGTTTGCCAGTGCCACCACCATCCTGTCGTCCTCGACATACGTCACCTGCGCCACGAACTTGAAGTAATGGAGCATCCCGCCCGTGCCGTAGCGGTCGCCGGAAGCGTCTTGCGAGAAGAAGCAGACAGGTTTTCCGGGTTCAAACTGGTGGTCGGTGTCGGTGTTCTCCGTGCGTGTCATCTCCACTACGAATTGGTCGAGCGAGTTGTGATAGGCACGCCCAAGCTGTAGCGGATACCATGCCATGCCGCGCGCCACCTTGCGTTCTATGCCCGTGGCCTCCGTCAGGCGCTGGAACTCCTCCTTCTCGTAGGCATACTCCGTCTGCAGCAGTGCGCGCTGCCGTGTGAGTATGGTGATAGGGCTCTCCGTAGTAGGCATCGGTCAGTGTGTCTCGGTGAATACCGCTCCGTCGAGATGTGCGCCCCGCAGGAACTCTGCGGCCTTCATACGTCGTTTGCCAGCGAGCTGTATGTCGGTAAGGCTCAATGTGCCGCCCGCCATATCCACGAGCAACCGTCCGCCGTCGATGCGCAAAGGCACATCGCACGGCACGGCGCCATCGGTGTGGCGTGTGCCATCGGTGTTAGTATCTGCCACCTCGGCAAAGAATATCTTAAGCTGTGTCTGGCGACCGTCGGCACTGCGCAGTGTGGTCCATGCCGCAGGATATGGCGAGAGTCCGCGTACGAAGTTATATGCCGACATGGCGGTGTGGCGGCTCCACATCAGCTCGGTGTTCTCGCGGAAGAGCTTGGGGGCGGGACGCAGCGGGCCGCAGCCATCGGCGTCTGTCAGCTCGTCCTGTGCCATGGTGGCGATGCTGCCTGCGGCGATGTCGCGCACAGTCTTCACCACGAGGTCTGCGCCGATGTCCATGAGGCGGTCGTGGATGTCGCCGGCGGTGTCGCGCAGGCCTATCTCCACCGGCACACGGTGTATGATGCGTCCCGTGTCGATGTCGTGGTCGAGGAAGAATGTCGTCACGCCCGTCTGCGAGTCGCCATTTATGACAGCCCAGTTGATGGGCGCTGCGCCGCGGTACTGCGGCAGTAGGGCGGCATGCAGGTTGAACGTGCCGAGCGGGGGCATGGCCCACACCACCTCAGGCAGCATCCTGAAGGCCACCACCACCTGGAGGTCGGCACGGAGGTCACGCAGCTGGGCGAGGAAGGTCTCGTCGCGCAGACGCTCGGGCTGCAGCACCGGTATTCCGTTGGCCACGGCATACTGCTTCACAGGCGAAGGCTGCAGAGTATCATGGTGGCGTCCTATGGCCTTGTCGGGCATCGTCACCACGCCCACGACATTGCATCCAGCCTCCACGAGGCGCCGCAAAGACTCCACGGCGAAGTCGGGCGTTCCCATGAACACTATGCGCATGTCGGTGAGAGAGTCAGAGTTGTTATTTTCCATATTGATTGACAGGGTAAGGATAGCATTTTCAGGATGACGACAGGCTACTCCTCCGAGAGGTCGTGAAGCATGGTGCGGTAGAGTGCAAAGACATGACTGCGACGAATGAAGCCCACGAAGACACCGCTGTCATCTACCACCGGCAGCGTCCAGGCTTTGGTGCGCTCGAAGGCCGCCATCACCACGTCCATCGTGTCGTGGTGGGTGAGGCGTGCGGCACACGGCGACATGAGGTCTGACACATGCAGGCGATGGTAGAGTTCCGTGCGGAACATCACGTGTCGCACACGGTCGAGCACCAGCACCGCAAGCAGCTTGCCGCCCTTATCGACGACGGGAAAGACATCGCGCGACGACGATGCTATCTGACGTACTATCTCGCCGAGGTCGTCGGTGGGATGCAGGAACTCCTCATAACGCTCAATGACACTGTCCATGGACATCAGGGTGAGAATGGCCTGATCCTTGTTGTGCGTCACGAGCTCGCCCTTGCGGGCCAGACGCATGGTGTAGATGCTGTGAGGTTCGAAGATGATGATGGTGAGGTACGACGCCACTGCCACTATCATCAGCGGCAGGAACAGCGCGTAGCCGCTCGTCAGCTCAGCAATGAGGAAGATGCCCGTCAGCGGGGCATGCATCACGCCGCTCATCAGGCCTGCCATGCCCAGGAGCGAGAAGCTGTTCTCTGGCACCTCCACGACGACACCGGGAATCTTGTTCCACAGCGAGGCAAAGAGGAACCCTGCCACACAACCCACGAAGAGACTCGGGGCGAATGTTCCGCCACAGCCGCCGCCACTGTTTGTAGCCGTGGTGGCAAAGACCTTGAAGACGATGATACCGGCCAGGTAGAGCAGCAGCAGGTGGGGCATGCCATAGAAGAGCGACCCCTCCAGCACTTGACTCCACTCGGCACCACGCTGTCCGTTGAGCAACAAGCGTATCATGTCGTAGCCTTCGCCATATAGCGAGGGAAAGAGGAATATCAGCACACTCAGTATGGGCCCTGCCACCAACAGACGGCGCCATGGCGACCCCAGACGGTGGAACTGATCCTCAAGCCAGTTCATCGTGCGCGTGAAATAGAGCGACACGAATCCGCAGAACACACCTAATAATATATACGCGGGCACGCGTGCGACGACAAAGCCGTCGGTGAGCCGGAACTCGAAGAGGTTGCCAGAGCCCGAGAGGGCAAAGGTGACCGCCGCCGCCGTGACACACGACACCAGCAGGGGCAACAGGCTGCCCAGAGTGAAGTCTATCATCAGCACCTCGAGTGTGAACACCAGCCCGGCGATGGGGGCCTTGAAGATTCCCGACACGGCACCGGCGGCGCCACAGCCCACGAGGAGCATCAGTTGCTTGGAGTCCAGACGGAACAGGCGGCCGAGGTTGCTGCCTATGGCCGAACCCGTCAGCACGATAGGTGCCTCAGCACCCACCGAGCCACCGAAACCGATGGTGATGCCCGAAGCCACGATACTCGTCCATGTGTTGTGGGCCTTGATACAGCTCTGCTTGCGGGCTATTGCATATAAAATCTTGGTGATGCCATGACCGATGTCGTCGCGAACGACGTAGCGTACGAACAGCCCCGTTATGAGAATACCCACCACGGGGTACAGCAGATAGAGCCAGTTGGCACCCGTGATGCTGAACTGGTGCGTGAGCAGATACGCTATCTGATGTATGAGCCACTTCAGCAGCAGCCCCGCCAGAGCCGTGAGCACGCCTATCACCAGAGCCATCAACAGCATAAACTGTTTGTCCCTGACATGACGCTTGCGCCATATAATGATGTTGTCCCAGTGAATATTCATGTCTGATATGTTCGCGACACGCCGGACCCACGAGACACGGAGTCATGGCACAGCCCCTCACCGCAGTGACACGGCGGCACGACGTTCGCGGCACAAAGATACGGACTTTAAGCGACATTGACAACTTTTACCCGCGAAAAAGCTTAAACTGCTTCCTTTTGATGACTAAAGGCAAGACACCACGGCCGCTGCGGCAAGGCACGACGACGGCGTGGTGTCACGATGGGGCTTTTTTTGCATGTCTGCGTGAAATATTTAAGCCTTTGTGGTGGCAGACTCTGAACTTTTGCCTATCTTTGTAGCGCAAATCCGACACACGAACATCATGAAGCGCCTCTCACTACTCATTGTCAGCACACTATTGTCGGCTCACGACATCAGCGCACAGACGCGCTATGACTACAGTAACCTGTGCAGCGAACGCCTCGACAGGGGCGTCGTCGCCATGCGCACAGCCCCCGACAGCGTCCTCGTGTCATGGCGATACCTGCCCACCGACCCCCATGACATCGTCTTCGAGGTGCTGCGGGGCAGCAAGGTCGTGGCACGCATGGGACGAGGTGAGCCCACGATGTTCACAGACTGCTACGCCGCCACGAAGGCCGTGCGCTACAGCGTACGTGCCGTGGGACTCAAGGACAAGCTCACCGCCACAGGCAGATGGACGCTGCCTGCCAACGCTCCCATTGGCTATATCGACATCCCCATCACACCACCCGACTCTCTCACCGACGACCAAGGGCGCCGCACAGGCTACATTGCCAACGATGCCGCCATGGCCGACCTCGACGGAGACGGCAGGATGGAGATAGTGTTGAAATGGGACCCCGCCAATAGCCGCGACAACAGCCAGAGCGGCCTCACATCGCCCACCATTTTCGAGGCGCTGACACTCGATGGCCACTCCTTGTGGCGCGTCAACCTGGGGCGAAACATACGTTCGGGAGCACACTACACGCCGTTCATCGTGGCCGACCTCGACGGCAACGGCACGGCAGAGCTGGTGGTACGCACCAGCGACGGCACCATCGACGGCACGGGCGCCATCCTCGGTGACGCCGAGGCCGACCATCGCGTGATGCCCAACGCCGAGACACATTATGGCGCCAACCACTTCCCGCGCGAGGAGTTTCGTGGCCCCGATGCCAAGCGTCGCCGCGGAGGATTCATAGACCGCGGGCCGGAGTGGGTGACGGTGTTCGACGGACGCACAGGCCGTGCCATAGATTCCGCACCATATATCCCTGAACGCGGCGAGCTGCGTGCATGGGGCGACAACTATGCCAACCGCAGCGACCGCTTCCTGGCTGCCTGCGGCTACCTCGACGGCAAGCATCTCAGTGCCATCTTCTGCCGAGGCTACTACACACGAACCGGCATAGCGGCCTACGACTTCGACGGCACTAAGCTCTCGACACGCTGGGTGTTCGACACCAACACCACGGAATGGCGCGACTATGCCGGACAAGGCAACCACAACCTGCGCGTCGGCGATGTCGATGGCGACGGCTTCGACGAGATCACCTACGGCTCCATGGCCGTAGATCACGACGGCACAGGCCTCTACAACACGGGCTTCGGCCACGGCGATGCCATGCACCTCACGGCATTCATGCCCTCCGACGAGTCCCTACAGGTATGGGACTGCCACGAGAACCGCCGCGACGGCAGCGACTTCCGCGATGCCGCAACAGGACAAGTGATATTCCAGATCCTGTCATCGAAAGATGTCGGGCGCTGCATGGCTGCCGACATCGACCCCACGAACCCGGGCCTGGAGATGTGGTCGTCGGCATCCGGCGGCATCTGCAACGTGCGCGGCGAGGTGACAGACAGCTCGGCACGGATTCCCATAAACTTCGGCATCTGGTGGGACGGAGACTTGCTGCGCGAGATGCTCGACCACGAGGCCATCAGCAAATACCGCCCCGACCACAAGACGCAACAGCATGGCGAAACCGAACAAGATGTTGACACCGAGGAGGGCGACCCCGGCAAGGCCCACTACGACTTCAGCGGCTCCACGTCCTGCACACCCATCATGCGCCTCGAAGGCACGGCTTTCAACAACGGCACGAAGTCCAACCCATGCCTCTGCGCCGACGTCATCGGCGACTGGCGCGAGGAAGTGCTGGCACGCACACCCGACAGTCGCCATCTGCGCCTCTACGTGTCGCCCCTCCCCACACGCTACCGTTTCCACACATTCCTCACCGACCCCGTCTATCGGCATTCCGTGACGATGCAGAACGTGGGCTACAACCAGCCCACCAACGTTGGCTTCTACTTCGGTGCCGAGCTCGAAGGCAGCGGCAGGCTCTTCCGTGGCTGGCAGTTCTGAACGGCAAAACACGCCCCCGGACACCACCCCGAACGACAGCGCATCGCTTTTTCATAGCGATGCCCAACCCAAAGCCACACCCAAAGCCACACCCTAAATGCCACACCCTAAATGCCACACCCCGAACGACAGCGCATCGCTTTTTCATAGCGATGCCCCTTCACAATGAACACCCCATCCCCCATCCCCCACAAGCGCAAAGTAGCCCTCGTGCTCTCCTCAGGAGGCTGCCGGGGCTACGCACACATCGGTGCCATCGAGGCACTGGTGGACAGCGGCTATGAGATAAGCTCCATAGCAGGCAGCTCCATGGGCGCACTCATAGGGGGGATCTATGCTGCCGGACGCCTGCCAGAGGTTAAGCAGTGGTTCTGCACCCTCACCCGCCGCGATGTCATCGCGCTCTTAGACTTCTCACTGGGGATAAACCACTTGGTGAAAGGCGAACGCGTGATAAACCGCATCAAGGAGATTGTGCCCGACGTGCTCATCGAGGACATGAACATACCCTTCTGTGCCGTTGCGACGGACACACGCACCGACTCGGAGGTGGTGTTCCGCAGCGGAAGCCTCTTCGAGGCAATAAGGGCATCAATCTCCATGCCCACACTGTTCCGCCCCGTGGAACGGGGAGACATGTATCTCATAGACGGAGCCATCAGCAACGGCATGCCGCTGGAACACGTCGTACGCACAGAGGGCGACCTGCTCGTGGCATCCAACGTCACGGCACCGATACGTCCCATGCGACGACAGACGCCGCCGGCGCCACGGCGCAACTTCATCATTGAGCGCCTCATACCCCAAGACTTCGGCGAAGTCAACGTCGTGTCGCTCGTCTCAGACTCACTGCACATACTCATACAGAAGAACATAAGCCTGCAACTGCGCATCACGCCGCCCGACATGCTCATGGAGCTACCCATGGACAGCTACAACTTCAACTACGACCGCTGCGCGACGATAGCCGAGCGGGGCTACAAGCTGATGCTCAGCGCCATAAGGCGCTATGAGCACAGACACCACGAACCAACCAATCTGTAACACTACTATGCAAGCAATCAGAAAGCTATCACTGACCATCATCGCCGCCATAGCGGCAGCGTCGGCGTCAGCACAGACCGACTATCGCGTGCTCTCGCCCGACGGCATGACCTACCTCAACGTGTGCCTCGCCGACGGACGCCTCACCTACACCGCCGGCTACCGCCAGCTCGTCAAGCCCAAAAAGCGCGGCGCGGCGGCCGACACCCTCGACGTGCCCGTCATCGACCCCTCGCCCCTCGGAGTATACACCGACGTCGCCGACTTCTCGCGCAACCTCACCCTCGTAGAAGCAATCCGTCATGAAGGCACCATCCGCCACAGCTACCACCTCCGCCAGGGCAAACAGAGCCAGATTAACAGCGAAGAGAACAGCTTCGCCCTCGTCCTCACCACGCCTCAAGCCCAAAAAAGTGGAGTGATGATGACCGTCCAGTTCAGCGTCTTCAACAACAACGTCGCCTACCGCTACCGCTTCTTGCAGAGTGGCGAAACCGGTTCCATCGTCGTCACGGGCGAAGCCTCCGGTTTCGACCTCCCCGACGGCACCACAGCCTTCATCTGCCCGCAGAGCGACCCCATGATAGGCTGGAAGCGCACCAAGCCCAGCTACGAAGAAAACTACATCTGGGACCAGCCCGCCACCACTCGCTCGCAGTACGGCCACGGCTGGACATTCCCGTGCCTCTTCAAGATAAAGCCCCTCTCTAGCTCCCCCCGTGGGGGGGAGAACTCCCTGTCCTCTAGTGTAAAAGATGACATCAGCTTGGCGGCCCTCCCCCCCACGGGGGGAGCGGGGAGAGGGGCCTCCTGGCTTTTAATTAGCGAGACCGGCGTCAGCTCCGCCTACTGTGCCAGCCACCTCAGCGACGCCACCCCCGACGGCCTCATGACCATAGCCTTCCCCATGGAGGGTGAGAACAACGGCTTCGGCAGCACTGGCGCACAGCTCGGGCTGGGCAACTGCAAAACCAATGGCCACGACGACTTTGCAGGCTTCACCCCCTGGCGCACCCTCACCTTCGGACCTTCGCTCAAACCCATCGTCGAGACCACCATCCCCTGGGACGTAGTAGAACCACTCTACGAGCCATCCACCGACTACCAGGGCTCGCGCAACACATGGTCGTGGATCATCTGGCAGGATGCCAGCATCAACTACGACGACCAGGTGGCATTCATCAACCTCGCAGCAGAACTCGGATGGGAGGGATGCCTCATCGACGGAGGGTGGTATAAGAACATTGGCCGCGAGGGCATGGAGAAACTCTTCGCCTACTGCAAGCAGAAGGGCGTACGCCCCTGGGTGTGGTACAACAGCAACGGCGGATGGAACGACGCACCCCAGTGCGCCCGCCAGTGCATGCACAATCCCATCGTTCGCAAACAGGAGATGCGCTGGCTCCGCGACCACGGCGTGGCAGGCATCAAGGTGGATTTCTTCGCCGGCGACAAGCAGGAGACCATGCGCCTCTACGAGGCCATCCTCTCCGATGCCAACGACTACGGCATCCAAGTCATCTTCCACGGATGCACGCTGCCACGAGGATGGGAGCGCATGTACCCCAACTACTGCAGCTCAGAGGCCGTGCTCGCATCAGAGAACCTCGTCTTCAGCCAGGGATTCTGCGACATGGAGGCGCGACATGCCTGCCTGCACCCCTTCGTGCGCAACACCGTGGCATCGATGGAATATGGCGGCACGGTGCTTCAGAAACGCCTCAACCGCAACGCCGACGGAGGCAGCACGCGACGCACCTCCGACATCTTCGAGCTCGCAACGGCTATTGCCTTCCAGAGCAGCGGACAGAACTTCGCACTGACACCACGCGACCTCACCGAGCAGCCTAAGTTCGAAATCAACTTCATGCGCCAGGTGCCCACGACATGGGACGAGACGCGATTCATCGACGGCTATCCGGGCAAGTACATCGTCATGGCACGACGCCACGGACAGAAGTGGTATGTCGCAGCAATGAATGCCGAGGCAACGGCCAAGACGCTGAACATCGACCTCTCATCGCTCGCCGGCTTCAAAGCCGAGACGGCAACCCTGCTCCACGACGGCAAGGACGGCAAGACGCCGCAGCAGTCAGCACTAAAGACCGACAAGCGCGGACGCGTCACACTGACAATACAGCCACAGTGTGCAGCAGTGATATTCTGACACCACGAAGCAACGGTGCACATGGGCGGGAGAGCCTCTCCCGCCCATGCGTGCGCCCAGCAATAACCCTTTTTTTATCAACTTCACTAACAGTTTATCTATGTACAACAAGAAAACATTAAGGACAGCTCCCGAGACCGTGACATTCACACATTTCTCGCGCGGCGGCTGGAGCATCTTCGCGAGCCTGAAGCGCCCCGTGCGCATCGGCGTGCTCGCCGTGTCGATGCTCGGCAGCGTGTGCATCGAAAAGGTTGAGGCCAGACAGATTGCCGAACCCGAGGACGATGCCAAGACCGACGAGACAGAGATGGCCGAAGTCACCGTGGCGGGAAGCATGGCGCCGCTGACCCTGTTGCAGTCGGCACGCATCGTAGGCGTCATCACCAGACAACAGATTGAAGCGGCGGCGGTGCACACCGTCAACGACTTGCTGAAATTAGCCTCGGGCGTGGATGTCCGTCAGCGCGGAGGCTTTGGTATTCAGACGGACATCAGCATCGATGGAGGCACGTTCGACCAAATCACACTTCTGCTGAACGGAACCAACATCAGCACCCCCCACACAGGACATCTGGCAGCCGACTTCCCCGTGGCCCTAAGCGACATAGAACGCATAGAGGTGCTCGAGGGAGCTGCATCACGCGTATATGGCGCATCGGCTTTCGGCGGCGCTATCAACATCGTCACGAAGACGAAACCCGACACCCAAAAGGCATGGGCCGTGGAGGCAGGAGCACACGGCGGCAGCTACGCCACCTTCGGCGGCGATGCACGCGTGGCCTTCGCCAAGGACGGCAAAGGGATGCTCTCGCTCTCAGGCGCCTACCAGCGGTCGGACGGCGCTACGGCCAACAGCGACTTCAAGCGTGGCAACATGTTCATGCGCGGAGAATGGACACCGGCCGAAGCCGTGACCTTCGACATGCAGGCGGGATGGAACACTAAGGACTATGGTGCCAACACCTTCTACTCGGCAGCCTACCCCGACCAGTTCGAGAGCAACGGACGCTATCTCGTGAGCATAGGAGCCACGACACACGGACGCGTGCGACTGCGGCCGGAAATCTACTGGAACCGCTCTACCGACAACTTCCAACTCATACGCGGCACGGCGAAGGGCGAGAACTTCCACCGCACCGATGTCGCCGGAAGCCATATCACCCTCGACGTCAACTGGATAGCCGGACGCACCGCCATAGGCGGAGAGATACGCACGGAGGGTATCGTGAGCACAAACCTCGGACACCCCATTCCAAACGTGAGCTCACAGCCACACATTCACGGCACAGACCTGCGCTACAGCCGGCGCTGCGACCGCACCAACCTCTCGTTCAACGTCGAACACAGCATCGTGCTGCCACGCTTCACAGCGTCAGTAGGACTGCTCGCCAACTCCACCATCTACCAGCAGGCGTCTATCGACGGCGCCAGCTCGGCACTGCGCTTCTATCCCGGCGCGGACATCGCCTACAGGCCGGCAGAGGGATGGAAGTTGTTTGCATCGTACAACAAAGGCTTCCGGATGCCCACATTCACCGACCTCTACTACAAGGCACCGACCCACGAGGGCAACAGCGGCCTCAAGGCCGAAGAGAGCCACAGCATGCAGGTCGGAGTCACCTATGCCCTGCGCACAGACGCACTGGCCTTCGATGCCAAGGTGCGGGCTTTCTACCATCGCGGCACACAGATGATCGACTGGGTGATGTACACGGCCGACGATGTCTTCCACAGTGCCAACTTCGACCTCGACAACATGGGAGCACAGGCCACGGCAGCACTGCGCTTCAACGGCGAAAGGGCCTGGGTGAGGCGCCTGGAGGCATCATACACCTACATACACCAGCAGCGACGCGACGACGTTGCCGTCTGGAAGTCAAACTATAGCATGGAATACCTGCGCCATAAGTTCGTGGCATCACTCGACCACCGCATCTGGGACACACTCACCGCGACATGGACACTGCGATGGCAGGACCGCATGGGAGCGTACATCAAGTACGAAGATGCCACATCGACAGGCGAGCTCGTGGGCTACAGCCCTTACGCTACGCTCGACCTCAAGATACGCTGGACAAGGCCACACTACGAGCTGTGGGTGGAAGGCACCAACATCACCAACCACACATACTACGACCTCGGCAACATCCCGCAGCCGGGCATAGTGGCGCTCGCCGGAGCAAGGGTAAAATTCTGACGCAGAGAACATTACCTTAAAACAAAGAACATAAGCACAACTCCCCCAGGAAACACGGCAACAGCCCCTAGGGGAGTTACATAACTCGCCTAGGGAAGTTACATAACTCGCCTAGGCGAGTATCATAACTCCCCTAGGGGCTTATTTCCCGTCAACTAATGGCACTCACAGATGCCTCTTGACGCAATAGGCTCAACGGCAAGAAGAATTGTCATCTTACCGAAGATTTTTTAAGTATTTTGCAAGTATTTGTTTTCTTTTCACTACCTTTGCGCCGCATAAATCAATCCGCAACACGATGAAACGCTTCATTTCCGCCATCTGCTGTTGTGCAACGGCACTCATTGTCAACGCACAGGCACCGACATCATGGACAGCCGACAATGGCAACGGCACCTACACAAACCCTCTCTTCTACGACGAGTTCTCAGACCCTGACATACTGCGCGTAGGCGATGACTACTATCTGGCTGGGACTACGATGCACAGCGTGCCGGGACTCGTGGTGTTGCACTCACGCGACCTCGTCAACTGGGAGAACATCAGCTACTGCTTCGACCGCTTCGACTTCGACGACGACGCCTTCTCGCTGCGCAACCACAAGGAGATCTACGGGCAAGGCATCTGGGCACCATGCATACGCTACGCCAACGGACAGTTCTACATCTTCTCGAACATCAACGGCAAGGGGCTGCAGTGCTACACCGCCAAAGACATACGCGGACCTTGGCAGCACCACAACATGAAGGGACGCATCTACGACCTCAGCGTGCTCTTCGACGACGACGGCAAGATATATGCTATACATGGCTACGGCGAGGTGCACTGCACTGAGCTGCAACCCGACATGAGCGGACCCATAGAGGGCACAGACCGAATCATCATACCCAACGGTTCGGCCGTTGGCGAAGGACACCACATGTATAAGATTGACGGCAAATACGTGCTCATCTCGACAGACTACATGCCCAACGGACGCACGCTCTGCTCCATTGCCGACAACATCTGGGGTCCCTACGAGACACGTGTCATCACAGCCGACGAGAACTACGGCTACCACGCAGCAGGACTCACGCAGGTGCCACGAGGAGAGCAGTATCGCATAGGACACGACGGCACGAAGTTCGGACTGCCCGAACCTGACGTCAACGCCACGGCTTGCAGCAACATTCACCAGGGCGGCATCGTCCAAGACCAGAGCGGACAGTGGTGGGCACTGCTCATGCAGGACTTCCACAGCATAGGACGCACGACGACGCTCGCACCAATCACATGGGTCGAGGGATGGCCTATGCTCGGACTGCCGGGGAACCTCGGACGAGCACCGCGCACATGGTTCAAGCCCAACACGGGCAGCACAGAGCCCACGCCCATGACAGCACCTTACCAGCGCAGCGACAACTTCGACGGCAAGCAGCTGCAACGCATCTGGCAGTGGAACCACAACCCCGACGACACAAAATGGAGCCTGCGCAAGGGACGTCTGCGCCTGACGGCACTGCCGGCAGAGCAACTCATGTGGGCACGCAACTCGCTAACACAGCGCGTCATAGGACCTATCTCTGAGGCCACCGTGGAGCTCAACGTCAAAGGCATGAAGGACGGCGATGTGGCCGGACTCGGCAACATCAACGTGCCTTGCTCATGGCTCGGCATCGTGAAGAGCAAGGACGGTAGGACCGATGCCAAGGACAAGGACACATACACCCTGCGCTGGTTCGAGCAGGCCACCAACGACACCGTTGACACCCACGTGACGCTGAAGGACGGACGAATCTGGCTCCGTATGTGCGGCGAGTACGACCGCGACCGCGCACAGTACTTCTACAGCACCGACGGCAAGGCATTCCTTCCAGCAGGACGGGAGATGGTGCTCACATACCAGCTCATCACATTCCAAGGCTCGCGACACGCACTATTCGCCTTCAACACCACAGGACGGCAGGGGGGCTACGCCGAGTTCGACAACTTCACCGTCGAGGAGCCTCGGGCTGACCGCAGCGGCAACATCCCCTTAGGCAAGAAGATACGCATAATTAACATCGCTACGGGACAACCCATGTGCGCTCTGCCACACGGACTCGTACACGACACCAACGCGAGCGACAACAGGCCCAACACACACTTCACGATGCTCGACCGTGGCAACGGGCGCGTAGTGCTGAAGTGCGAGGACGGAAGATACGTGTGGACGGCAGGACTCGGACTGCCGGGCGACCTCAGACTCACCACCGACGAGGCCAAAGCTGAGGTGTTCCTCTTCCAGGACTATCTCGACAACGAGTTCATGCTGATGTCACTGCGCAACCACCGATACATCGGCAAGAGCCCCACGACAGGAAGCCCGTACTCCGCAGATTTCACCGGGGCAGACCCCGCACGCAAGAACGGTGCCGTACTCAGGTGGCAGGAAGTCAAGCAGTAATCACGACAAAACAAAACTCACATATATCTACAGTGGAAAACAAAACTTATTCCTACGACAAAGCCTTTGAGGCCTCACTGAAATACTTCGATGGCGACGAGCTGGCAGCACGCGTGTGGGTCAACAAATACGCCATGAAGGACTCTCAAGGCAACATCTACGAGCAGAGCCCGGCAGACATGCACTGGCGCATAGCCATGGAGATAGCACGCATAGAGCGGAAGTACAAGAATCCCATGTCGGCACAGGAGGTCTTTGAGCTGCTCGACCATTTCAGGTACATCGTGCCTGCCGGCTCACCCATGACAGGCATCGGCAACCACTACCAAGTGGCGTCGCTCTCAAACTGCTTCGTGGTGGGACTCGACGGTGATGCCGACTCCTACGGAGCCATCATACGCATCGACGAGGAACAGGTGCAGCTCATGAAGCGGCGCGGAGGCGTGGGACACGACCTCTCGCACCTCAGACCGGCAGGCTCGCCGGTGAAGAACTCGGCACTGACATCGACAGGACTCGTGCCATTCATGGAGAGATACAGCAACAGCACACGAGAGGTGGCACAGGACGGACGACGCGGAGCACTAATGCTCTCTGTGTCTATCAAGCACCCCGATGCCGAGGCTTTCATCGATGCCAAGATGACGGAGGGAAAGGTCACAGGTGCCAACGTCAGCGTGAAGATCGACGATGCCTTCATGCAGGCCGCAGCATCGGCACAGCCATATACTCAGAAGTTCCCCATCGACAGCGACAAGCCGATGGTAAGCAAGGAGATTGACGCTCAGGCACTGTGGCACAAGATAGTACACAACGCATGGCAGAGTGCCGAGCCGGGAGTACTGTTCTGGGACACCATACTGCGCGAGAGCATTCCCGACTGCTACGCTGACCTCGGATTCCGCACCGTGAGCACAAACCCTTGCGGAGAGATACCTCTGTGCCCCTACGACTCATGCCGGCTGCTGGCTATCAACCTCTACAGCTACGTTCAGGAACCCTTCACACGCAACGCACGCTTCGACTTCGACCTCTTCCGCAAACACGTCAGATGCGCACAGCGAATCATGGACGACATCATAGACCTCGAACTGGAGAAGATACACCTCATACTCGAGAAAATCAACGCCGACCCGCAGAGCGAGGAGGTGAAGCAGAGCGAGCGACACCTATGGGAGAAGATACTGCGCAAGAGCAGCATGGGACGACGCACGGGCGTGGGCATCACCGCCGAAGGCGACATGCTGGCGGCTCTCGGCCTGCGCTACGGCACACAGGAGGCGACCGACTTCGCCGTGGAAGTGCAGAAGACGCTGTGCCTCACAGCCTACAGAAGCAGCGTGGAGATGGCACGCGAGCGAGGAGCATTCGAGATCTACGACTCCAAACGCGAGCAGGACAACCCCATGATAGCACGCATCCGAGAGGCTGACCCGGAGCTCTACGAGGAGATGACCAAGTACGGACGACGCAACATTGCATGCCTCACTATAGCCCCGACAGGAACGACATCGCTCATGACGCAGACAACAAGCGGCATCGAACCCGTGTTCATGCCCGTATATAAGCGTCGGCGCAAGGTGAACCCCAACGACCCGGAGGTGCACATCGACTTCACAGACGACGTAGGCGACGCTTTCGAGGAGTACATCGTATATCACCATCACTTCCTCACGTGGATGAAGGTCTGCGGACTCGACACCGAACGGCGCTACACACAGGAGGAAATCGACGAGCTCATTGAGCAGTCGCCCTACTACAAAGCCACCGCCAACGACGTGGATTGGCTGATGAAGGTACGCATGCAGGGAGCCATACAGAAATGGGTGGACCACAGCATCAGCGTCACCGTGAACCTGCCCAACAACGTTGACGAGCAGCTCGTAGGAGACCTGTATATGGAGGCCTGGCGAAGCGGATGCAAGGGATGCACCATCTACCGCGACGGCTCCAGAAGCGGAGTCCTCGTCAGCATCAGCAAGAAAAAGGAGAAAAAGGACAACGATACAGCAGAGCAGAACGACACACCGGAGCTCCACACCGCAGAACCCAAGATGGTGCCCGAATGCCGACCGCCGGAGGTGGTGGAGAAACGACCCGACGTGCTGGAGTGCGATGTCGTGCGCTTCCAGAACAACAAGGAGAAATGGGTGGCTTTCGTGGGACTGCTCGACGGACGGCCATACGAGATCTTCACAGGTCTGCAAGACGACGAGGAGGGCATCATGCTGCCCAAGAGCGTCACCAAGGGACGCATCATCAAGCAGATCAACGCCGACGGCACGAAACGCTACGACTTCCAGTTCGAGAACAAGCGAGGCTACAAGACCACCGTAGAGGGACTCTCGGAGAAATTCAACCCCGAGTACTGGAACTACGCCAAGCTGCTCTCGGGAGTGCTGCGCTACCGCATGCCCCTCGACCACGTCATTCGCCTCGTGGGACAGCTGTCGTTCCAGAGCGAGACCATCAACACCTGGAAGGCCGGAGTGGAACGCGCGCTCAAGAAGTACATCTCCGACGGCACTGCGGCCCACGGACAGAAATGCCCCAACTGCGGACAGGAGACCCTCGTCTATCAGGAAGGATGCCTCATCTGCACAAACTGCGGTGCCAGCCGCTGCGGCTGACGACACGATGCGACCAAACCCGGCACACAGCAGCACAACAATAGCCGACACCTCGCTGCCGACGCACCACTGGCATGAACACGACCATCTACATACGTGACCTACGCATCTTCGCCCACCACGGCGTGCTCCCACAAGAGCGCACCGTGGGGGCGTTTTTCATAATCAACATGAGCATAGAGGCCGACGTCAGCGAGGCCATGCGCACCGACGACATCCGGGCGACCGTCTCCTACGCCGACCTGCTCGATGTCGTAAAGCGCGAAATGGCAATTCCTGCGGCACTGCTAGAACACGTAGCATGGCGCACGGCAAATGCCGTGCTCGACGGCTTCCCACTTGTCGAAGCCGTCAGCATTGACATCATGAAGCAAAACCCACCCATGGGAGCCGACTGCGCAGGGGCTGGCATACATTTCAGCCTCCACAAATAACGCAGCAGGCCAGCCAACCCCTACTCCACAACACTTTAGCCCCCCACTCCTTTGCCATTTTACATTTAACATTTACCATTTACTCCCCTACACCTTATTTATATATCGCGCGCGAGGCTACCGCCCCAATCCACCGCCATACGCCGTTTGCGCCCGGCGGTTTTCCTGCCGAGGCTCCCTCCCAAACCCCTCTGACCCTCACCCAGCACCCCCGGGCGCCCAGACGCACTTTTACCAAAAAGTCGCAAAAGCGGCAAAAATTATGACTTTTTGACGCATCACACATGAGAAACGCCTAAAAAAGCATAGCAATGCAACATTTTTTTGCATTTTTCATTGTTATTAGATAAATTTATACTAATTTTGCGCCCAAAAATAGGCGTAGTATAAACCATGGCAACGCCGACACACATACGACAACCACCAAAAAGACAACACACACACACTTTCCCAACCATAAAAAGCAAATTTTATTAACAGTAATATGTTTAATTAATGAGAGTATTTATGGAAAAAAGACTAACAATGCTCATGAGCGCGCTCTTTCTCTGCGTAGGAATGGCGATGGCTCAGATTACGGTCAAGGGTACGGTCATCTCTGCTGACGATGGCGAACCCCTGCCCGGTGCCGCAGTGAAGGTGCTTGGCCAGAAGACAGGCACGACCACCGACATGAACGGTAACTTCACCATCCAGGTGCCAGACGCCAACTCACGCCTGGAGTTCACACACATCGGCATGCTGCCACGCGTCATCAAGGCACGCAACGGCATGCAGATCGCACTCGACACCGACAACCGTCTCCTCGACGAAGTCATGGTCGTCGCCTATGGTACGACAAAGCGCTCCACATTCACAGGCTCGGCCGTGGAGGTGAAGAGCGAGGACATTACAAACCACGTCAGCTCGACAGCCACCAACGCACTCATCGGTAAGGTGGCAGGCGTGCAGGCAACTGGCGTCAGCGCAGGACCTGGCTCGTCGCCCACAATCCGCATCCGTGGCTTCGGCTCCATGGAGGCCAGCACAACTCCTCTCTACATCATCGACGGTGTGCCTATGGCTGCCGGCGTCGTCACTGTCAACCCCAACGACATCGAGTCGATGTCCGTGCTGAAGGACGCCAGCGCAACAGCACTCTACGGCGCACGCGCCGCAAACGGTGCCATCATCATAACCACCAAGAAGGCTCGCGGCAAGCAGGACGCTGAAGTGACCTTCGACGCCAAGTGGGGTAGCAACAGCCGCCTCGTGCCAAACTACGATGTCATCTCTGACCCGGGACAGTACTACGAGACACAGTTCGCATCCCTCTACAACTGGCGCAAGACCCTCGGCGCCTCCGACCAGGACGCATACCGCTGGGCAAGTGCCAACATCTACAACGGCAACAACGGCGGCCTCGGCTATCAGGTTTATACGCTGCCGCAGGGCGAGAACCTCATCGGCACGAACGGTAAGCTCAACCCGCACGCCAAGCTCGGCTACAGCGACGGAGAGTACTACTATACCCCCGACGACTGGTACAACGAGACCTACCACAACAGCTTCCGTCAGGAGTACAACGTCAGCGTCAGCGGTGGCACAGACCGCCTCAACTACTATGCCGGCGTAGGATTCCTGCAGGATGGAGGTACCGTGGAGAACTCCAACTACAAGCGCTACACAGCACGTACCAACGTCGAGTATCAGGCCAAGAGCTGGCTCAAGCTCACCACGAACATGGGCTTCACACACCGCGACAGCCAAAACCCCACCTACGGAACGACATGGGGCAGCAGCGGCAACCTCTTCTACATCACAAACATCATGGGTCCCATCTACCCGCTCTACGTACGCAACGCCGACGGGACGATCAAGGTTGACAACGGCATCACTATCTACGACTCCAACCAGACCAACCAGACACGACCCTCTATCGTAGGTAACGCCGTGCGCGACAATATGTACGACCGCCGCAAGGGCACGGGCGACATCTTCACAGGTCAGTGGCAGGCTACAGTGACACCCATAGAAGGCCTCAACATCTGGGCGCAGCTCGCTGCACAGGCCATCAACAGCCGCACCAACTACCTCTACAGCCGTTTCGGCAGTGGTTCCAGCGTGGACGGTATCGGCTACACCAACCAAGACCGCACATTCAACATCAACCAGCAGTATATGGCCAGCTACCAGAGGGCTTTCGGACTGCACAACCTCAACGTGCTTGTCGGTTACGAGAACAACCGTCAGACTGAGCAGAACATCAACGGCGACAAGGACCACCTCTTCAACCCCAACGTCGGCGAGCTCAACAACGCCCTCTCTCACACCAACGAGCACGTTTACTCCAACAGCGACCAGATCTTCCGTCAGGGTATCCTCGGTAAGGTGGCCTACGACTACGACGAACGCTACTTCGTGGATGCAAGCATACGTCGCGACGGCAGCTCCATCTTCGCTCCCGGACACCGTTGGGGTACATTCGGAGGTGTCGGCGTAGGCTGGCAGATCAACAAGGAGAACTTCATGAAGAACGCCGAGTGGGTTGACCTCCTCAAGCTCAAGGCAAGCTTCGGTGCCAACGGTAACGACGGCGGCATGGGCTACCACGCTTACAGCGACTTCTACACCACATCCTACAACGACGAGACAGGACAGTACTCCATCTCGCAGACCACAAAGGGCAACGAGAACCTCACATGGGAGAAGAAGCAGATGTGGAACATCGGTGTTGACTTCTCGTTCTTCAAGTATCGCCTCAACGGTACCATCGAGTTCTACAACGGTGTCACAAAGGACCTCCTCTACACCAAAGACCTGCCACTGTCCAGCGGTATCAGCGCTAACACATACCCCACTAACGTCGGCGAGCTCCTCAACCGCGGTATAGAAATCTCACTCGACGGTGACGTCATCCGCACAAAGAACATCAAGTGGAACATCAACGCCACACTGGCACACAACCACAACGAGTTCCTGCACCTCGACCCCGCTGACGAGGCCGTGGGCGGCATCAAGTACAGCAACAGCATCATACGCGTCGGAGGCTCTCTCCACCAGGCTTACATGCTGAAGTACGCCGGCACATACCAGGGCAGCTACACCGGCGAGGTGCCTGCCAACAACAAGTTCGAGCCAGGCCAGGCCCTGTGGTATGCCAAGGAGACCGTCAAGGACGCTGAGGGAAACACTCTCTACGAGGCCGACGGCACGACACCGCAGTACACCGGACGTGACATCGTAGTCAACAGCATCGACCAGGCCGACAAGTACGACCTCGGAAGCGTTCAGGCTAAGGTCATCGGTGGCTTCGGCACGACATTCGAGGCTTACGGCGTTGACGTCAGCGCACAGTTCAGCTATCAGCTCGGAGGCAAGACCGTGGATGGTGCTTACCAGCAGCTCATGGTCAACGGACGCAGCAACGGACAGGCTATGCACAAGGACCTCCTCGATGCATGGAGCACAGAGAACACCGGCTCTGACATTCCTCGTCTCGTCTATGGCGACACCGATGCCAGCTCACAGACAGCAGCAGACCGTTGGCTCACCAAGAGCAACTATCTCTCGCTGAACAACCTCACAGTGGGCTACACCTTCCCCAAGAAGTGGATGAACAAGCTCCACATACGCAGCCTGCGCGTGTATTTCGCAGGAGAGAACCTCTTCCTGCTCACTGCACGCAAGGGTCTCGACCCACGCTACACAGTTGGCGTCGGCAGCTTCACGACAGGTGCCGGTATGGCAACTGGCTCATACGCCTCCATGCGCAGCGTAACAGCAGGTCTGACAGTGAAGTTCTAACCACGTCAAACCAGAGTTCTTTACACTACAGTAATTCATAATTCTTAATTCATAATTCATAATTGTTTATGAAACTATATAAGATTTCACTTCTCGCCATGGGAGCAGCCCTTCTCACAACGGGATGCAAGGATATGGACGAGCAGATTCCAGAAGGTGGCTCCATCACGCCAGAGCAGTTGGCAGAGACCAACAGAACTGTGCCGTCGCGCGTCGATGCCTCCTTCGTAGGTATGTTTAAGATGATGGCCGACGGAGGCAGCGGACGTGTGTTCACTGGCTCAAACCGCGCCGATGACTTCGCCTTCGTGATGAGCATGATTTCGCTCTCACTCGAAGGTGCCGACGCTTTCGGCTCCGACAACGGCTACAACTGGTTCTCGACAGCAAGCGAATACTCTGACCGCGACCCCAACTATGCCAACCCCTACATCCGCTACACAACGCCATATCGTAGCATAGGTGTTGCCAACGGGCTCATCACAAGCCTCTCCACCCTCCTTGAGGCAGAACCCACGGACACACTGACGCGCAACAAGCTGGGTCAGGCATACGCTATGCGTGCCTTCGACTACATGGCACTCGCACCTTACTATGCTGGCAACTATGCAAGCCATGGCGATGACCCATGTATCCCGCTACTCGGCACTGACGCTGACTTCGACTACACCAACAACCCACGCGCCACCGTCAAGCAGGTATATGCTCAGATCATCAGCGACCTCGACACCGCACTCGAATACCTCAAAGGCTACGACCGCGGCGTAGATTACACCAGCACAACGGCCTACAAGGAGAGCGCAAGCCAGAAGATATACATCGACCGCAACGTGGCATTCGGCCTGCGCGCACGTGCCAACCTCGCCATGGAGAACTGGCTGCAGGCTGCCGCCGATGCCGACAGCGCACTCGTAGGCTATCAGCCCGCAAGCATGCAGGATGTCAGCGAACCTGCCTTCTGCAACATTCAGGAACGCAACTGGCTGTGGGGTATCCTACTCACAGAGGCCGAGGCCAGCGAATATGGCAACCGCTGTGCCGCCGCATGGACAAGTGCGCTCTGCGGAAGCGGATATGGACCTGCCACCGTCAACACACCGTGCATCAACAAACTCCTCTACGACAAGATTCCCGACACCGACGTACGTAAGGGATGGTGGCTCGACGCCACACGCCACTCCGACAACTGGGCCAACCAGGTGTGGACAGACCCCACCAACGGTGCCACGGCCAAGGGCGATGACATCGCTGCCTTCAAAGATCAGGGTGGCGACAAGGACGAGCTCCTGCCCTACACCAACGTGAAGTTCGGCATGAAGAGCGGTGCCTCATCGACAAAGAACGACAACGACTGGCCACTCATGCGCGCCGAGGAGATGATACTCATCAAGGCCGAGGGTCTTGCAAAGGGTGGCAAGGAGGCTGAAGGACGCACCGTTCTCGAGAATTTCGTAAAGAACTACCGCGACCCCGCCTACAGCAGCACAGCAGGAGGACGCACACTGGCCGACGAGATCTGGTACCAGCGCCGCGTAGAGCTCTGGCTCGAAGGCTTCGACGTCTCCGATGCACGCCGACTCAACAAGCCTATCGTACGCTTCATACCCAACCGCGAGAGCAACGTGCCCGAGAGTTTCAAGTTCAACATCGCTGCCGACGACCCATGGCTCAACATGCGCTTCCCCGACACCGAGGTCAATGCCAACCACGGCATCATCGACAACGAGGGAGGCACACAGCCTAAGAGCGGTCAGAACCCCGGACTGCGCGACGGCGTAACAGACTGAGTACATCAACAATTCATAACTCATAATTCAATATAGTATATGAACAAGTATTTAAGATATGCACTGCCGATGGCACTCGCCACACTTGCTTTGGCAGGATGTAAGGATGACGACAACGTGGAGGTCGGTAAGTGGGACTCCAGCGCCGACTACGCCGTGGTGTCATTCAAGGAGATCACGCGGTCCGTGGAGCTCGACCCCGCCGAGGAGACCATCTACACACTCCACATGACGCGTCGCAACCCCGAACTGAGCAACATGCTGGGGGCTGAAGAACAGAGAATCGCACAGCTCATCCAGGACGAGGAAGACGAAATGGAAGATGAGCTCGATGCCGCAGAGGCAATAAAGAACGAAGCTCTCGCTGCCGAAGGTCTGACAGACGCAGAGAAGGCCGAGATACTTGCCGAGTACAAAAAGACCGTCGAGGCTGTCAAGAAAGAGCACCAGGAACAGATTGACATCCTGGAGGGACAGTACAATGAGTTCGACTCCGTACAGTGCAGCATATACCTACAGCCTATCGAGGTGCCCATCACCATCACAAACGGTACAGAAGACATCTTCACCATCTCGTCGGCAAAGTTCAAGCAGGGCGCATGGGATGCCGAATACACCATCTCGTTCCCCAAGGCTGAGATTGGAACGACCTACGAGGTGCAGTATGCTGTCAAAGACCCACGCTTCACATCAGCATACAGCGATGCCGCCACCGCAACGTTCTCTGTGACACGCGTCAAATGGGTTCCTGTGGGTAAGGCAGACTTCCATGACTGGTACTATTTTGAGAAAAACAATGAGGTCGAAGTCTATATGAAGGATGGCGACAACACCAAATTCCGCATCATGCACCCCTACGATAAGATGCTCAAAGGAGCGCAGTCGGCACAGCCGTCTGAATACACCGAGCTCACACTGCTCAAAGTCGGTCAGACATTCGCTGGCGTGAAGATTACAGAACCCGACCTCGTCTATTTCACCGGGATTCACACTGGATATGTCCACTCAAGCTATGGTGTTGAGATCGTAGCATGGCATCCCGCTGACCTCTATGCGAATCCCGCAGAGAGCCAGTTCCTCAGCAGCTACGTCATGGGCTATCAGAAAAAGACCATCGAAGGCAAGGAATACACCATTCCCGGAGCTATCAACCTTGCTCCTTACTTCTATATGAGCGGTGTGGGCGGCTGGAATGCTACTACCGAGGATCCTGGCATAAGAATTATCTTCGACGGTTTCAAGCTCAAGTATGAGGCCAACCTCTTCAACGACGAGGACTTCGAGTGGGAAGAGGTTTACACCGGTGAGTTCACTTCAGGACAAATCGGCACGACACAGCCTGTCACACTCTACAGAGGCAAGTGCGTGGCTACACAGGACGATGCCGACAAGACGTTCACAGCAAACTATGGTGTACCCTACGTCCTCGAGGCTCCCTACGCTGAGGACTACGATGTCTATTTCTTCGTCAAGGACGGACGCATACAGATGCCTAAGGACTATGACGAAGAACTCGGACTCCAGCCTCTCGGCATCGAGGCTGCAGGCATGCCTATCTACGCTTCCATCAACGGCTCGTCATCTTCTTTCTCCGAAAATGTCGTGAAGCTCAACATGACCTTCCAGGCTGAACGCAAGTATCGTGATGCCAACGGCCGCACGCAGACAGAGTATATCACTCTCGACACCAACGATGAAGTCCTGGCCAACATCACTTGGTCGGAATACGCTACCGGTCTGTGCACTTACAGCTTCTTCTCGCCAAATGAGGATGGCTCACCATTCACCGACACAGAACCATATACCCTTCTCAAGCGCGACGACCTCGACAACACCTTCAAGATTGCTGAATGGGGCAGAGGCAGCGACTTCCTCTTCAAATGGGATCAGGCCACAAACGCCTGCTCTGTCGCTGACCAGGATGCCAACTATGCTCACTCGACATACGGTGCCGTCTATCTCGTTGAGGGCAAGATCTACAACGCTGAGAAATATGGCGAGGCAACGTCTTACTTCGATCCTGAGACGAAGACCTTCCACTTCTTCCCTGTGTTCTACGTAGAGGCTGGCGCCTTCGGACAGACAGAGGAAATCTTCCAGCTCACAGACGATGGTGCTGCCGTCAAGCACATAGCCTCACGTTTCATCAACACCAAGGCTACTCCGCTGAATGTCAAGACCGGCATCAACAAGCTCTGGAACATGAAGAAGCTCGCCAAGCCCGCCGCCGGCAAAAAGGCTGACAAGGGCAACAAGAATGTGTCTTTCTCCACCGAGAAGTTCAACGTGAAGTAACACTACGCCATCAGCGTAACACCGAAAACAAGGGGATGTGCCTTCCACGAAGGCACATCCCCTTTTCCATATATAAGGTGATTCTATAAATTAGCTTTGGATTGCTCTCAGGCTGTTTTCGAGCAGATTTTGTGTCAAGGCCGCTGGGGCATAGCAGGGCGCCCGGAGCTTGCGATGCTTGACACTTCAAGCGCTCGACCTCTGGTCGCTTCGACACATCAAAGAAAAACGTCATCGCTCTGGTAACCGGGGTGCGCGCAGCACCCCCGGATGTCAGCCAGTATCGGCTTCGACCCTGAAGGGGTCGCCCTCTCGGAATGATGTGGCACTCTTCCTAAGTGCATGTTCCACGATTGTCTGTCAACCGTGGGTACACGCTACGCTCGTACCCTCTTACCAAAGAGACCGCAACGCGGTCTTCGCTCAATAACCGAGGGTACGAGCGTAGCGAGCACCCCCGGATAACAAGCTCTATAGAGGCAAGCACTCTGAAAGAGTGCCCGAACAGCGTAATGGGCGACCCCTTCAGGGTCGATGTTCCCCTTTTTGTCCCTATCCGGGGGTACTGCGCACCCCCGGTTATTGAGAGGAGACGCTTCCAGCGTCTTGGTGGTACGATTGCGGATAATCATTTTTATAATATGTCTGTGGCAATGACGCCGGAAGCGTCATCTTTCAATAGTCGCCGTGTCAGCAGGGCCTGCCGATAGCTGGGTGTTCTGTCAGGGCAATGGCTACAGGTCATGGTGGAGCATACGGTAGTCAGCCATCTGCTCGTACTTGGTGCCTGGACGGCCATAGTTGGCATAAGGATAGATGCTGATGCCGCCGCGGGGCGTAAACAGTCCTGTTACCTCAATGTACTTGGGGTCCATCAGCTTGACAAGATCCTTCATGATGGTGTTGACGCAGTCCTCGTGGAAATCACCGTGGTTACGGAAGCTGAAGAGGTAGAGCTTCAAGCTCTTACTCTCCACCATACGCTGGCCAGGGATGTAGTTGATGCGTATCTCGGCAAAGTCGGGCTGACCTGTAATGGGACACAGGCTGGTGAATTCGGGACAGTTGAAGCGCACCCAGTAGTCGTTGTCGGGGTGACGGTTCTCGAAGGTCTCCAGGACCTGAGGCGCGTAGTCGAATGTGTAGTCGGTCTGCTTGCCGAGCTGTTGCAGTTTGTCTTGTTCGCGGTTCATGAGATATTGATATTATTAATGTGGGTGGTTGCTTTTGTTTATTACCTGCCAGGCGGAATGTGACACAATGGACAGCTATTGCGCGGCAAAAGTACACTGTTTTCTCCAATTAACGAAAAGAATGGTAGAGTTTAACGAGAAATCATATTCATTTTAGCGCATTACCCCTATAAGACTGCCCGCTGGCGCAGCGCACGAGGCCCGACAGCCAGACCGACAAGAAACAGATGGCTCTCCGACCTCTGGGGAGTCGAGGAGCGGACGCCGTCTGTCCGCCACGTCGGCAGCCTCACCACCCAAGGGAGTATATATCTCCCGCAAGCGCAAGATGATGAGATGACGAGCGGCGCGAGGCATGTCAGCAGCGGCATTTTCAGCGTTTTTGCAGGTGAGAGCATGAAAAAAGTCCGGATTTTGAACGGCAAGCGAAAAACTTTTATTATTTTTGCACCGATTTTTCGCAAAGGACAATGAACAAGAAGTCAATTATTATCATTGCAGCTGTCGTGGTGACGGCCCTGCTGGCCGGCATGGGCTACCTCATCTATTCGCTCGCCAAGAGCAACGAGGAGAACCGCCAGATGCTGGAGCTTGCCGAGATGGACAAGCGCGAGATGGAAAACGAGTACGAGAACTTCGCCCGTCAGTACAACGAGATGAAGACTCAGATCAACAACGACTCGCTCATGGCTCAGCTCGAACAGGAGCAGCAGCGCACCCAGGAGCTGCTCGAAGAGCTGCGACGCACCAAGAGCAACGATGCCGCCGAGATAGCGCGTCTGAAGAAGGAGCTGGCCACGATGCGTGCCGTGCTGAAAAGCTTCGTGGCGGAGATAGACTCTCTGAACCGCCTCAACACGCAGCTCAATGCCGAGAACGAGAACCTGCGCCAGCAGCAGCAGGTGCAGCAGCAGCAGATCAGCGAGCTGAGCACCGAGAAGGCCACCCTGTCCGACAAGGTTGCCATCGCCAGCGTGCTCGACGCCACAGGGCTCTCCGTCCTTGCCAAGAACAAGAAGGGCAAGGCAGCCAAGAAGGTTGCCGACGTCAGGCAGTTTCAGGTGTCCTTCAACATCGCCCGCAATGTCACGGCAGCCGCCGGCGTGCGCACCATCTACCTGCGCATCCTCAAGCCCACGAACGAGGTGGCCGGAGCCAGCGGCACCTTTGCCTATCAGAATGCCCAGCTGGAATATACTGCCCGTCGCGACGTAGAATATACCGGCGAGGAGACTCCCGTCACCATCTACTGGGATGTCAATGAGATGCTCACGGCCGGACAGTACCGCATAGCCCTCTTTGCCGACGGCAACAACATCGGCAACGGGTCCGTGGCGTTCGAGAAATAACGCCACCGCCCTCCCCCAGTCACGAATTAACCCTATCACTCACCAACCTAAAGAATGACCCTGAAGCCTCTGACGCCCCGACGCTGACGTCTCCGACGCCGATGTCATGAGGGTGACGTGCAGAGAGGGTCTGTAGCTTATGGAAGCAGTTTTCTCCTACATCATTTCGCTGGGGGCATCGGTCATGATGCCCATCCTGTTCACCATCATCGGCCTGTGCATAGGCCTGAAGTTCGGCAAGGCGCTACAGAGCGGCCTCTTCGTGGGCGTCGGCTTCGTGGGTCTGGGCATCGTCACAGCGCTGCTCACCACAAACTTCAACACTCCGCTGACCAACATCTCGGACATCTACCACCTACAGCTCAACATCTTCGACATGGGCTGGCCCGCCGCTGCCGCCGTGGCCTACAACACCGCCGTGGGCGCACTCATCATACCCATCTGCCTGGGAGTGAACGCCCTGATGGTGCTCACCAAGACCACGCGCACCGTCAACATCGACCTGTGGAACTATTGGCACTTCGCTTTCATAGGCGCCGTGGTCTATTTCGTGCAGGGCCAGAGTCTGGCATGGGGCTACTTTGCCGCCATCGTATGCTACATGTTCACGCTCGTCATGGCCGACCTCACCGCCGAGAGTTTCCAGAAACACTACACCCTCGAAGGCATCAGCATCCCACAGCCTTTCTGCCAGAGCTTCGTGCCCTTCGCCATCGCCGTCAACTGGCTGCTCGACCGCATCCCGGGATTCTCGAAGCTCGACATCGACGCCGAGGGTCTGAAGAAGAAGTTCGGCGTGCTGGGCGAGCCCCTCATCCTCGGCGTCATCGTGGGAGCACTCATCGGCGCACTGAGCGTTAAGGAGTGGGACGGCGACGCCGCCAAGACCATCCTCTCGCTGGGTGTCATCATGGGTGCCGTCATGGAGCTCATCCCGCGCATCACCAAGCTCTTCATAGACGGCCTCATGCCCATCAGCCAGAAGACGAAGGAGGTGGTGGAGAAGAAGTTCAACGGCAAGAAGGTGCACATCGGCATGTCGCCGGCCCTCGTCATCGGCCACCCCACGACGCTCGTCGTCTCGCTGCTGCTCATACCCACCGTGCTGTTCCTGGCCGTGGTGCTGCCGGGCAACCAGTTCCTGCCGCTGGCATCGCTGGCAGGCATGTTCTACCTCTTCCCCATGGTGCTGCCCATCACACGCAACAATGTCGTCAAGACATTCATCATAGGCCTCGTGGCACTGATCTTCGGCCTCTACTTCGTAACCGACATGAGCGCCGACTTCACCGCCGCCGCCAACTCCGTCTATGCCGCCACGCAGGATGCTGCCGCCAAGGTGCCGGCAGGCTTCGGCGCAGGTGCCCTGGACTTCTGCTCGTCGCTCATAGGATGGGTGATCTTCCGAGCCTGCAAGAGTCTCGACTACATCGGCATGGGCCTGCTCTCCGGCTTCACTATCGTGATGATGTTCGTCAACAGAAAACGCATCATTGCAGATGAGTTGAAGAATTGACAAGTTAACGAGTTGACAAGTTGACAAGTTGACGAGTTGACAAGTTGATGAGTTGACGAGTTGACGAGTTGATGAGTTGACGAGTTGACAAGTTGATGAGTTGACGAGTTGACAAGTTGACAAGTTGACGAGTTGATGAGTTGACGAGTTGATGAGTTGATGAGTTGACGAGTTGACAAGTTGAAAGTTGACAAGTTGAAAGTTCTGAGTGATGAATAAAGACGTTTTCGAGGACTGGAAAAGAGCTAACGCGGAGACACTCGAAGAGATTCGGCTGTCGGCACACGAGCTACACGCCAGCGTAAACCAACATTATGACAATCAGCCATACGGCGTGCACCTCGACATGGTGGCGCAGTCGGTATATGACTATGGCTACGAGGTATGCCCCGAGGCATGCGACCTGCTGCCGCTGTTTTTCGGGGCATACTACCACGACAGCATCGAGGATGCGCGTCTTACCTATAACGATGTCATGAAGCTTGCACGACGGTGGATGGGCCAAGGTCAGGCCCTCGTGGCGGCCGAGATCGTCTATGCCCTTACCAACGACAAGGGTCGCACACGCAGCGAACGTGCCGGCGAGCGTTACTACGCCGGCATAAGGACGACGCCATACGCCCCCTTTGTCAAGCTGGCCGACCGCATTGCCAACTTCACCTACTCCGCTTCCCACAACGATGCCTCCAACATCCACATGCGCAGTGTGTATGCCCGCGAGATGCCTCATTTCCTCTCGGCAATTGATGCCCACAGCGACGACCCCCGGCTGTCGCTCCCGCAGCAGATGCTGAGGAGATGCGAAATGGGGAATGGGGAATGAGGCAGTCGTTCATCAGAAGGGGATAGGAAACGTCAGAAGGGGTAGCCCACTGCGAGGTGGAATCCGAGGGAGTCCTTGAAGCGTGGCATGTTATAGTAGCCGCTGTGCCCCGTGTCGAAGGGCGCATGCAAGCCTACACCGACATCAAATCGCAGCACGAGGAAGCTCAGGTCATAGCGCAAGCCGGCTCCCGTGCCGAGAGCTATCTCACGCAAGAAGCTGTCGGCACTTATCACGCCCCCCGGCCTCTGGTCGTCGGGCACCATGAGCCACACGTTGCCGGCATCGAGGAAGACGGCTCCCATCAGCTTGCCGATGATGGGGAAACGCCACTCCAGGTTGGCCTCGAACTTAAGGTTGCCCACTTGGTCAACATAGCTCCACTGCGATGCCGCCGGATGGTAGCTGCCAGGGCCCAGTGTCCGGACACCGAAAGCACGGATGCTGTTGGCACCGCCGACGCTGAAGAGTTCGGCATAGGGTGCCATGGTGGAATTGCCGTAGCTCCACACGGCACCTACCATGGCGCGTGCGGCGAGCGTAGAGCGCGGCGTGACAGGCCATGCCTCGCGCCATTCGGCAGTGAGCTTCAGGAATTGTGCGAAAGGCACGCCGAGGAGCTTTTTGTCGCGCTCCTTACGCCCCTGTCCGGCAACGGCGTAGATGGCATTGGTGATGTGGCCGGCCTCCTTGAATGACACTATCAGCGACCGCGTATGTCCTTCGCGCGTCCGCGGCGAGTAGGTCATGGTGTATGCCATCGACGGCACGAGCTGGTCGCGCATGGAGATGTATAGTGCCTGGTTGCGTGTCACGATGCTGTCGAAGCGCTCCGAGCGTCGGGCGAGCATGTTGTATTCGAGGCGCAAGGGCGTGATCTCATGCTGTATCCATGGTTTCCTCCTATATTTATATACTATGCTTCCGCCGAAGCGTATCATCTGGAAATAGGAGGCACGATTCATCCAGTCGGCATCGACGCGGAAGGTGGTAGTGGCGAAGCTGCGGAAGTTGAAGGCTCCTGTGCGCTGCATACGGTTGCGCTGAGCGCGAATGGCCCATCGTCCGAGAAACCTCGGCATGAGCCTCGGATAGGTGAGCGACAGCGATGCCCCGAGTTCGAAACTGTTGAGGAGCTTACTGTCGCCGGTGCCCGACTTCACGCCCGTCTGCCACTCGTAGGTGCCATAGATCTTGAAGCTGAGGTCCTCGGCACCGCGGAAGGCATTGTGCTTGGTCATCCCCCACGCCAGTCCCGGGCCGATGAGTCCGTTGCTCTTGTTGGTGACCTTGGCCTGGAACTCGCTCTCGTAAGGCTTGTCGAGGATGCCATAGATGTTAACATCGAGTACGGAACAGGTGTCTGTCGTGTCGCGAGGCACGTAGTTGAGCTGCACGTTAGAGAAGACTCCCATGCCAGAGAGGAAGGTTTGCGTTATCTCGTGAACGCGCTGATGGTAGAGCTGCCCGGGCTGGTAGATGAGATACTGCCTTATGGCTCCCATGCGCAGCGGCGACTTGGAGCCTCCCGCCCATCGCATCACGAACTGGTCGCGCATACGGCTGAGGCGCACGCTGTCTTCGGCAGAGAGTATGCGTCTGCGTGGCGGAGCCTTGGCCTCGGGGTTGCTGGTGCTGTCGGTGACGTGAAAGTCATTGTGCGGGAAAATGGTGATTGTGGTGCGCCCCATGCGGTATTGGTTCCGGGCCCGCACAGGCATGGTAGGCGAGGTAGTCATACGCAGCTGCACGTGTCCGGGCTTCTGTATGGTGTCGGCCTGAAAGACGATATGCTCCGGTCGGAAGTAGTAGAACCCTCTCGACTGCAGCACCTTGGCAATGCGTTTGCGCTCGGCATCGAGTTGTGCGGCGCTGAAGGGGTCTCCGGCATGTATGAGCGTTGCCGGCATGGAGGCATTGATGATGCTGTCGGCGACAAGGCTTCCGTCGAATCTCTGACGCACGATGGTGTCTATGCGGAACAGCGGCCCCGGCGTGACGCTGTATGCCACGCGTGCCTTACGCTCGTTTCGTGGGTTGGCTATCACGGTGCTCGTGGCGGTACCTCGGAAGAAGCCGTTGGCACGCATCGTCTGCCGTGCCACCTGTGTGCGCATGGCGGGGTTGACGGTGGCGATGGTGACAGGCGTGGCGGCAAAGGTGTCGAACACCCAGCGTCCGAATCGCGACTTGGAGCCGACGCTGGCGTTATAGATCCACAGTCCCAGCGGCAGCGGCCAGCGCAGACTGCTGCTGCCGAAGAAAGCATTGTTGGGCGAGCGGCTCAGCGCGGCGCTGACATCCTCCTGAAGGCTGCTGCGCACGCTGTCGGGGATGTCGGGGATGTCGGCAGCCTCGGTGCTGTCGGCAGGCCACACATAGTCGATGCCCTTGAGCCCCGTGTAGAGCACTTCGCCCTCGGGGAGGTTCTTCGTGGTGTAGCATGAAGAGAGGGCCAGGCACACGCATGCGGCAGCCAACATTACGATGCGTCGCCACGAGGTGTGTGGGAGCTGTAGTGCTCTCACTCGGTGGCGGCTGTGTGCAGATGATATGTTGCGTTGTGCTGTCATTCTGACTTGTTGCGGAAAAGGAAGAGCTCGCCGAGTCGGTTGGTCTTGCGGCGAAGGACGAGTCCTGCACCCATCTCCAAGACCTCGCCGTCGAGGAGCGACTGCGTGTTCTTCTTGTAGAACACGTTGACGTAGCGCGTGGCGCTCTTGTCAAGGCGATATTCTATTGTGAGATTGTCGATGATGGTCTTTTCGTCGTTGACGGCATCCTGTCCTGTGCTGACACGCCCGCCGACGATGACGCTGATGCGGTTTCCCCAGAACCGTTTTGCGAAGCGGAAGCTGTAGTCAGTGGTCATGGCTCCGGTGGCGGTGGTGCCCTGCTCCATGCCCAGAGAGAGATCGACGCTCTTGAGAGCCTTGCCCGCTATGTTTGAGATCTGGCTCTGCAGGAAGGCATTCAGGGCGTTCTGCCCGCTGAAGCCACCGTCGGTGCTCGATGTGCTCTCGGTGATGTACATCCCGGTGGCGAGCATCGTCACGGCGACGCGTCCGCGCTGCTCTGCCGACATAGATGCCAGTTCGTTCTGCACCATCATGTCCTCCGGCGCCTCGATGGTGAATTCCAGACCCATATTGTCGAGTGTCTGTGTGAGAGCCAGGCCGACGTCGAATGCCACGCTGCGCGGCTGCCCGTTTTCGGTGAGAGTGGTGCGCAGGCGCTCGGTGGCACTGAGGTTGAGGTGCGGGTTGGCGATTGGTCCACGGAACTCGACATAGCTGCCATTCTTGATGGCGAACTCCACGAGCGGTATCACCATCATAGTGTATTTGAGTTTGCCGCTGTTCACCGTGTAGCGTCCGTTAAGCTGAAGGTTGCGCTCTGGCGAATATGTCATGGTGAGAGTGCCGCCGCCCTCGATGTTGACATAGTTGTTGCCGTCGGAGCTTAGCATGCAATGCAGCTGTGCGGCATCGGCGATGTCAATGCTCATGATGAGGTTGATATGCTTCGGCCGCACCGTCTCGGGCTTTTGCCCGACACGTATGGTGTCCGAGAAATCCACGAAATCCACGAGTCCCGCCAGCTGGTCGTCGGTAGAGAGCGGCGAGTCGGTGAGGACATAGGTGGCATCGGTCTCCGGCAGCACTTTCAGACTTCCCATGATGCGCAGGTCGTTGAGTGTGCCTCTCACCATGGCATTACAATCCACATAGACACGTCCATAGGCCAGCGCACCGGCAGTCTTGCGGGCATTAATCAGCTCGTAGTTGCGCGCCGTGACATTCATGTCGAGGGCTATACGGTCGAGTCGTGCGAAGTCGGCCGTGCCTGCCATGACGAGCGGCTGTTTGCCGGAGGCGTAGAAGCGCAGGCTGTCGAGGGTGAGTCGGCTGTCGTCGAGACGTATGTCGCTGTCGTCGAGACGCAGGCCTATGCTGTAGAGGTCGGAACGTATGCGCACGTCACTGGTATGCACCACGCCATCTACGTCCGGGCGCGCTGTCGTGCCGCCGAGGTGGACATCGCCCATGAGGAAGCCCGAGAGGACAGCCACAGGTGTCTTTGCCGCGGCATCGCCGGTGGGTATAAAGCCATTGGCGAGCTTGATGGGGAAGCGTTCGAGGCCGAGATTTATGTCGAGCGGCGTGGCTGCTGAGCCGGAGCTCTTGCCGAGGGTGCCGCCGATGGTGGCGACGGGCATGCCGTCATGCGTCAGCGAACCGTCGATGTAGTGGCTGCCGTCGGCGTTAGGCAGATAGACGGCCTGAAGCCCCACTTGCCCCAGCGCTGCCGTCTCGTAGGTGAGGGCATTGGCGGTGACGTCGGCCGAGAGGGTGATGCTCTTGTCATGCTGCTGAAGGTGCACGTCGCCGTCGAGCATTCCCGTGAGCTTTGGCGCATAGGGTACGACGCTTATCAGGCGCCCGATGTTGATGTGCTGCAGCCCGAGCGTGAGGTCCTGGAGGGCATCGGCATTGGGTGTAGAATAAAGATTCAGCCCCGTGCCGTCGTCGCTGACGAGCTTGATGTCGGTCTCGATGCGGTTGCGGCGCAGCAGGCGCAGGTAGTTGTCAGCATTGGCGTGGAACGTGCGGTAGGCCAATATGGGGTCGCGAGGGGCAATGCTGAGCTGGAGGCTCTCGTCGGCGATGCTGGCACGCAGCCCGATGTCTATGCCTGTGCGGCCACGCTCGTCGATATATCTCAGCCTTGCCACAGACCCCGTGTCGGTGAGCACGGCACTGAGGCGTGTGTCAAACCTGAACTGCGGGTTGCGACGCCCGTTGCGCACACGGGCTTCCACGGAAAGGCCGGTGGTGTCCTGGAAAGCGAAGAAGGCCACCGTGTCCAACTGCACGCCTTCGGTCTTCAGCCCATAGACCTGCCCTCCGCAGTTCATGCCCTCTTCGGGGCTGAGGGTGAAGTCCACGTTGGCCATATCGAAGGCTATGCCATTGGCCTTCAACATGCCGAAGGCTGGATTTGCCGTTCCCACGGAAGCGTGCACATCGGCCTTGGGCAGCTCGCGGCGCAGGGCGTCGAGGCTGAAACGCCTGGCGGCCCATTGCCGCTGGAGCTCGGCTGTGAAACGCGATGACTGTTGCAGCAGGCGCTCGTAGCCCTTGTCGGTATCTACGGTGACGTAGAGGTCGCCGCTGGCCACGTAAGCATGAAGGGTGTCGGGCCGCAGCAGTGCCCTCAGAGTGATGTCCTCGGGACGGAAGAGTGTGTCGGCCGTAGTGAGTGTTATGTCGTTGATGGAGCCATCGATGGCGTGGTGGTCGCTGAGATTCGTCGTCCCGTCGATGTGGAAGCAGGCGCCGACGCTGAGCGGATGGTCGGTGATGCCCAGGGCGTAAAAGTCGGCCGAGGTGAGGTCGAGGCCGAAGGTGAGTCCGCTCAGCCGGCGTTCCAGCATGGCGGCCACCTCTGCCCTGCAGCGCATGAGGCTGTTGTCGGAGGTCAGTGTGGCACGCCCCTGGCCGTTGCTTACGCTGGCGAGCAGGCCTATGCCGCTGAGGTCGAAGCGCCGGCCATAGACGAGCTGTGACACCTGCACGTCGGCATCGAGCGTGGTGGTGGCGGCATAGATGTCCGTGCCACTGCCGCTGAGCGCCACGGTGGCAGAGACATGGCCTATGCTGTCGGTGGGCAGGAAATGCCGCACATCGACCTGTCGCACCCCGACAGCGGCGTCATAGGTCATGGCCGAGGTGCGCCAGCCTGGCATCGAGGCTTGTGCCTGAAGCAGCACGCTGCCGTCACCCTCGTCGAGTCGGGCTTTCACGTTCATGTCCGTGCCGCGGATATGCCCCTCCGCCACCAGCTCGGCCGACGGCAGGCGTAGCGTGCGGGTGTCGGCACCGACGGCTCGCAGCAGCCATGACATGTCGCCGCTGTGGGCATTGAGGCTGACATCCGCGCCGCGACCTGCGGCATCAAGGATGCTGAATGCCGCGCCACGGGCTTGGAGGTCGAGAGTCCCGGGAAGGGTGGCGTCGAGACGCGTCAGGTGGAGGCTGTCAACATTGCCGTCGGCACTTAGGGTAAGGTGCAAGGCCGCCAACGGCCATTCGCGTGCAAAGGGTGCCAACGCCGTGCTGTCAGCCATCAGCAGAGCCCATGCCATGTCCTCACGACCCACGCGGGCATCGACGGAGGCCGTCAGGCGTCCTACTGCCGAGGGTGTGAAGGCTTTTATGTCCATGGCTACGGCGCCGTCGATGCGCGAAGATGCCGAGCGCAGGCGCAGGGCGGCGATATCGAGGTGCATGGCCTCGGCGTCGAAGGCGATACTGTCTGTGGCGAGGGTCGCGTCGGGGAGTCGGATATCAGTCTTGCCGCCGATGGCCATGTCTGCCAGACGGCCTTCGAAGGTGCCGACGGCATAGCGCTGCCGCCCGAGGTCGATGTGGGCATCCCCGGCCTCGAGGTGCTGCAATGCCGCCGAGATGTCGAGTGAGGTGGCTTCCAGGCATAGGCGCAGACGGCTGGCATCAATCTCGGCACGCCCCACGTCGATAGTCCATGGGATGACGGTCGAGGTGGTGTCCTTTGCGGTGACGGTGTCGCGCAGCACGATGGCGACATCGGCACGGCTCAGCACCACCTCGTCGATGGCGACACGGCATGTCGGCAGATCCACGTCGTCGCGGAGGGAGAGCTTGCCGAAGCGCCCCGACACACGCACCGTAGCTATGAGATCCTTGGTGTCGGCCTGCACGTCGGTGAGGCCGATGCCCTCGACACCGACACGTCCGTGCAGAGCATGTGTGAGGTCGAGATCTACGACGAGGCTGCGGGCCATGGCGATGGTGTCGCCGAGCGAGTCGCGAGCCGCGAAATCCTGAAGGTCTATGTCGAGCGGGAAGCGCAGACGCAACCTTCCCACGCTGACGTCAAGGCCCATGGCCTCCGAGACGTATGCGGCAACCTTCCGCACGGCAAAGTCCTGCACCGGCGGAAGGTATAGCAAGAAAGAGAGGGTCAGGAAGAGCAGTATCGGCACCGCCAACACTATTCCAGTCCATTTCAGAATGCGTCTCATCGGCTTGTCTTAGGCATGAAATCAGCGGCAAAGATAGGCATTTTGCGTGTAAAACATAAATTGTGGAACGTGAAATAACGTTTTTTCAGAAGAAAAGGGTATCTTTGCCGCCGTTACACCACGTTTTTTAACCTAACACCCACACACATCGTGATTAAGGACATACAACTCCGCGTGTTGCCTCAGCAGGCAGCCGACGAGCACACACTGCGCGCCATAGCCGCCGGCGAGAGCGGCAGCGATGCCAGAGCCATCAGGGGTCTGCGCATCACCCGACGCAGCATCGACGCCCGTCAGCGTCAGGTGATGGTGAACCTCACCCTTCGTCTCTGGATTGGCGAGCCAATGACCGAGGCCATATACGAACCCGTAGAATACCCTAACGTCGAAGCAGGCCCTACGGCCATCGTGGTGGGAGCAGGCCCCGGCGGGCTCTTCGCCGCCTTGCGTCTCATAGAGCTTGGCGTGCGGCCTGTCGTGATAGAACGCGGCAAGGACGTGCACGCCCGCAAGCGAGACATCGCCCGCATCTCGCGCGAGCATGTCGTTGACCCGGAGAGCAACTTCAGCTTCGGCGAGGGCGGCGCAGGGGCGTTCTCCGACGGCAAGCTCTACACACGCTCCAAGAAGCGCGGCTCGGTCGATAAGGTGCTGCGCGTCTTCTGCCAGCACGGCGCACAGACCGACATTCTCGTAGATGCACATCCGCACATCGGCACCGACCGTCTGCCGCGCGTCATCGAGAACATGCGCCACACCATCATCAACTGCGGGGGCGAGGTGCATTTCCAGACACGCATGACGGAGTTGCTGGTGAGCGACGGAGAAGTCGTGGGCTGCCGATGCCTACAGACCGTCCTCACTCCTGAGGGCGAGGCAACACCTGTCGAGACAGAGCTGCACGGGCCGGTAATCCTTGCCACGGGCCATTCGGCGCGCGACGTCTATAAGATGTTTGCGCGACGGCACTTCGCCATCGAGGCCAAGGGCATAGCCGTGGGGGTGCGCCTGGAGCATCCCTCACAGCTCATCGACCAGATACAATACCACTCTCGCCAAGGACGCGGCCAGTGGCTGCCGGCTGCCGAATATGCCTTTGTGCAACAGGTGTGCGACAGGGGTGTCTATTCCTTCTGCATGTGCCCCGGCGGCACGGTGGTGCCTGCGGCAAGCGGCCCCGGGCAGGTGGTGGTAAACGGCATGAGCCCCAGCAGCCGCAACGGGCGATGGAGCAACTCGGGCATGGTGGTTGAGGTGCGGCCCGAGGACTTGCAGGACCTCGAATGGCATGTCGGCGACAGCGAAGTCCTCTCTGACGACGCCGAATTTGCGTCGCTCACGATGATGGCCTTCCAGGAACAGCTGGAGCACATGGCATGGCAGCAGGGCGGCCGCCGGCAGACGGCACCGGCACAGCGCATGGCCGACTTCGTAAACGGACGTCTGTCTGCCGCCCTGCCACAGAGCAGCTATACACCGGGGCTGATAGCATCGCCCCTACACTTCTGGATGCCACGACCCATCGCCACACGCCTGCAGGAAGGCTTCAAGGTCTTCGGGCGCAAGAGCCATGGCTTCCTCACCAACGAGGCCACGGTCATTGGCGTGGAGACGCGCACGTCGGCACCATGCCGCATACTCCGTGACGCAGAAACCCTCCAGCACATCGTGCTGAAGGGTCTCTATCCTTGCGGCGAAGGAGCGGGCTATGCCGGGGGCATCGTCAGCGCCGCCATCGACGGCGAGCGCTGTGCCGAGGCCCTCGCCGCCGCTATTGCAGGTTGACGACGGGGATGTTGTCCTTGTCGTTGTAGTAGAGGTTCTCACCTGCCATACCCCAGATGAAGGTGTAGTAGTAGGTTCCGGCGGCAGCATGGATGCTCCATTCGGGTGACATGATGGCCTGCTCGTTGTGCAGCCACACCACGCGGCTCTCCTGCGGCTCACCCATGATATGGGCAATGGTCTGGTCGGCAGGCAGGTTGAAGTAGTAGTAAGCCTCTATGCGGCGGCCGTGGGTGTGTGGAGGCATAGTGTTCCAGGCCGCACCGGGGTTGAGCTGTGTCAGCCCAAGCTGCAGCTGGCAGGGGCCTTCCTCCAGCACGTCGTTGACGATGAGCTTATAAACCGTGCGGTTGTTGCACTCCTCCGTCGAGCCTACGGGACCCCACACGGCGGCCTTCAGCGAGCCCTTGCGGCCGTCGAGGGTAATCCACTGCGTCTTGTAGTGCTGATGGGCAGTGGCACTGTTGAGGTAGAACTTGGCAGGCTTCTGGGGGTCGTTGCTGCGGAACAGCACCTCCTTGTTCACATCTTTGTCCTTGCCGATATGGCCGCGACCGATGTAGAGAGCCTCCTTCGGCGCTAAAGCATATTCCCTGCCATCAACAATGACAACGCCGCTGCCCTCGCCGCAATTCACGACGCCGAGCTCACGGTTGTAAAGGAAATACTTCTCCTTGATGGTAGGATCGACGTCAAGGCCGAGCTCGAGGAATTCTTCGAGTTTCAGGGTCTTCGTGACAGGCATGGCACCGCCGAAGACGAAACGGTCATAGTGCGAGTAGGTGAGGTTGATTTCATCGGGCGACATCACCTTCTCCATCACAAAGCGCTCACGAAGCGTCTTTGTGTCGTAGTGCTTGACATCCTCCGGGTGGCAAGCTGTCTGGAAACTGACTTTCTGCTGGGCGCTTAGGCCTGCACAGCAGAGACAAGCTGCAAGAAACAGGTTCTTTTTCATAAGATAATTATTTAGTGAGTGACGAATTATATGCTCTTTTAAGGTGGCGAAGAGACGCTTGACACTTCAAGAAAGGGCAGCGGGACATCAGCCCAGGACAGCGCCCTGGGCTATGTGCTTGCTGTCCCTGCGGGGCGCTCTCATACTTACCTATGATCGTCATCTTGCAGTAGCTTTACGCGAAGCGCATCGCCTTTGCGGCTGCAAAGTTATCACAAGAATCCCTATTTTGCAAGCAAAAGGCGCATAAATGTTCGCAAAACCTTAAAAACCTCATAATCTCAAAACCTCGCAATTTTATCGTCAACATTTTTTGCGTGTTCGTCAGATTTGAGTAACTTTGCAGCGGCTTTAACGTTTTGCTCAAACATCATCACACACAAAATCATACACCCAAACCAACAATGACAACGACATCTTTCTTAAGAAACGCCGCCACACTGGCCCTGCTCCTGGCAGTGCCGATGGCATCCATGGCACAACGTCTGCAGCAGCCCACGGGCCGCGGCGTAGTGGCAGTGACCCGCAACGGCGGGCGCTCCGTGACAGCATCCGGCGGACAGGGCAGCCTCATCTCGTGGCGCAAGCTGGCCGAGGACCCCGAGGGCACCACATACAACGTCTATCGCCGCACGGCGGGCAGCACGAGCTTCACTAAGATGAACGCCACGCCCCTCACCAAGACCAACTACTCGCCTGCCTCGCTCGCCGCAAACACAGAGTATGCCGTCACCGCCATCACCCCTGACGGCATCGAAGGCCCCGCCTCGGCACCCTTCCTCTACAAGTCGCAGCCCTGGCCCAACGTGTGGTTTAACTTCAACTTCGACGACAACGTGATACGCCGCAACGACTACCGCACGAAGTACGTCTGGCCCATGGATCTCGACGGCGACGGCGAGGTCGATGCCGTGGTGTGCGACCGTCTGTTTGCCGGAGCCACCGGCGGCGACGATGCCGAGGATCAGGGCGACAACACCGCCACCACCACCCACAAGATACAAGCCTACCGCCTCACAGGCGAGCTGCTCTGGACCGTTGACATGGGTCCCAACGTGAATATCTGCGCCGGACAGAACGACATGGTGCTGGCCTACGACATCAATTGCGACGGACGCTGCGAGGTCATCATACGTTCGAGCGACGGCACACGCTTCTGGAACAAGGCCGGCAACACCTGGGGCACATACGTAGGAGGCAAGGCCACGGCCGACACCGATGGCGACGGCATCACCGACTACCGCACACAGAGCCGCCGCAATCCGCCGTTCTACATCTCTGTCATCGACGGCGAGACGGGAGCCGAGATAGCATGGAACGAGTTGAAATACTCCGAACTCTCGGAGGGCAACGGCGGCGACAGCTACAGCCGCGATAACCGCTCCAGCTACAGAAGTTTCGGCTACGGAGCCATGGAGGGCCACTACGGCATAGCCTACCTCGACGGCCTGCACCCCTCGCTCGTCATGGAATGTGAGGACCGCGACACCGGCGGCGCACACCACGGCTACGTCCTCGCCTGGGACTTCGACTGGCAGGGCGGCAAGGCTTCCAACTGGCACCATAGCCACACGTGGGTGCGCAACCCCAAGCGCCCGTGGTGCGCCGAGTTCCACCAGATACGCATCCTCGACAGCGACGGCGACGGCTGCGACGAGATGTGGGCCGGCGGCTACGGCGTGAACCCCGCGCAGAACCGCTTCACATCCACCGGACTGGAGCACGGCGACCGCTTCATCATCAGCGACATCGACCCCGACCGTCCAGGACTCGAGGGCTTCGCCATTCAGCAGTCGTCGCTCCTCGGGCAGTGTCTCTACGACGCACGCACCGCCGAACGCATCAAGGAGTGGTATCTGCCGTCACTCTATGACGTGGGTCGAGGCGCATGCCTCGACTTCGACGCCTCGCGCAAGGGCTACGAGATACTGAGCTACGCCGACGAGTTCGTCTATGACTGCAAGGGCGAGAAGACGGGGCAGACGCGCTCCGGCTCTATGTTCGAGGGCGTATGGTGGGACGGCACCCTGCAGCGCGAGTGGCTCAACTCGCCCGGAGGCTCCGGCTGGGGCACCAACCTCATGATCACCAAGGTGCTGGGCGACCGCCTCGTGGAGTTCTCGCAGGAGAGCAACTGGCAGGCCGAGGGCGGAACAGGGACACGCCCCGCCTTCATGGGCGACATCATAGGCGACTGGCGCGAGGAGATTATCCTCGCCAAGCAGAATGCCGACCAGTGCACGGGCCTCGTAGGCTACACAACCGCCATGCCCACCAACTACAGCATCTACTGCCTGCAGCAAGACCCGCACTACCGCCTCGACTGCACCACGCGAGGCTACTACCAGCACCCCAACACGGGCTTCTACCTCGGAGGAGGCATGCCGCTGCCGCCGCTGCCCCCCATCTTCGTCACCGACCTGCGCTGGCAGGGCGGCGGACAGTGGACAACCTACGACATGACCGCCGCCGCCACCTACGCCGACGGTAAGAGCCTGATGTTCGACATCGCAGGCGACAACAAGCAGCCCGTAGCATTCACAACTCCCATAGCCCCGTCGGCACTTTATATGATGAATCCGCGAGGCCATGACTACACCTTCAGCGGTCAGGGCACCACAGGCACGGGACAGCTCGTAAAGTCCATGCAGGGCACAGCCACCTTCGACTGCAACCTCGGCCACACCGGCAAGACCATCATCAGCGAAGGCACCCTCGACGTCAACGGCACCATTGCCGGACCCGTGGAGCTGCGCGCCAAAGGTACTCTGGGAGGAAATGTCATGCTGCTTGACACCATCACTTTCGAGGGTGCCCTCAACTATGAAGGGTGCCGCTTGGCTCTTGGCAATGGCTTCAGCAACGAGAACACCACCCCCGGCATTAAGTCGAGAAAGAGCATGGTCGTGCCGGGAGACGTCTATCTGGAACTCACGGCCGACATCGTCGAGCCCAGCTGCGCCGACTGTCCGTCCGAGGCTGTCTGCGGCAGTCTCTACGTCGAGGGCGACCTCACCTTCCGCGGCACCAACTTCATCAGCGTCAACCTCCTCTCGCACGATGCCGCACAGTATGTCATCGCACAGTGCACAGGCACACTCACCTGCGACCCCGCCAAGCTCAAGACACGCGGCCTCGAAGGCATCAACTACGACCTCACCGTCAATGGCAACAGACTCATCCTCGTAGTCAATGCCACGCGCGCCGCAACCACCGACGTGCTGTGGACGGGTGCCGAGAGCGCCGTCTGGGATTACAAGGCTCGCAACTTCACCACAGATGCCGCCACGGCTTTCGTACCCGGCGATGCCGTGCTCTTCACCGACGAGGGCCGCCAGAAGACGATAACCCTCAACGAACTGCTGCCCACCGCCGGCGTCACCTTCCGCAGCGGCAAATACACCCTCAAGGGTGAAGGTGGCATCAGCGGCAACGGCAACGTCGTTGTAGAGGAACATGCCGACGTCACCCTCGCCATGAAGTACAGCGACTACACGGGTAAGACCATCGTCAACGGCGGCCGTCTGACAGTGCCCAACTTCTACGACGGCGGTCAGAAGAGCGCCCTCGGAGCCGCAACGCCCAACGAGGGCAACCTACAGCTCAACGGTGGCACGCTCGTGCTCAGCCAGGACAACATGGGCACCGACCGCATCATCACCATCACCGACACCGCCACCATCGACATCAGCAAGCAGAACAGCGCCCTCTCATTGAAGGGACAGGTCAAAGGCTCCGGCTACCTCGTGAAGGACGGACCCGGACAGCTCAACTTCACATACGGCGGCACCAACAACTTCGCCGGCATCATCGTCAGGCAGGGCATAGTGGCACAAGGGGCATGGAACGCCACCTTCGGGCGCACGGGCTCTCCCATGCTACTCGAGGGCGGCGAGGTACGCCTGCTCGACGTCAACAGCAGCGCCACCATGCCAACCCTCAACCACGTCGTCACCGTCAGCGACGGCACAACGAACACCATCGTCGGCACCTCGCGAGGCAAGATCAACGGCTCATTCCTGGGCAGCGGCAGCCTCACCATCCGCACGAAGTACGTGCGCTGCGACGTCGGAGCCGACTTCTCGAAGTTTGAGGGCCACCTGACGGCCAAGGGCGAGGGTGGCAACTTCCGGCTGATGGCCGGCGTCACCGACATGTCGCGCACACGCCTCGTCATCGATGCCGGAACCTACGTCGCACACTACGCCGCAGGAGGTAGCTCCGAGACAGCTGCCACCACAAAGATAGGCTCGCTCAGCGCCACAGCCACAGATGCCACGCTGGGCGGCTCACAGAGCACATGGTCGGTAGGACACCTCAACGACGACACCACCTTCGGAGGACTCCTCAAGGCCCGCCGCGTCAACAAGGTGGGCACCGGCAGGCTGACACTCAAGACCGCCGGACACACAGCCCCCATCTACGTCGCTGCAGGAACACTGGAGCTGCAGAACACGTCGGCAACACCCATCACCTCTGCCGCCATCACCGTGCAGAACCAAGGCACGCTGCTCGGCAACGCCATGGCCGACGACGTCACAGTCCAAAAGGGAGGCACCATCAGCGGAGGCCTCCACGCCGCCACATCAGGCGCGCTCCGAATCGGCGGCTCCCTCAACCTCCAGGCGGGCTCGACAGTGAAGGTGCGCCTCGGCGCCAACGCCGGCAACACCACCATCGCCGCCAAGGGCACCATACGTCATGCCGGCGACACCATCCTCGTCAGCATACCCGAGGGACGCACGCTCAACGTCGGCGACGAGATCACCGTGTTCGCAACAGGCTTCACCTCGGCCACAGGCTCCTTCGTAGTGAAATGCGAAGCCGCCGACGGCAGCACCTATGAGTTCAACAGCTCGACGCTTCACGACGATGGCAAGCTGCGCGTCGCCAAGGCCACCAATGGCCTGCAAGCCATGCCCGGACCCGCCACGCTCGTAGATGTATATACCGTAGGCGGCGTCAAGGTGCGCACGGCAGTGCCCTTCGGCAGCGCACTCCAAGGCCTGCCGACAGGCATATACATCGCCGGAGGCGTCAAGCTCTCTGTGAAATAAAACCGCCACTACCTCGGGAAGCCAAGCCCCAGGGCGACAGCGCACCCCCTGATATATTCAGAAAAGATAAGCAAAGCCCATGGGGGCTTAACACCAACTCATGTATTAAGGCGTGTTCTATTTATTAATCAATTCTCTGTGAATTATCTTTGTCTGTCCTTGCCTCTTTCCGGCATATTTTGCTTCAAGTCATTGGAACGTAGCCCGCTACGTCCCAGTGGCCTTGAAACAAAATATGCTTGAAAAAAGCCTGAGAGCAATCAAAAGCTAATTTACAGAACCCACCTTTACAGAGGCATCAGTAAACCCGAAGGGGTGGCTCACCACATTTGTAAAGTGAATGAGCCACCCCTTCTTGATCACCACGACAATCGTATCCCCCGGCCGTCATAGGTCGCGGGTCATGGCTTTGAGGACATGCCACACTGCGGGATCCAGTCCCTGACCGTCGTAGGAGGGGTCGCGAGTCATGGCCTCACGGATCTCGGTCGATGAGATGTCAAAGAGAGGGGCCTGCGTCAGCGTCACCCCTGAGGGCAGTGCCGCTGCGTCAATATGGCATCGCGGACGCGGGTAAATGATGACGGGGTGGTGCGCGAGAATCTCGTCGGCGCGGTACCACTGCGGGAACCGCTGCCAGTTGTCAGCACCTATGACGAGAGCAAAATTCCGCTCGGGGTATGCCGCCCTGAGTGCTGCCAGGGTGTGCACCATATATGAGGGCCGCGGCAGGCGGAACTCGAAGTCGGAGGCACACACGTGGCGCAACGGCTGCACAGCAATGCGCGCCAGCCGCAGGCGCAGGTCATCGGGCATGAGACCCTCAGTGGCCTTGAGGGGGTTCTGTGGCGTCACCAGCAGCCACATCTCGCCTACGACTCCCTCATCCACCAACCATTGTGCCAGCCGCGTGTGGCCGGTGTGGATGGGGTTGAAGCTGCCGCCGTAGATGCCAGTGAGCATGTGTGTATCACTTTCAGGGCTGGCCGTCAGACGGAGCCCCGGTTGATGAAGTCGCTGACGATGCCGTAGGTCTCTGCGATGGCAGTGTCAAGGTCGTCGTTGACCACGACACGGTCGAAGCGCGGGGCGAAAGTCAGCTCATAGCCTGCACGAGCGAGACGCTGCTCGATGACCTCGGGGCTGTCTGTGGCTCGCCCTGTGAGACGCTGTCTGAGGGCATCGAGGCTCGGCGGCTGTATGAATATGCTCAGAGCGCGCTCAGCAAAGAACTTCTTGAGGCGCATGCCGCCATGCACATCGACATCGAAAACGACGTTCTGCCCTGCGGCGAGCTGCCGCTCCACCTGTGTCTTCAGCGTGCCGTAGAAGCGGTCGGTATAGACCTCTTCGTACTCTATGAAATCGTCGGCATCGATGTGGCAGCGGAACTGCTCCGGGGTGAGGAAGAGATACTCCACGCCATCGCGCTCGGTGCCGCGCGGCGGTCGTGTCGTTGCCGACACAGAGAATGCCAAGCTGAGTTCGCTGCGGTGCATGAGGCTGCCGATGATGGTGCTCTTGCCGCTGCCGGAGGGGGCACAGAAGATGATGACTTTGCTCATGGTGTCACATAACATTTAACACTTGTTCCTTAATCTGCTCGAGCTCATCCTTCATGCGCACCACGATGTTTTGCATCTCGGCAATGTTGGACTTGCTGCCCAGGGTGTTTATCTCACGACCCATCTCCTGGGCTATGAAGCCAAGCTTCTTGCCCTGGCCATGGCCGTCGGACATTGTGTTGAGGAAGTAGTCGAGGTGGTTGCGCAGGCGTTGTTTCTCCTCACTGACATCGAGTTTCTCGATGTAGTAGATCATCTCCTGCTCCAGACGGTTGCGGTCCACCTGCACCTCGGGTATGCTCTGCAGCCCGTCGATGATGCGGCTGCGTATCTTCTCTACACGTGCCTGCTCGTAGGGTTCCACCTCGTCGAGCAGGGTGCTGATGTTGGCAATCTTCTCACCGAACTTCGCCTGCAGGGCATCGCCCTCCTGACGTCGGAACGCCATCAGCTGCTGCACGGCCTGCAGGCTGACATCATAGGCCACGGCCCACTCGTCGTCGGTGAGCTCATCGACCTCGCTGCGTGAGAGCACATCGGGCAGGCGCAGCAACGTGGGAAACCACTGCTGGCCGGGGGTGTCGATGCCCATCTCCTCGGCGATACTCTTCATCTGTCCGACGTAGGCCGCCACGACACTACGGTTGATGGGCGCCACGGCGCAGGCATCGTCACGCTCCACGTAGAGGCTGAACTCCACCTTGCCACGCTCCAGATATTGGCTTATGAGGGCGCGCAACTCCATCTCCTTCTCGCGGTAGATGGGCGACGTACGTGTCTGAAGGTCGAGGGCTTTGCTGTTGAGCGACTTTATCTCGGCCGTTATTCTCTTGCTGCGGAAGTCGGCCGATGCCTTGCCGTAGCCTGTCATGGAAAGTATCATCTGCTGTGGGGATGTTACGGTTTGGGTTTGCTTTTCAAGGGGCAAAGATAGTAAAAAAAACATTGTCAGCACCCGAAAGCATGATGTTTTTGCCCGGCAAGCCACAAAAAAAGCTAAAAAGGGCAAAAACTTTGATGTTTCAACAAGAATGTGTAAACTTTTCACTACCTTTGCGCCGAATTTGCGACAACACGTAATAGATTTACGATTTCACAATTTACGATTTACAGCTTACAATTTACAATGTAGCCGTTTACGATTTCACAATTTACGATTTACAGCTTACATTTACAATGTAGCCGTTTACGATTTTTACGATTAAACATTTCACATTTTACAACTCACGTGTCTTGCATACTTAACATAGAAACCAGTGCGCGCTCATGCTCCGTGGCCGTCAGTCAGGACGGTGCCGTGATATTTCACAAGGAAGACCTTGACGGCCCCAACCATGCCACCGTCTGCGGCCCCTTCGTGGATGAAGCGCTGAGCTTCGCCGAGAGCCATGCCATCCCGCTCGATGCCGTGGCGGTAAGCCACGGTCCGGGCAGCTACACGGGCTTGCGCATCGGTCTCTCCATGGCCAAGGGCGTCGCCTATGGTCGCGGCGTGCCGTTGCTCACCGTCCCCACGCTCGAGCTGATGTGCGTGCCGCTGCTGCTCTACCGCGAGGACCTGCCGGAGGAGGCACTCTTCGTGCCGATGATCGATGCACGACGCATGGAGGTGTATGCCGCCGTCTTCGACCGCGCCCTCCATGAGCTGCGCCCGGCGGCAGCCGACATCGTCAATGAGCAGACCTACGAGCCATGGCTCAATCACGGCCCCGTGTGTTTCTTCGGCGACGGGGCGGCGAAGTGCCGTGCCGTCATCACTCATCCCCACGCCATCTTCGTGGACGGCATACTGCCGCTGGCCAAGCACATGCCGCCGCTGGCAGAGAGGGCGCTGATGCGCGGCGAGGTGGCCGATGTGGCTTACTCAGAACCCTTCTATCTCAAGGACTTCGTTGCCACGAAGCCCAAGGACCTGTTGCATACGGCCGACCATCATTTTCAATCTGAACACAAACAGCAAAACCACTGAACATGCAATATAACTCACAACGCGAGAAACTCGTGCTGCGCGAGTATGGCCGCACCATCCAGGACATGGTGAGCTACTGTCTGACCATCACCGAGCGCGAGCGCCGCCAGCAGTGTGCCGAGGCCATCGTGGGCGCCATGGCATCCATGAACCCCCAGCTGCGTCACCAGCCCGACTATCAGCGCAAACTGTGGGATCAGCTCGCCCTCATGTCCGGCTACAAGCTCGACATCGACTATCCATACGACATCACGCGCCGGGACGAGGCCGACGCACATCCCGCACCTCTGAAATACCCCATGCAGCGCATACGCTACCGCCACTACGGCCACCTGCTCGAGGCCTTCATGCGCAAGCTGCAGCAGCTCCCCGACGAGGCTCAGCGCCAGGCTCTGGCCGGCCAGCTGGCCGACGCCATGAAGCAGGATCTCTACGACTTCAACCGCGGAGCCCTCGACGAGGGCAAGATCCGTGCCGACATCATGGCATATACCGACGGCACCGTGCAGCTGTCCGACAACTTCCGCTTCGCACAGGTCACCGCCGGGCGCGTGCAGGAGAAATCTCGTAAGAAGAAACGCAAATGAGCTCGTTCGTCATTGAGGGAGGTCATCGCCTCAGAGGCGAGATACGCCCGCAGGGAGCCAAGAACGAGGCGCTGCAGGTGCTGTGTGCCGTGCTGCTCACCACAGAGCCCGTGCGCATCACCAACATCCCCGCCATAGCCGATGTCAACAACCAGATACAGCTGCTGCGGCAGATTGGCGTCAGCGTTACGGAGAATGCCCCTGGCGACTTCACCTTCCGTGCCGACAACATAAATCCCGAATACCTCGAGACCGACGAGTTCGTGAGGTGTACGGCAGCCCTGCGCGGCAGCATCATGCTCGTGGGGCCGTTGCTGGCACGCTTCGGGCGCGCCGTGCTTGCCAAGCCCGGTGGCGACAAGATAGGTCGCCGCCGCGTTGACACGCACGTGCTGGGACTCACACGCCTCGGCACCACCTTCGCCTACGAGGCAGCACGCGGCGTATATGTCGCCACGGCCGAGCGACTGCACGGCACGTACATGCTGCTCGACGAGGCTTCGATAACGGGCACGGCCAACATCATCCTGGCCGCCGTGAAGGCCGAAGGCACCACCACCATCTACAATGCCGCCTGCGAGCCGTATATTCAGCAGCTGTGCCGGATGCTCAACAGCATGGGTGCCGACATCAGCGGTGTGGGTTCCAACCTGCTCACCATCAACGGCGTGAGCATGCTGCACGGCACCACGCACACCATCCTGCCCGATATGATAGAGGTGGGGTCGTTCATCGGCATGGCAGCCATGGTGGGCGACGGCGTCACCATACGCTCCACGGCCTACGACCAGCTGGGCATCATACCGCATACCTTCGAACGCATGGGCATCACCATCGAGCGACATGGCGATGACATCTTCGTGCCGCACCACGACACCTACGCCATAAAACCATTCATCGACGGCTCGGTGATGACCATCGCCGATGCGCCATGGCCCGGGCTGACGCCCGACCTGCTGAGTGTCCTGCTCGTGGTGAGCACGAAGGCCACAGGCTCGGTGCTCATACACCAGAAGATGTTCGAGAGCCGGCTGTTCTTCGTAGATAAGCTCATCGACATGGGCGCACAGATCATACTCTGCGACCCGCACCGCGCTGTCGTCGTGGGCAACGGCGGTCAGCAGAGGCTGCGCGCCGGACGGCTCACCTCGCCCGACATACGTGCCGGCATAGCACTGCTCATAGCAGCTCTCTCGGCCGAGGGCACGAGCACCATCAGCGCCATCGAGCAGATAGACCGCGGCTACGAGGACATCGAGGCACGCCTCAATGCCCTCGGCGCACGCATCACACGCAAGGCATGACACGCGCCCACAACCTAATCTTCAGCATCACAGCCCTCCAAGAATGATCAATGCCGACGATATATATAAAATAGGTACGCTCACGCGCACGCATGGCGTGCGCGGAGAGCTGGCATTCCACTTCACCGACGATGTGTGGGACCGCACAGAGGCCGACTATGTCTTCATCATACTCGACGGCCTGCCCGTGCCCTTCTTCTTCGAGGAATGGCGTTTCCGTTCCGACACGGTGGCCTTGGTGAAGTTCGAGGACGTTGACGACATACATACCGCAGAGCGACTGGTAGGCGCCGACGTATGCTTCCCCAAGGAGCTGACGCCCACCGACATCGATGCCGACGAGCTGACATGGCGCCACTTCACGGGCTTCGAGGTGTGGCAGCACGACGAGTGCATAGGCACGGTACGTGACGTGCTCGACCAGACAGCCAACGTGCTCCTCGACGTGGAGGCTCCCGACGGCAGCAGCATACTGATACCTGCCCACGAGGACTTCATCGTCGGAGCCGACCATCGCCAGCGACGCCTCACGGCAGACATTCCCACCGACCTGTTGAATCTCAATAAATCGTAATGAACACCACCCAGAAACAAATAGCCATCCTCGGCTCTACAGGCAGCATAGGCACACAAGCCCTGCAGGTCATCGCCGAGCATAACGACCGTTTCGCCGCCCGTGTCCTCACGGCCAACAACCAGTGGCAGCTGCTTGCCAAGCAAGCGCGTCAGTTCATGCCGGCCGCCGTGGTCATCGCCAACGATGCACACTATGCCGACCTGCGCGACGCGCTGTCCGACCTGCCCATAGCCGTCTATGCAGGCGCCGACGCACTATGTCAGGTTGTGGAGAACAAGGAGATAGACATCGTGCTGACGGCAATGGTAGGCTTTGCCGGACTGCCGCCCACCATCGCCGCCATACGCGCCGGAAGGCAGATAGCATTGGCCAACAAGGAGACGATGGTAGTGGCCGGAGAGCTCATCAACAGCCTCTGCCAGCGCTACAACGCGCCGATACTGCCCGTTGACAGCGAGCACTCGGCCATTTTCCAAAGCATCATGGGCGAGGTGTCGCCGATAGAGAAAATCATACTCACGGCATCGGGAGGACCCTTCCGCACCTTCACGACGGCACAGCTGGCAGAGGTGACACCGGCACAGGCGCTGCGCCACCCCAACTGGGACATGGGCGCCAAGATTACCATCGACTCTGCCACGATGATGAACAAAGGCTTCGAAGTCATCGAGGCGAAGTGGCTCTTCAGCGTCGAACCCGAGCGTATAGAGGTCGTGGTGCATCCGCAGAGCGTGGTTCACTCGGCGGTGCAGTTTGCCGACGGTGCCGTGAAGGCACAGCTCGGAGTACCCGACATGCGCGTGCCCATACAGCTAGCCTTCAGCTTCCCCGAGCGACTGGCGAGCTCGTTCCAGCGCCTCGACTTCACAGCCATGCACAGCCTCACCTTCGAGCGGCCAGACACGGAGCGCTTCCCATGTCTCGCTCTCGCTTATGAAGCGCTGCGCCGCGGAGGCAACGCTCCGTGCATTGTCAATGCCGCCAACGAGGTCGTGAACCTCGCCTTCCGCCAGGAGCAGTGCTCCTTCATGCAGATGGCCGACATCATAGGGCGCACGCTCGACGCCACGCCCTTCGTGGCGCAACCCACGCTCGACGACTACATCGCCACCGATGCCGAGGCACGACGCCTTGCAGCCGAAGCCCTCAAAGCCATCACCCCCTCAAAGCCCCAAAAGCCTCATAACCTCCAAACCTCATAACTCCAAAACCTCATAACCTCCAAACCTCATAACTCCAAGACCTCCCAACCTACCCCCCCATAACCCGTTGAGTACGTTGCCGTACCACGGCAACTCCCCTACTCTTCCCCTCCTCCCCCAAAAATAAACTTCCATCATGTCTGTATTCTGGATTAAGACCCTACAACTTCTCCTTTGCTTCGCCCTACTCATCATCCTGCACGAGGGCGGACATTTCTTCTTCTCCAAGCTCTTCGGCATACGCGTGGAGAAGTTCTTCATGTTCTTCGACTACAAGTTCCACCTCTTCTCCACACGCGACAAATGGTTTGCACGCCTCTTCCCGCGCATCGCCAAGAACGAGACAGAGTACGGCATAGGGTGGATACCCCTTGGCGGCTACGTCAAGATTTCCGGCATGATCGACGAGAGCCTCGACCTCGAACAGATGAAGCAGCCCGTTGAGAAGTGGGAGTTCCGCGCCAAGCCCGTGTGGCAGAGGTTTCTCGTCATGGTGGGAGGCGTCCTCGTCAACTTCCTCCTTGCGCTCTTCATCTATGCCATGATACTCTTCGCCTGGGGCGAGGACACGCTGCCCATCCGCAACATCAAATATGGCTTCAGCTACAACGCCATGGCCGAGGGCATCGGCTTCCGCGACGGCGACGTGCCACTCCGTGCCGACAACGAGCCCATCGACGTGTGGAACGGCACTGTGTTCCGCACCATCTCGCAGGCACACACGGTGACAGTGCGACGCGGCGGTGCCGAGCTGCTGCTCACCATGCCCGACGAGGGCATCAACCTCCTCGAGATGCTCGAGCAGGAGCCACGCTTCCTTAGTGTCAACGTGCCGGCCGTCATCGACAGTGTGCTGCCGGGCTCGCCGGCATACCTCGCCGGCATACGCAAGGGCGACCGCATCACATCCGTAGAGGGACAGGCCATAGCATGGTGGAGCGACTTCGACGACATAATGGGTCGCAAGTCCGACATCCTCGCTGCCGGCTGTTCGCATGCCGACAGCGTCCGTCTGCGACAGCTCACGCTGACAGTGGCACACGCCGGCAACGACACCATGTTGATGCCGGCCAGCACAGACTCCGTCAGGACTGGAGCAAACGGCAAGGACATCACCATCACACTCGATGCCGACTACCACCTCGGCATCATGAAGGCACACTATCTCACCTACTACACCCTCGAGCACCGCGACTACGGCTTCTGGGAGAGCATTCCCGCCGGCATCACCTACGGATGGGAGACGCTGAAAGGCTACGTCAGCGACCTGCAATATGTCTTCTCGAAGAAAGGGGCACAGAGCGTGGGCTCCTTCGGCACTATAGGCAACCTCTTCCCCGCCGTGTGGGACTGGCAGAGCTTCTGGCAGATCACGGCATTCATAAGCCTCATGCTCGCTTTCATGAACATACTCCCCATACCGGGACTCGACGGTGGGCACATCTTCTTCCTGCTCGTGGAGGCCGTGACACGGCGTCCGCCATCCGAGAAGTTCATGGAGCGCGCGCAGTATGTCGGCATGGCAATAATCCTGGCACTCATGGCACTGGCCATCTTCAACGACATCGTGAAGTTCGTGTTCTGACGCCGACAAGCCCCACGACATCTTGAACCACCTGTACGTACATATCCCCTTCTGCAAGTCGAGATGCACATATTGCGACTTCTTCTCGACCACAGAAGGGGATGCTCTGCCCGCCTACGTCGGTGCCCTCTGCCGCGAGATAGAATGGCGAAGCGGCGAGATGATTTACCAACGACACCATCGTGGAGCAACAGGCAGCATGGCACGCCTCCTGCCTGCTGAGAGCATATACCTCGGCGGAGGCACGCCGTCGAGGCTCACACCCGAACAACTCGAAGCCGTCATAGGCACCCTGCGCACACACTACATGGTAAGGCCTGATGCCGAGATCACCATCGAGATGAACCCCGACGACATAGCCCGCCCCACCCTGCCGACACCAGCCGACATGCTACACACGGCGGCGGCAGGCCACGGCAACACCGCGATGTCACCGCTTACACAATGGTTCAAGGAGAATGTCAACCGCGTGAGCCTCGGCGTGCAGACCTTCAACGACAAAATCCTGCGACAACTGCATCGCAGGCACGATGCCGCCACCGCAGCAGAGGCCGTCAGGATTCTGCACGAAGCGGGCATCGAGAACATAAGCATCGACCTCATCTACGGCCTGCCGGGACAGACGATGGAGGTGTGGGCGCACGACCTCGACATGGCATTCTCGCTCGGCATACAGCACATCTCGGCCTACGCCCTGAGCTACGAACCCGGCACACCGCTCACACGTCAGCGCGACGCCGGACTCATCCGCGAGGCCGACGACGAGCTCTCCGTGGCAATGTACGAAAGCCTCTGCCGGAGAGCCGAGGCCGAAGGTTTTTGCCACTACGAGATTTCCAACTTCGCACTACCCGGCTACCGCTCGCGCCACAACAGCTCATACTGGACGGGGCATCCATACATGGGCTTCGGCCCCGGCGCACACAGCTATGACGGACGTTTCACCCGGCGCGCCAACCTGCCCGACCTACATCGCTATCTCGATTACTACGCCGCAGCAGCTACCATGCCCACGGGCAAGGGCGACGCACACACCGACGCGAGGCCGACGCGCCGCGCATCGACATGTCTGGACAAACCCTTCGACATCGAGGACCTCGACACAACAGCCCTCTACGATGAGGCCGTGATGTGCGGTCTGCGGACATCAGAGGGCATCAGCCTGGAAGCGACAGAACGGCGCTTCGGCACCCAGAGACTCAGCTACATGATGCGCATGGCAGAGCCACACCTCGCGGCAGGACGTCTGCGCCTCGACGATGGCCGGCTGCGCCTTACGCCTTCGGCACTCATGACATCAGACGGTGTCATGGCCGACCTCATGGCCGAGTAACATTGCTGCCACCCCGCGAGTCGATGTCGATCTTGCGCTCAAAGAACTTGGCCTTGGCACAGAGTTCTTCAAAATGGAACTCCATGTCGTGCACCAGACGCTGCTGGGCATAATAATCCTCATTGGTGCGGCCGCCAACCCTCGGCAACATCCGTCCGAAGGCGGCACGAGCCGCCTCCAACTCCGCCTCGTAGCGCATCATGCTGTCGCGGGTCTCCAGCAGCTCCACGCTGTCGAGAGTCAGGATGGCCTGACGGCGAGCCTCCAAAGCCAGAGGATGCCGCCGACGCATAGACATGATGGTGTCGCGGGCTGCGCCATAACGGCCATCGGCCAATAGCGCACGAGCCTCGCCTAACATGGGTGTCGCTACATCTTCGGGATTCTCACCGGCTGGCTTACACGCCACGACAGCCATACTCATGGTGGCGGCGAGAGCGCAGGCGCGGGATAGTGATATGTGCATGATGCGGTAAATGAATATACTGATTAACGCCGCAAGGGCTTAGATTAACGTGTGCAAAAGTAAGGCTTTCTGCGATTCTGCAAGCATTTTCTGCACTTTTATTTCCTGTTTTTTATTTTTCTTATTACTTTTGCACCGTTTTTTAACAACTGTCAACTCTCTTCTCTTCTCCCTATGCAACTTTACACACAGCAACAGCTCGCAGCATTGCTCGACAAGAACCCCGTTTTCCGAACCATTGGCACGGCTGCCGACGAGCTCAGCCTCGAGTGCTACGTCGTGGGGGGATTCGTGCGCGACATCTTCCTTGAGCGACCGTCGAAGGACATCGACGTCGTCGTCGTCGGAAGCGGCATCATGCTGGCACAGGCTGTGGCGCAACGCATGGGACATCACGCACGCGTGAGCGTGTTCCGCAACTTCGGCACGGCGCAGGTGCACTGCCACGGACAGGAAGTGGAATTCGTAGGGGCACGGCGGGAGAGCTACAGCCACGACTCCAGAAAGCCTGTCGTCGAGGACGGCACGCTCGAAGATGACCAGCAGCGACGCGACTTCACCATCAACGCCCTCGCCATCTGCCTCAATGCCACGCGCTTCGGCGAACTCGTGGACCCCTTTGACGGCATCTGGGACATGCAGGACCGCATAATAGCCACACCGCTCGAACCCGAACAGACATTCAGCGACGACCCGCTGCGCATGATGCGGTGTGTGCGCTTCGCCACACAGCTCGGATTCACCATCGAGCCCGAGACCTTCGACGCCCTGCACACCATGCGCGAACGCATCGCCATTATCTCCAAGGAACGCATCGCCGACGAGTTGCAGAAGATAATGGCATCGCCCTCGCCGTCCTACGGCTTCGAGCTGCTCTTACAGTGCGGGCTGCTCGAGATTATCATGCCCGAGCTCGCTGCCCTTCAGGGCGTGGAGACAGTGGCGGGACGCTCGCACAAGGACAACTTCTGGCACACGCTGGAGGTGCTGACAAATGTCGTGCGCGCACAAAGCGAGACAGGCGACGGCCACGACGCTAACGTGTGGCTGAGGTGGGCAGCGCTGCTCCACGACATCGGCAAGCCACGCACGAAACGCTTCGACACTGCCCTCGGTTGGACGTTCCACAACCACAACACCGTGGGCGAACGCATGGTGCCACAGATCTTCAAACGCCTGAAGCTGCCTCTCGACGACCGCATGCGCTACGTCCAGAAACTCGTGGCGCTGCACATGAGGCCGATAGCCATCGCCGACGACGAGGTGACAGACTCCGCCGTGAGACGCCTGCTCTTCGAGGCCGGCGACGACATCGACGACCTCATGCTGCTCTGCGAGGCCGACATCACGAGCCGCAACGAGCAGCGCAAGCAGCGCTTCCTCGACAACTTCAAGCTCGTACGCAAGAAACTTGTTGACCTCGAGGAGCGCGACCGCATACGCAACTTCCAGCCACCCGTCACCGGCGATGAGATAATGACGCTTTTCGGACTCACGCCGTGCCGCAACGTCGGCATCCTCAAGACGGCCGTCAAGGACGCCATCCTCGACGGCGTAATACCCAACGAACACGATGCCGCCAAGGCTTTCGTCATAGAGCAGGCAGAACGTCTCGGACTCAGACCTGTGTGACATTTATTCTTTTTTTGGGGACTGACAACGCATTTTTTCGGCAAAACGTGCGGCGCATTCGGACAAAATGCGTACCTTTGCCGCCGACTTATCAAGGGGTGTCCGCCATCTCGGCGGGCTGAGAACAAACCCTGTAAACCTGATTCGGGTAATACCGGCGTAGGGATGATAACGACCAATACACCTTTATATATTTATGAAGACAACCTCTTTACTGATTGCCCTGACGGGCATGGTGAGCCATACGACGTCGGCTCAACAGACAAACGACAATGACTCCATACGCATGGAACAGATGCAGGAAATCGTGGTCAGCGGCGTGCGCACACAGGAACATGCGCCCTATGCCCTGACGAAAGTCAGATACCAGGACCTGCAACGCCTCTCACGCACAGGACGCGAGCTGCCGATGCTGCTGGCAGAGACCCCAGGCGTGATGGCATGGGGCGAGAACGGCCTCGGCACCGGCACGACATATATGCGCGTCCGCGGTGCCGGAGACTCGCGCATCAACGTCACACTCGACGGCGTGCCACTGAACTCACCCGAGGACCAATGTGTCTTCTGGGCAAACATGAACTCATACGCTGCGCTGCTCGGCTCCGTGGAGGTGCAGCGCGGAGTAGGCACCTCAACCAACGGCGACGGAGCCTTCGGGGGAGCAATATCACTGAGCTCGGCAACACCGTCGCCGACGCCACGCGGAGAACTCAACTTCAGCTACGGGTCATACAACACCATGAACTACGGGGCATCGGCATCGACGGGCCTGCTCTGGGACAAACTCATCGTGGATGCCGCATGGCACCAGACACAGACCGACGGATTCGTCCACGGCACGGACGGACGCTCGGGCTCGTTCTACGGAGGGCTGACATTCATGCCCAACGAACGACTCACGCTGCGCTACAAGAACATCGGCAACTACGAGCACACAGGGCAGGCATGGAACGGCGTCACAGCCGGCGACAACGACCTCAGCATCATGGACGGCACCTACGGCACGGCGACCGGCATAAGCACCTACAGAGACCTCTATGACCGCGGCCTCGGCAAGTACAACACGCTCTACGAGACAATGGTCTATGACGAACAGGGCAACTTCGCACGCGACGCCGACGGCAACTACATCACACAACGCTACATGATGCGCGACGGCTCGCCGTGGCGACGCACCACCGACAACTTCAACCAAGACCACAACCTGCTCTCACTGGCATGGGACATCAACGACCGATGGGACATCGGCGCCACTGCCCGCTACACCTACGGCTACGGCTACTACGAGGAGTTCAGGTCGCAGAACAAGCTTAAGAAGTTCGGACTCGGCGACTTCACCACCTCCGACGGCACGACGCTGAAGAAGGACGACTTCGTGCGGCAGAAAGGTCTCGGACAGCACACAGCCGGCCTGCTGGCAAACGCACACTTCAGCCACGGAGCATGGGATGTGCGCATGGGCTTCAACCTTCAGCAGTTCTGGGGTAAGCACTTTGGCTACATCACCTACGCCGCCAACCCCGAGCTGGAGGCAAGCCTGCTGGACGGGGCAGGACGCTACACATACTATGACAGCAAGGCCAGGAAGGGCGACCACAACGTCTTCGTGAAGGCTGCCTACGCCATCGACCCCGAATGGTCGGTCTTCGGCGACCTCCAGTATCGGCACGTGGGCTACACCACCGACGGCATCAACGATAAGTTCTACGATAACGGCGGCCGCTACGACAACCAGCTGCTGGACATCGACAAGGACTACCACTTCATCAACCCAAAGGCCGGCGTGAGCTGGCATCGCAACGGCCACGAGGCATACTTCAGCGAGGCCATCAGCCACCGCGAGCCCGAGCGCAACAACTTCACCGACAACGGCTCATACCCTGCGCCAAAGGCCGAGTGGGTCTTCGACTACGAGCTGGGCTACCGCTACGCAGGACAGCGATTCCACGCCGGAGCCAACTTCTACATGATGTACTACTCCGACCAGTTTGTACAGACAGGACTCTACAGCGACATCGGCGAGAAGCTCACCACGAACATCACTACCAGCTACCGCTTAGGGGCAGAGCTGACGGCAGGCGTGGACATCACGTCATGGCTGGCACTGGAGGCCAACGCCGCGCTGAGCCAGAACCGCATCCTCGACTTCGACGAGGTCGTAGAGGACTGGGACAACGGCACACAGACCATACACTACGACAACTCCACGCTGGCTTTCTCGCCAAGCGTCATACTCAATGCCTTCCTGCGGGCACACAAGAGCGGATTCGAGGCCACATGGCACACCAACTACGTCTCGAGACAGTACCTCGACAACACGGCAAACCGTCAACGCTCGCTGCCCGGATTCACAACTTCCAACCTGCGTCTGCAATATACACTGCCGTGCCAGCGCACACTCGGGCTCCGGGAAGTGGTGTTCGGCGCAAACCTGTCGAACATCTTCAACGCACGCTATGCCGCAAGCGGGTGGGTATATAGCGCCATCTGCGAGAGCGCAGGACACACTAACGACAATCGCTACTACCAGATAGGCTTCATACCACAGGCCGGCTTCACCGCCATGGGAAGCATAGCATTACGTTTCTGACCAATGAATTATCTTGACGCTACGACAGCGGCGCTCGGGCTGGCATACATCGTGCTCGAGTACCGGGCCAGCATCTGGATGTGGGCCGTGGGGGCCGTGATGCAGGTGCTCGGCATAGTGCTCTATTTTCAGAAAGGACTCTATGCCGACTGCGGCATGGAGTTCTATTACCTCGCCATGACAGCCTACGGATGGTGGCGATGGAACCATCGCAGCCCCGACGGCACGAAAGCTGCCGGCACAGACGGCGGCGACGTCGCCATAACACACATACCCCTGCGCACCGCCATGCTCTGGATGGCGATAGCGGCAGGGCTGTGGGCGGCCATCTGGTATGTGCTCTCGCACTTCACCGACTCCAACGTCCCAGTGGCCGATGCCTTCACCACGGCATTGTCGCTCGTAGGGATATGGGCGCTGGCACACAAGTATCTCGAACAGTGGCTGGTGTGGATAGCAGTGGATGTCGTGTCGTGCTGGCTCTACTTCTTGAAGGACATACCCTTCAAGGCATCGCTCTACGGTCTCTACGTCGTCATCGCGGTCGCGGGCTTCTGGCGTTGGCGCTGTCTGATGAACCACGATGTGGCTTCGTGCCAGAGCCACTACCCTTCTGCGGCACACGTTGCTGACGAGTCTCCACGGCACGCTGGCGAAGGGTAGTGTCGTCCTCCACGACGGCCTGGAGAGTATCGGGGTCCAGATGAGGCACCTCTGTGCGCGACAAGCGGTGCTTGGCAAGATAGATGCTGTCGTCCTGCCAGTAGGGAGCACCGATAGCAAGGTCGGTGGTATAGCCAAGGTCCAGCTCGGGCTTCTCGGTCGAGGGCTCGTACTTGTAAGGCACCTTGCCAGGGACAAAGGGCGTTATCTCCACCTGCCGGAAACCATACTGGATGATGTCGAGCTTACGGGCGGCAGCACGCGAGAGGTCGATGACGAACTTGCGAGTGTAAGGGCCGCGGTCGGTGACACGCACTACGACCTCCTTGCCGTTCGTGAGGTTGCGGACACGAAGCAATGTGCCCAGAGGATAACGCATGTGGGCGCACGTCATGCTGTCCTTGTTGTAGCGCTCGCCATTGGCCATACGACGACCGTGTAAGCGATCGTGATAGTATGACGCATTGCCTCGTTGGATGGTCTGCTTCTGTGCCGTGACGAGGAATGGCAAGACAACGATGACGAGTATCAGGAAAAGCAGTTTTCGCATATAACGACCATTTTAGGGCCGCAAGTTATGCATTTTCGGCCATCCCACCAACTTTTTACATAAAAAAAGTAAAAACTTGCCCCTTTTAGCCTGTCGGATGAAACTTTTTCACTAACTTTGTGCGCTTTTTTAATGATAATCATGGCTAACAAAAACCAAAACACGATTACCGATTTTGAGTCGCAAGACGAAATCGAGGACATGCTCTCGCTGCGTGACATTCTGGACATCTTCATCTACAACTGGAAATGGTTCATCGTTTCCACCATAGTATGCATGGGATTGGGATACCTTTATCTCGCCACCAAGCCCAATGTCTATCAGAGGACGGCCGTCATGCTCGTCAAAGATGACGCGAGCAGCAGCAGCACCGGCGGACGCACGTCGCGAGGCGGCACTGACGCACTCATGCAGCTCAACGGCGTCATGATGGGGTCGAGCGTGCAGAACGAGGTATATATACTGCAGAGCCACGTCATCATGAAGGAGGTGGTGCGCAACCTGCGCCTCGACGTCAACTACAGCTACAAACAACGCATGCAGCGCATCTCACTCTACGACGAGAGGCCCTTCACAGTGCGCTTCGAGCCCGAGGAGACAGAACGCCCCGTGAGCTTCGACGCCACCATCGAAGGCAACAACGTGCGCATCTCCAACATACAGACCGCAGAAGGCCCGGTCGAGTATGACAGGCTGTGCGAGTTAGGCAAGGCAGTGAAGCTGCCCTTCGGACAAATCACCATACTGCCCGAGAAGAAGACGTTCCACCTCTTCGAGGGAGAGACCATCAACGTCACACACACCACCATCGAAGCCGCCGCCAACGCCTACGGCTCGAACCTCAGCGCCAGCGAGCTCAACAAGGAGAGCACACTCGTGAGCATAACATACGCCGACACCAACGTCAAGCGCGCCGAAGACATCCTCAACGCCGTGCTCGAAGCATATCGCAAGAGCATCATCGACGACAAGAACCGCATAGCAAAATCCACTGCCGACTTCATCGACGAGCGCATATCGCTCATCACCGAGGAGCTCAGCGCCGTGGAGGGAGCGCTGGCCGAGTACAAACAGACGAACCGGGTCGTCGATGTCAAACAGGATGCAGCAGTATATCTGCAGCAGAGCAGCGCTGCCCGACAGCGCAGCATACAGCTCGAGAGTCAGGTAGCAGTGGTGCAGTTCCTACTCGACGAGCTGCGCAACAACGCCAACGAGAGCAACCTCATACCGACCCTGAGCATCGCCGACGCCGGCATCCTCAGCCAGATACAACGCTACAACGAGGCCATGCTGCGCCGCAACAGACTCGTGGAAGGTGCAGGAGAGAACAACCAGCAGGTGCAGCAGCTCGAGGTAGATCTCGCCAACATGCGACAGACCATCATCTCATCGACAGGCGCACACCTCTCGGCACTCAACGTGCAGCTGCAACGTGCCAAGGAGGAAGAGGCAGGGCTGAGCTCGAACATAAGCGCCGTGCCGCAGAAGGAGAAACAGGTGCTCGACATCACACGTCAGCAGAGCATCAAGGAGACGCTCTATACATACCTGCTCAACAAACGCGAGGAGACAGCACTACAGCTCGCCATCACAGAGGCCAACATACGCGTCGTGGAGACTCCATTCGGCAGCAACCATCCCATAGCACCACGTAAGAGGATCATCATGCTCGTGGCGCTGCTAATAGGAATCGTGCTGCCATTCGCATACTTCCACATCAAGAACCTCCTCAACGTCAACGTCAGAGGACGTAAGGACATCGAGCAATTCACCAACATACCTGTGCTCGGAGAGATCCCGCACCGCAAAGAGGGCATCAAGGACAACGAAATCATCGTGGGTGAACACAAGGACGACACCCTCAGCGAGGCGTTCCGCATGCTCAGGTTCAGCCTCACCTTCGTCAACAAAGACGCACGCGTCATCATGTTCACCTCTACCACGCCGGGCGAGGGCAAGACCTTCGTGTCACGCAACTTCGCCGCGACACTCGGCATGACGGGCAAGCGGGTGCTGCTCATAGACACCGACATACGCAAGCGCACACAGTCGAAGCTCTCCGGAAACATCAGACGCGACGGACTGACGGCATACCTCAGCGGTGCCACCGACGACCTTAAACACCTCATTGTCACCGAAGACCCGGAGACGAACGTGGACATGCTGCCCGCCGGCGTAACACCGCCCAATCCTGCCGAACTGCTCATGAGTGACCGCTTGGAAAAGTGCATCGAGGAGCTGAAGAAGACCTACTACTACATCGTGATTGACAACGTCCCGGCACTCGCAGTGGCTGATGCAGGTATCGTCAACCGCGTGGCCGATGTGACACTCTATGTCATGCGCGAGGGAAAGATTGACAGACGCTACCTCCCAGAGCTCGAACGCCTCTATCAGGAGGAGAAGTTCAAACACCTGTGCATCGTGCTCAACGACAGCAAGGTTGAGCGTCACAAGTATGGCTACGGCTACGGTTACGGCTACGGTTATGGCTACGGCAACACCGAGACCGGAAAGTAAACCCATTTCAAGTTTCAGGAGTAACCCCGCAGGGGGTGGAAAGACTACAGGCAGGGGTGAAGTCAGCAGGACTTCACCCCTGCCTGTGAGGATATTACGTATTATTACTGTCCGCTAAACATTGTTATATCTATCCCAACTCATTGAAGCCCAA
>CAMVIB010000004.1 GCA_947167455.1 uncultured Prevotellaceae bacterium | reverse complement strand
AGGTTTCAGCCCTAAATTTTTCCATAAGGGAAATGTTTAGCGGACAGTAATAATAAGCTATGATCCTGATGCAAAGGAAATAACTGAAGAGTTGTTTGACGTGTTGCTCAAGAACATCCAGACCGCTTTCGACCGTGCATTTAGAATATATGCGAACAAACGTGGCAGAGGATGCCCTACGGAAGAATCGGTTACCACGATCTTCCAGTTGGTGCATACTATTACCGGCATCATAACGACCGAGGAAAAGCGGGCATTGGCACAGAAAGAGCTTTCGATGAAGAAAGCGGGGGTGGGGAAATAGTTTCGTTCAGTAAGCATCCAACCCCTTTTTAGGCGTTCTCAGATAGATTCAGTACCTTTCTTCAAGTGTGAAGCGACAAGATCGAGCGCTTGAAGTATCCGCTCGAACTTTGCTCGCTCATTCTTGAAGTATCCGCTCGAGCTTTGCTCGCTCATTCGAACGAAGTGAGTCTTGAGAAGCGTCTCTTCGAGCCGAGCGCGAACGAAGTGAGTCTTGAGAAGCGTCTCTTCGAGCCGAGCGGGAGTAAGGCGAGTCTGAAGACGGCTCATGGGAAAAGGGGTTGGATGCATACAAATATCGTGCAAATGAGCGCAGAGCAAAGCTCGCTTTAGATATGCCGAACGCAGCCGATATTCAATGAAATTAAAACAGTTAAAATTTAGCTAAACAAGATTCTATCTCAAAGACCGAAAGCCCTTTGTATAAAGCGCTCGACCTTTGGTCGCTCCATACTTGGAGCGCTCGACCTCCGGTCGCTTTGATACCTCAAAGCGCTCGAGCTTGCTCGCTTCGACACTTCGAAGAACTCCAGAATCAATTGAGTGCTTACATTTTGTCTATCCGATGCACCTCAATCCCAACGTGCGCAGGCCCATCCACGAGGTGTTCGGCGAAGACCTCACCAAGTATAGCAATTTCTTCTTCATCAAGCCCCCCCAGTACCTGGAGTTTATCTATTTGATGGAGAAATCCACCATTGTCCTCACCGACAGCGGCGGCATTCAGGAAGAGGCCCCCAGCTTGGGCAAGCCCGTCCTCGTGATGCGCGACACCACCGAGCGTCCCGAAGCCCTCAAGAGCGGCACCGTCCACCTCGTGGACATCAACCACGACCTCATCGTCAGCGAAGTCAGCACCCTTCTCGACGACTCCGTCGCCTACGAGCGTATGTCCAAGGCCGTCAACCCCTATGGCGACGGCAAGGCGTGCAGCCGCATCGTGCGTGCTCTCAAAGGCGAGCAGGTGGATAGGTACGAAGTGAAGTAGTTCATCCTTACATCCTCCTTGGGTGTTCCTTAGGTATCCCTTAGGTCTCCTATTGGTGGTCGAAATTATAAAAAGAGTTAAATTTTCCGTCTGGTTGTTTTATTCGGCACTCTCCCTGCAAGCAAGTCAATTAAAAGTTGTAATTTTGCAAAACAAAATTTTGTCGTTATGGTTAAGACAGAACAACTTATAGTATTGATTCGTAGTCATGTGAATAATGACGACGAGATGTTCCGTCGCGTGGCTCTGCAAATTTCTGCAGCTGAAGCGAAAGCTGGTCATACCCAGTCAGCCGCATCTATTCACGAGGCTATATCATCCAAGCCAACAAAGCCCGTCTTGAAGATAACACAGGTCAACAGCGAATTGTCAGAATTGTTTATGGTATGCGACAAACAGTATCGTTTAAAAGACTTGATAGTTTCTTCTGAGATTAAGAAAAAAGTAGAACGAATCATCAAGGAGTATATTGAACAAGACAAATTGCATAAGTATAATCTTGAAAACCGTCGCAAAATACTTCTTTATGGTGCCTCTGGTACCGGTAAGACGATGACAGCCGAGATATTGGCCTCTGAGCTAAACCTCCCTTTCATAGTTGTCCGTACCGACAAAGTTGTCACGAAGTTTATGGGCGAGACCGGTTTGAAGCTGGGACGGGTGTTCGATGCCATTTATTCTACACCAGCCGTCTATCTTTTCGATGAATTTGATGCAATTGGGACACAACGTGGGCTCGATAATGAAGTTGGCGAACAGCGTCGCATTTTGAACACATTTCTTCAGCTCCTTGAGCATGATCATTCTGGCAGTATCATTGTGGCCGCCACCAATAATATATCAGCTCTTGACAAGGCACTTTTTCGTCGATTTGATGACACGATAGAGTATTCATTGCCAGAACGTGCCGAGATATCCGAAATTTTAAGGCGCGAACTTTGCCGAGTCAAAGATATCGATCCCGAGTCTCTGACTGGGTATTTCAGCGGCATGAGTCATGCTGAGATAAAGATGATATGTGCTGATGCTCGTAAGGAAGCAGTATTATATGGCAAGAAGATAGACGCGAGTCTGCTATCTTCTATTATTAAAGGACGCAAATTGGCATAACGCATACTTATGGCAGACCATTCACACATTTTTCTTCACGAGGGAGGCGCTGATTCCATTGAGTTCACCCCTTATCCACCTAAGATAAAACCATCTCCACTTCCTCAACGAGATGTGCAGGAACACGGAAACTCTCTCCGTCACCAATATGAGAGTAGTATAGATGCGGTTTTGCGTCAGTTGGAGGTGCGTCAGGAAGCTAATCTCCCTGTTGCTGGCGGTGTCTATCTTGATGTGGAGTTGAAGGGCAAGAATCCGCCTCTCTTTAGCTTAGATAGTAAACGTGAGGCACGGTTGATGTGTGTAAATAAGAGTGCCGATAACGAAGATACCTCTGTTGCCTCACTCTATATACCTGTAGAGAAACGCGGCTGGTTGACTAAGAAACTGGATAAATACCAAGAGCCTGTTGCTGAAGGCGCGAAACCGCACAATCAAAAACTCATCAATTCTATTGAGAGTGTATCACAGGCTACCATCCGATCCTTATTCCCAGACAAGAACGAGTATGATGAGTTGCTGCCAAATCATTCTGAGACATTTGAACTTTGGCTTGATGTCACAGACGATGCCCGTATAGACGATGCCAAACATGTGCTTAATCTATTGGGTATTGTCATGGAACAGCCTACAGCCCTTAAGTTTGAGCATGTGACCATTCTACTTGTTAATGCTACCAAAGAGGCGCTGAATGACATTCCTTATTCTTTAGATGAAGTTGAGGCTGTTCGCCGTTATTACAACCCTGCGGAACTTTTACACAGTGATGAAGAAGCACGGGAGTGGGAACAACTGATAATGGATGATGTAATAGTACAGCAGAATGACAATTCTGTAATCGTTGGTGTACTCGATGGTGGCATCAATAATGGTCATCCGCTATTGCAGGGATTGCTTCCTGATGCCCGACGTGCCACGGTGTTACCAAATACTAATGTATTCCACGAAGGCGATCATGGAACAGGTATGGCTGGTCTCGTGGAGTATGGTGATCTTTCTGGCTTTATGGGACGTCGCGACCATTTGGAAATCAATCATGGCTTAGCTTCCATCAAGATTCTTTCACAGGTTGCTAATGATAAACAGCTATACGGGAAGATAACCAGTGATGCCATTGAAGTGGCAGATCATTTGGGAGCCCAGATAACATGTATGGCTGTAACGGAAGAACACGAGCGTAACGATGGTAGTCCATCCTCATGGTCTGCAGCTATCGATAATGCCTTATATAATGATGGTCGCTGCGACCGCCTAATGGTAGTATCTGCAGGCAATACTAATCAAAACGATATAGATGCTGCAGATTATACGACCTCATTAGTCAACTCTTCTATACAGTCACCAGGTCAGTCTCAAAATGCATTAATCGTCGGTGCCTATACCCGTCGTGCCGTATGTCAGCGTGCCGGCTTCTCTGCTATAGCACCACCTGAGGGCATTTCGCCCCTTACTCGTACCAGTTGGATGTGGCGACGTAATGCCATCAAGCCTGACATTGTAATGGAAGGTGGCAATTTGGGCACACATCCAGTACTTGGTAACACAGCCTTGCCGGAATTAAGTCTTGTCACTACTTGTCCCGACTTCAACCAGGAACCGCTGATGGAGTTCAATGCGACCAGTGCAGCGACGGCATTAGCTACTCGTTTGGCCGCCCGCATCAAGACAGCAAATCCTGAACTGTCTGCCCTTTCGGTGCGAGCATTAATGGCTCATTCCGCACGGTGGACAGATGAGATGAAGACCTTAAGCAATAAGCCTTCCGACATTGTGAAGTATTGTGGCTATGGTGTACCCGATGAACGGCGTGCAATGGTGAGTAGTGATACCAATGCTACGTATATTGTAGAAAACGAACTGATACCCTTCAATGACGACGGGACCTATCGCCAGATGCACTTTTACGCACTGCCTTGGCCTAAGGATTTGCTTCTTCAGATGGAGGATGAAACTGTTAAACTTCGTGTTACTTTGTCATATTACATTGAGCCATCCCCTGGTTTTAAAAGTGCATATAATAAATATAGGCTAGCATCGGCTGGACTTGCATTCGATGTAAAAACACCAAGTGAAACGCGGGAGCAGTTTATTGCCCGTAAAAATATGAAAGAGCAAGTGGCAGAATCTAGCAAGAATGATTCTGATCGGTGGGAAGTCGGAATACAATTAAGAGGGACGAGCACCCTTCAGTCTGACTGGTTCGAATGCACAGCTCGCGAGTTGGCAGAGTGTAACGAGATAGGTGTTTATCCACAGCAGGGATGGTGGAAATACCGTAAAATAGCTAATGTACACAATCGGATCAAATACTCTCTTGTCGTCAGTATTGAAACAAGTGAAACTGAAATATATGATGCTGTCAGAATAGCTGTTGGGCAAGCTGTACCTGTTGAAATTAGTAGATAGAATACATCTTGGAATACAAGTGGTACGACATACGGAAGAAGATAGTAAATGCTTGCAAAAAAGTGTTTTCTGAGCAGGGCATGGCTATTAGCACTGCTGATATAGAAGAGGCCACAGACTTGTTCGACAGGATTGTGTCGTATCGGTTGATTAACTTTTTTGAGATAAAACATAACGGTTGAAAGGGAATAAAGGAGTATCTTTGCAAAAAAATGAAGGAAATGCGAGCAATTACGATACGAAACTTTGGACCTATTTCGGATTCCACCAGATTACCGATTAAACCCCTGACGATTTTTTGTGGTCAGCAGGGGAGCGGGAAAAGTACCATCACCAAACTGATATCAACATTCTCCTGGATTGAGAAAGCTTTGGTGCGCCAAAAGGTATCCATTAACTATGTTATGGCCAATAATCGCTTCCAGTCAACGTTTTGCAAGTACCACTATATAGATAGTTATTTCAAGACTGATTCATATATTAAATATGAAGGTGAGGCTTTTACTATCGAATACAAAGATGGCAAAGTTGGAATAGAGCCTCAAAAGCAGGGGCACTATAAGATGCCAAAAATAATGTATGTTCCTGCGGAACGTAACTTCATGGTTGCTGTGGAACATGCTGAGAAGATCGCCGGGCTTCCTCCTTCATTGATGACGTTGCAGGATGAGTACAGAAAAGCTTTGGCTGCTTGGGAGGAACAGGCATTGCCCATTAATGGCTTTCGAGTCCGATATGATCGGTTGAATAAGATCGCATGGTTGCAGGGCGAGGATTTCAAGGTGCGTGTGCATGAAGCTGCCAGTGGTTTGCAATCTGTCATACCTCTCGTCCTCGTGACTCGTAATCTGGCTAAACATATTAAAGAGGGTACTGCACATCCACTAAGCTCTGAGGAGAAAGAAAAATTGCAAAAGGAGGTGGAGGCGATTTATAAAATGAATCTGAAAGAAGAAGTTAGGAATGCTCTCATCCAGCGGTTGAACCAGCGTTATGAAAACGTGTGCTTCTGGAATATCGTGGAGGAGATGGAACAGAACTTGTATCCTTCTTCTCAGATGTCTGTCCTTCTTCATCTTTTGTCCATATTCAATCAAGTAGAGGGGAATGAACTGATACTGACAACCCATAGTCCATATATCCTTGACTATGTCACGTTGGCTGCCAAGGCGGGATTGTTGAAAAAGATGTTTGGTAATGATGAGTCGAAATTGGCTAAACTGAATAAGATTATCCCATTGGAGAGTGCAATAGATGAGGGGGGATTTGTTATATATCAAATTACTGAAAATGGTCGTGTCGCTACTCTGGCCTTACCTTCCGGATTGCCTGAGGATGGTAATTATTTGAATGCTCTCCTCGAAGAATCGAATTCTATTTTCGCTGATTTATTGGAGTTAGAGGATGAATGAGATTAATATATTTGCTCCGGATTCGGGTCTCTCCATGATATCGGAATCTCTTTTCGGAATCCAGGATGGACGCCCTGCTTTTGTCACAACTGAAGGTGAACAGAAAGGATGGAATGCTGTAGTTGATAATCCTGAAGCTAATCAGGTGGCTTTTGTTCCTCTTGACCATAACATCGTAATTCGCCCCACTCCTGAAACGACATATAGCCTTTGTGATTGCATGCTATATCACGGAACACATTGGTTAGCTTTGGTAGAATTGAAAGATCAAGCAAAATCTGCTCGAAAATAACCTAAGAGCAATCCAAAGCTAATTTATAGAACCCACTTATAAATACGGCTCTGCATCACCTCTTTATATGGCAGGGCTCTATTAGTTAATCTGATTTCATTATTTCTTAGTTAAAGAGGTCATTCCGGACAGGGATGACCCTATGGTGTATGCTTTCAAACGGAGGCGTACAAATAAAGTACAAATAAAATAAAAATTTAAATAGCACAATAATCATGTCAGAAAGAAAAAGGACTTATCTCTGCCTCGCTCACTAATAATGGTTCTTCGCAGAGCGAAGCGGCAGAGCCGAGCGCAAGGTTGGGGAGGCAGCGGGCAGGAGGAACTCGTCTATATTGTCGGGCGTGATGACGCAGTATGTGGCTGTGGGGTATGTGCTGGAAAAGGCGGCGGGGCATTTGGCATTGGCCTTATGAACAGATTAGAAAGAAGTACAATCCAAAAATCTTATAAGAAATTTGGAATGGAATCCAAAAATCATATAAGAAATTTGGAAAATGGGGATAATAATAGCTCAAATTGCCTATGAAGATACTACATATTTGCAACGATTACTGCGGGAGATATGAGATGAGAAATGAAGGATGTTAAATATGTTATCCTTTACGACGTATCCATTGGAGCATCCCCGACTTTATGGGGTGTGCCACCTCCCGTCTGGATCCAGACTGAGGAGCCTGAGGTCTTTCAGTTTCCTGATGTTGCTATAAATCGCAGTTTTTTTCATTCCTGTAGCAGACATAAGCTCAGTGGTTGTAATACAAGGATTCTCTCTCATGAGATTAAGCATTTGTTGTTGAAGGGCTGTCAAGGTTGCAGAAGTATTGTTATAGGAAGATGAATTGTCCTCCTTCTGTTGACGGCTAAGTGTGACGGTGAAGAAACCCTCGGTAGAGAATTGCGGTGCGGGGAGCTGGGCTTCGAGCATGTCCTTCTGCATACGCATGATGCCGGAACCGATGTGCTCCACGAGGTGCATACGGGTGAAGAGGGAAAACACAAGGGGGTTGCGTGTCAGGCTGCGATGCCCGAAGTCCTTGGCAACCAAAGGCAGCAAACCACCCGGATTGGAAATCTCCACGCGGTCATCGTACATCTCAATACATATGGTTGCACCCTGCTCATGTAGTACATTTTCCGCAGACAGCAAACTTTTTCCGCGGAAAATTCCGTTGCACGCGGAAAATTCCGCGGAAAATTCCGACCATAGCGGAATTCTATATCGTTTAAACCATATAAAATGTTAAATAATAAGGATATCATGTCAGAAAGAAAGATGCTGGACAGGCTGCATAAAAACGTCGATAATGCACTATAAATGGTGCAAATTTTTGTGAAAGTGCACTAAAAACAGTGCATCTAAACAAAATGGATTAATGTATAATTCAGTTAAATGATGATTGAACTACGGGATTATCAGATAGAGATGCTGGACCGGCTGCAGAGAACGTGGCGGGAAGGGAAGAGGAGTGTCATGGTGCAGATGCCGACGGGAACGGGAAAGACGGTCCTCCTTGCGGAGATGTTGAGAAGCCTCACCCCCGACCCCTCAACTAGCCTCTCCCCCGACCCCTCTCCTAAAAGAGAGGGGAGAAAGCTGGCGCGTAGCGGGGACTTGAGAGAGGGGAATGTCAGGGTGCTGGTGGTGGCGCATCGGCGGGAACTCATCCAACAGATTCAGGAGACCTTGAATCGTTTGGAAATAAAAAATGAAAAGGTAACAGAGAAAAATGAGTCGGGAGGGGGTGTAATGCCGGTTGTCGTTGAGAGTATTCAGAAGCTGTCGAGACACATTGACGAGGTGGAGATGGAGCCGTCGTTGGTGGTGATTGACGAGGCGCACCATGCGCTGGCGAAGACATACAGGGCGCTGTGGGAGAGGTGGCCGAAGGCAAGGTTCCTGGGGCTGACGGCCACGCCGTGCCGGCTGGACGGGACGGCGTTCACGGATCTGTTCGACGTGCTGCTGCAGTCGAAGGACATACAGTGGTTCATCCGGGAGGGGTGGCTGAGTGACTTCGAGTACGTGAGCGTGCAGCCGGACAGCGAGGAGATGCAGAAGGTGAAGGGACTGCGGAAACGTGGCGCTGACGGCGACTACCAGACGAAGGAGATGGCGACGGTGCTGGACGTGCCAGAGAGCATAGAGCATCTGTACAATACCTATAATATATATGCGCGCGGGAAAAAGGGCATCGTATATGCGATAGACCGAGCGCACGCGCAGCACATCGCTGAATACTACTCGGCACAAGGGGTGCGGTGCGCCGTGATTGATGCAAAGACACCGGCCAAGGAACGGGCTGAGGTGATAGGGAGATATAAAGGAGAAAAGAGAGGAGAGAAAAATGAAGTAAAAGAGAATAAGAGAAAAGAGAAAGATGAGGTAAAAGATAAAAATGAGGTAATAGATGAAGTAAAAGATAAGAATGGAGAGGGTGGAATAGACGTCTTAATTAACGTGGATATCTTCTCGGAGGGTTTCGACTGTCCGGAGGTGGAGTTCATACAGCTGGCACGCCCCACGCTGTCGCTGTCGAAGTACCTGCAGCAGGTGGGACGCGGGATGCGGGTCACGCCGGGCAGACCTTACGTTACCATCCTGGACCAGGTGGGGCTGTACCAGACCTTCGGGCTGCCGACGGACAACCGCGACTGGAACCTGATGTTCCAGGGTAGAATATCTGGGAAGGGAGATGCGAACGGCGTGGAGAGGCCGCTGATTATCCGTGACGAGGTGGCAGACAAGGAGCTGGTGAACATGGAGATGCTGCATATCAAGCGGTTCAGCGAGAAGCGTACGCGCATAGAGGTGTTCCTGCAGCATGGGTGCTTCGGCATCATGCGGCTGGGGCATGTGACGTGCGCGCCGCAGTTCTGCAGGGTGCAGCAGCTGCGACACTCCAAGTACTATGCGCTGGCGCAGTATGAAGGACAGGGAACCGGCATCACGACGGTTATCGACAGCGAGGGACAGGACATGAGGCTGAGGCTGCAAGGTGAGGTTAGCGTGGATGGTGACATCTTCATAGAACGGTCTCAGGACGGAGGATGTATGTACTATGATGCCGTCAGCGGACAGACTTACAACCGCTTTCCGCAATTCATGACGCTGGCTGGAATCGAGGTGGAGAAGCAACACGATGAGTTCTATCTGCGTGACCGGCAGAATGCCATGATAATCTATCTGAGCAAGGACGGCACACACTATAACGACCACATCGTAGTCTCGGACAATGTGCTCATCAACAAGGAGGAGGGCAACCGTCAGAGCCGCGTGCAGGGGTTCCTGGGCGACAGTGTTCTGGTGGCAGCGGACAAGGGCGTCGGCTATCAGGCGGTAACTGCCGACGGACGGCGCGGAGAGAGTTTTGCCGTAAGGCCGAAAGAGGCTACCGTGGTGCCCGACTGGAAACGGATGGGGATGCGCTCACTGAGCGCAGAGCTGCGGGAGGAGAGACAGCATGCCTTGGAGCAACGGCTGCTCACGGACTGCCGCGCGTTCATGGAAGCCATGGTGAGGCGCGACCAGGTGTGGCAGGATGACAACCTTGCCGGCTCCTTCCAGGCAACTCACGGCGGCCACACGGCATCAAGGCCGGAGTTCATCATTGCAGGGAATGTGCGTTTCCACAAGATAGAGACGCTGTCGGTGGAGGTAAGCACAGATGGTGACAGGACCGTGTTCACGGGCCGCATCAGAGTGAGCTATCAGCTCCTGCCATCGCGCCGCAGCGGGACAGAGGTCTGTGACTTCCGTCTGCGCATGGGTAAGGACGGCAAGGGAGGATGGCGCTTCACGAGGGCGTGGTTCGGCAGGAGCAGATTACATACCTGAAATATATAGAGGGTTATGTTTTGAGAAATGATGTCTTGTAGCGGTGGTTTATGCATTTTCGTCGAGTCCGGGCATTGTCTTCACTATGCGCCATCCGATGGCGGCAACGATCACCGACATCAGCGGGCTCAGCAGGTTGAAGAAGCAGTACGGCAGATATGTGAGCGTAGATACGCCGAGCACCGTGGACTGTGTCATGCCGCACGTGTTCCACGGGATGAGGACGGATGTCACCGTGGCGGCATCCTCTGTCGTGCGGCTCAGCAGGCGTGACTCATAGCCCTGCCTGCGATAGACATCCTTGAAGATGTCCGCCGTAAGTACTATGGATATGAACTGGTCGCCGGTGGTGATGTTCATGAAGATCCCTGTGCCGACGGTTGATGCCACAAGGCTTACCCTGTTGCGGATGAGGCGTATGATGACGCCTGTGATGCTCTGCACCATACCGCTGGCCACCATGGCAGCCCCGAAACACATGGCACAGAGAATGAGCCAGATGGTGTTGAGCATTCCCGCCATGCCGCGCGTAGCTACGAGCTCGTTGAGAGCCGACGAGCCGGTATCGACAGCCGTAGCTCCATAACAGGTTATGGCAAGCCCCCGAGTCATGGTTCCGGCGGTGATGTCACCGCCCCCAGCCACCTCACAGAGGATTTGCGGCTGTAGGATAAGGGCAGTGAGGCATGCCATCACTGATGATGCGAAGAGCACGATGAGTGAAGGTACGCGCCTGGCTATCAGCACGCCGGTGATGAGAGGCACGAGGAGTGTCCACAGCGAGATGTTGAACGTTCGTGACAGGCCCTCGATGTATTCTCCCACCTGAACTTGTGCCTCTGCCCCCTGACTTATGCCGGCAGCGAAGAAGATGGCCATGGCGATGAGGAACGTCGGTATCGTGGTGAGCATCATGTAGCGTATGTGCACGAAGAGGTCGGTGCCCGTGGCCGACGATGCCAGGATGGTAGTGTCGCTGAGTGGCGACAGCTTGTCGCCGAAGTAAGCTCCGGAGATGATGGCCCCTGCCGTCCAGGCCTCAGAGATGCCCAGGGCGTGTCCTATGCCCAGGAGTGCTACGCCGATGGTTGCTATCGTTGTCCATGAGCTGCCGGAGAGCACCGACACCAAGGCACAGATGACGCATGCCGAGACGAGGAAGAACTGCGGAACCATCATCTGCACGCCATAATATATCAGCGTGGGTACGATGCCGCTTATCATCCACGAGCCTGCAAGCATGCCTACGCACAGCAGTATGAGAAGCGTTATGCTCACCTCGCCTATCGTGGCCTTGATCTGGCGTTCGAAAGCCTGCCAAGGCACATTATAGACGGTCATGGAGAGCGACACACATACCGCCATGCCCATGAGCAGTGCTATCTGACTGCCACCGCTCAGCGAGTCGCTGCCAAACAGCGTTATCACCGTTGTCAGAAAAGATATGAGCACTGCCACAGGTATAACCGCTATCAATGGATGCGGCTTGACATTCTCTGTCGTCTCCATCGGTCGTGATGCTACAGGTGCGTTCTATGATGCTACAGGTGTGTTCTATGATGTTACTGTTCTCAGCAGAAGAGGACATCGTGCGAGTCAAGCCTCAGCGCACGCCACTGCCGCCGCCACCGCTGAAGCCGCCACCGCCGCCGTAGCTGGAACGACCGCCGCCACCGCTGGAACGAGCCCAACGGGCTTCGCGCTCCCTGCGGGCAATGCGCTCAGAAACGGTCTCATAGTTGACAGTGCGACGTGCAGCATACATGATGCTGGACGACAGGGAGTTGTAGATGACGGCCGTATTCGTATTCTCCACAATGTCACGGGTGAGTTGGTCGAACACCTTAAGGTCTGGTGCCAGACGTTTCATGTCATCACGCACCTGTTCGGCAATGCCGAAGAGCGTGGCAAAGGTGAGGTATTCTTTCCAGAGCGCCACCTCCTGCAATGCCCTCTCGCCGACGAGCGAGAAGTCCTTGAGATAGTTCCAGAAGCCAAACACCTGCTGGGCCTCGTCCTTGCGTATCTGTTCGGGTTGCAGCTTTCTCTCGTTGATACTGCGCAGGCACTGTGCAAACGGACGGACGGTGAGCGGCTCGTCCTCGGCCATCTGTCTGAGCTCGGACGGCTGTAGGAGGAAGTCGCTGCCGGCAGCTTTATAGAGCAGCGAGTGTAGCTGTTTGAGGAGGCTGTTGTCAACGTTCTCGGCAGACAGGACGGTTTCTGCCAGGGCAGGTTCCTCAATTCGGAAGAGTTGCTTGACCTCGCCTTTGGCATTCTGCTCGTGCACGAGAGTGATGAGTTGCTTGTCGATGAGTCTCAGCACCAATGCCTCGATGAGTTTCATCTCTGAGGTATCGACACTGCTCTCCATGGCACGGAGGATGCGTCGTGACTTTATGAGCTGTCCGCCGAGTGGCGGCTCATTGTAGTACTTGGGAGCGCCCTTGAGGAGCCGGCGCACGCGCCGGCGGTCCATCCATTCGCTAATCTTACTGCCGAAGAGTGCATAGATGATAAAGAACAATGGCAGGCCCACACAGCACACAACGCCTAGTACCATGTAGAGTATGCGCTCCCATAATGGGGTGGTGTCGCCACCGAAGAGCGATGACGTGCTTCCGCTGCCGTCATCGTCGAGAGGATAGTCGCTGTCTATGAATGCCAGTTCCCTGACATCTTTCTCAAAGGTCTGGTCAGGATAGGTGAGTGTCGGTGAGAAAAGCCCCTTCTTGAAGCGGCACATCACAATCATCTTGTCGCCCTGACTCATGCTTCGGTCTGTCTCTGCCACGACAAATCCGTTGCTGAAGATAATGTTGCCATAGTAGCCGAAGGCCCATATCGACGCCGTGTCGTGGCAGAGGGTATCCTCCTCGACGTACATGTTCACCAAAGAATAGCGCTCCACGAGAGAGGTGTCCACCTTGTCGGCGATAGTGAGCAACCTGCCGCTGACGTTGCAGTTCTTCTCTCTCCGGGGTATCTCGAAGAGTGAGTCGGCCGTTTGAGCCATATAGCGGCGATAGTCCTCGCCCAAGCGTATCACCACGCGGGCGTAGTCGGCCGTGGGGTTGTCGGCCTGATAGAAGTTGTGGTTGAACCCGTCGAAGTCAGAATAGCCCTTGACGAGACCCTTCAGGGTGTAACTGACGTAGTACTTATGGCGTCCAGACTCTCCCAGCCCCCAGCACATCTCCAGTCCCTCGGCCACCTCGTTGATACCGCAGTGGTAGGTCTTCTGTGTGCGCGTGCGGTTGATGTCCCAGACTCCATCGTTGACGTATGTGATGGTGGTGTCGCGGCCGTCGTCAGTGATGCCTTTCTCCCACACCTCCAGGTCGCTGACCTCCATGTCACCCATGTTGTACATCCTGATGTAGCACTCCGTTCCGTCGGCACCAGCATACATGTTGCGCTGCTCCTCCACGTAGGCAGAGCCGTCGCGGTTGAGTAAGACATATATTTCCAGCGTGTCGAGAGAGTGCTGTGCAGCAGCAGGAAACGCTGCAGCACAGGCGAGGGCAAGAGAGGATAAAAGCTTTCTCATATTCATCTCGTTTTGTCAAGAAGTGTCGCGTTATACCTGCGGCACGGTTGTCCCCATGTTCTGTCCGGGGAAGAGGTTGGGTGCCTGACGCTTGGCTTCGTTGTCAATCTTGAGGTACTCCACGATGTCGAAGTGCAGCATTCCGGCAATGATGCTCGACGGCCACTGGCGCACGTAGCGGTTGAGCTTCGTGGCACTGTCGTTATAGACCATGCGGCTCATGCGCACCTTGTCCTCGTAGCCGTTGATGTCCTTCATGAGACTGACATAAAGAGGATGCGACTTGAATTCAGGATAATTCTCTGTGAGCACCATGAGTCGGCTCATCACCTCGGCAAAGCCACTCTGAGAGGCGTTGACATCCTCAGCCGTCTTGACGGCAGAGGGGCGTCGGGCCTCGATGGTCTTGATGATGGTGTCACTCTCCTTCTGCGCTATCTCGCGGGCAGCTCCTGCGAGGTTTACGAGGGCATCCCAGCGGGAGTTGAGCTGCACCTCGATCTGGCTGAGGGCATTCTTACATAGCTCGTCGAGCCTTACCAGTTCGCGCTGTGTGGTGATGAACCAAAAGAAGACGATGGCGACCAGCGCCACGATGATAATTGTTGTTAGCATAATGGTAATGTGTTAGGGTGGGTTCTGTGAATCGGGTCTATAGGTTTTCAGATCTTACGACTACCCCCTCGGTCTTCTCCAGCCGCTGACGCAGCCGTGGCATTAGCGAGGCGCGTATGGCGAGCGTCATGGTGCAGTCGTTGTCGAAGCTCTGGCTCACGATGGCCGGTCCTTCTTCCTTGACGATGCGCATCACCTGGTTCATCAGCGCATACTCGAAGGCTATGTCTATCTGCTCATCCACGGTACGCTCCACGACGGTGGCAGCAGCGATAGCCTCTGCTGCAGCGGCTTTATATGCCTGTATGAGGCCGCTTGTGCCGAGCTTCACGCCTCCGAAGTAGCGCACTACGATGATGAGCACGTCGGTCAGACAGTTGCTGTTGATCTGCCCCAGGATGGGCTTGCCGGCTGTGCCGCTGGGCTCGCCGTTGTCGTTGCCACGGAATGTGGCTCGGTCGAATCCAAGCATATAGGCATAGCACACGTGACGGGCATCGTAATAGCGCTTCTGGTGTGCCTCCACGAGTTCCTTCACCTCCTCTACCCCACCGACGGGAAAAGCGAAGGCAAGAAACTTGCTTCGCTTCTCCGTATATTGCCCTTCTGCGGGGGCGGTGATGGTGAGATATGTGTCGGTCATCAGTCGAGCTTATGCACAACGAGTCCGCTGCGCAGCTTGGGTTCGAACCACGTGGCCTTGGGCGGCATGATGTTGCCAGAGTCGGCGATGTCCATGATCTGCTGCATGGTGACAGGATATAGCGCGAGTGCGGCACGCATCTCGCCGCTATCGACACGTCGTTTCAGCTCGCCCAGCCCTCGCAGTCCGCCCACGAAGTCGATGCGCTTGCTCGAGCGCAGGTCGCCGATGTTGAGCACCTTGTCGAGGATGAGTCGCGAGGAGATATCGACGTCGAGCACGCCGATGGGGTCGTTGGCATCGTAGGTGCCGGGTTTTGCCGTGAGGGCAAACCAGTGGCCGTCGAGGTAGAGCGAGAACTCGTGCAGACGCTGTGGCTTGTATATGTCCGTGCCTTTGTCCTCGATGGTAAAGTCCTGTGCGAGAGCGTCGAGGAACTCTTGGCTCGACAAGCCATTTAAGTCCTTGACGACGCGGTTGTAGTCGAGAATGGTGAGCTGCGACGCCTGGAACGCCACGGCCATGAAGTAGTTGTACTCCTCGTCGCCACGGTGGTTGGGGTTCTGGCGTGCCTTCTCTGCTCCGACGAGTGCGGCGGCCGCCGAGCGGTGGTGTCCGTCGGCGATGTACAGTGCCGGCATCTTGGCGAACTCGGCGGTGACGGTATTGATGTCGGCCTCGTCGCTGATGACCCAGAACTGATGGCGGAAGCCGTCGATGGGTGCTATGAAGTCGTACTCCGGCTCGGTGGCGGCATAGCGCATGATGAGCTTGTCGAGCACGGCGTTGTCGGGATAGGCGAAGAAGACGGGTTCCACGTTGGCGTTGTTAACGCGCACGTGCTTCATGCGGTCCTCCTCCTTGTCGCGGCGCGTCAGCTCATGCTTCTTGATGACGCCGTTCATGTAGTCCTCGACGTATGCTCCCACTACGAGGCCATACTGTGTGCGGCCCTGCATGGTCTGCGCGTAGATGTAGTAGTGGTCGCGGTCGTCCTGCACGAGCCATCCTCTGTCCTGGAACTTCTGGAAGTTCTGGGCAGCGCGCTCATACACGCGCGGGTCATACTCGCTCGTGCCGAGGGGGAAGTCTATCTCGGGTTTGATGATGTGGTAGAGCGACATCTCGTTGTCGCCGGCCTCGGCGCGCGCCTCGTCGCTGTCGAGCACATCGTAGGGGCGGCACTCCACGCGCTCCACCAGCTCCTTGGGCGGGCGCAGGCCACGGAAGGGTTTTATCTTAGCCATGACTCAACCTATTTGTTCACCTGGAACTTCGTGATGCCGCGCTCGATGAAATCTACTATCTGGTGAGCTGCGGCGATACCGGCATTGACGTTGGCCTCGGCGGTCTGCGCGCCCATCTTCTTGGGCGTGGCGAAGTAGCGGCCCTCGAATGCAGCAAAGTCGGCATCGGCGTCGGGCTTGATGTCGGTGACATATTTCAGGTCTGTGCGCTCGGCCATGAGCTGCAGCAGCGACGGCTCGTCGATGACCTCCTTACGGGCAGTGTTGACGAGTATGCCCCCCTTCGGCAGCTTGCCCACGAGGGCTGCGTTGATGCTCTGCTTAGTCTCGTCAGTGGCAGGGATGTGCAGCGATACGATGTCGCTCTGTTCGAAGAGCTCGTTCTGCGATGCCACGGCCTTCACGCCAGCGGCCTCTATGACGTCGGCGGGGCAGTAGGCATCGTATGCCAGCACCTCCATGTCGAAGCCCTTGGCTATGCGTGCCACATTGCGGCCCACGTTGCCGAAGGCCAGTATGCCGAGGCGCTTGCCCTTGAGCTCGGTGCCACTGGTACCGTTGAAGAAGTTGCGCTTGGCATAGACGAGCAGTCCAAAGACGAGCTCGGCCACGCTGTTGGCGTTCTGGCCAGGGGTGTTCATGGCCACCACGTTGTGGGCCGTAGCTGCGGCGAGGTCGATGTTGTCGTAGCCGGCACCTGCGCGCACAACTATCTTCAGCTGTTTGGCAGCGTCGAGCACCTCGGCATCGACCTTGTCCGAGCGGATAATCATGGCATCCACGTCGGCTACAGCCTCCAAGAGCTGTGCCTTATCAGTATATTTCTCAAGCAGGACCGTCTCGTAGCCAGCGGCATCGAAGACCTCCTTGATACCCTTCACGGCGATGGCCGAGAAAGGCTTTTCTGTTGCAATTAAAACTTTAGCCATTTTGTGTAGTAGAAAGTATATAAGAAAAATAGGACTGCTTCCCCCACATGGTGTGTGGCGGGAAGAGTCCTAATGTTGATTTGCTGATTAGTGGAGCTTCTCGAACTCCTTCATGCAAGCCACGAGGGCGTTGACTCCTTCGAGGTCCATGGCATTGTAGCAGCTGGCACGGAAGCCACCGACATCGCGATGTCCCTTCACGCCGACCATGCCCTTGCCGGTGGCGAAGGCCAGGAACTCGTCTTGCAGCTCCTGATACTCGGGCTTTAGCACGAATGTGATGTTCATGCGCGAGCGGCTGTCCTCCTGTGCCGTGCCCACGAAGAGCTTGTTGCGGTCAATCTCGCCATAAACGATTTCGGCACGCTCAATGGCGCGGCGCTCCATCTCCTTCACTCCACCCTGCTTCTTGATCCACTTGAGGTTCTGCAGTGCGCAGTAGATGGGCACCGTGGGTGGTGTGTTGAACATGCTGCCCTTGCTGACGTGTGTCTTATAGTTGAGCATGGTGGGTATGGGTCGGCTCACCTTGCCCAGGATGTCTTCCTTGACGATGACGAATGTCACGCCTGCCATGGAGAGGTTCTTCTGTGCTCCGCCGTAGATGATGCCATACTTGCTAACATCGATGGGGCGTGAGAAGATGTCCGAACTCATGTCGGCCACCATGGGTACGGGGCTGTCGAGATCCTTGAGCAGCTCGGTGCCGTAGATGGTGTTGTTGGTGGTGATGTGGAAGTAGTCGGCATCCGTGGGGATGGTGAACTCGCGGGGGATGTAGGTGAAGTTCTTGTCCTTGCTCGAAGCCACCTCCACAACCTCGCCGAAGAGCTTGGCTTCCTTCTCGGCCTTGGTGGCCCAGACGCCGGTGTTGAGGTATGCGGCCTTCTTCTCCAGGAGGTTATATGGCACCATGCAGAACTGCAGGCTGGCGCCGCCTCCGAGGAAGAGTACGCTGTAGCCCTCGGGTATGTCGAGCAGTTCCTTGAACAATGCGACGGCCTCATCCACTACGGGCTGGAAATTCTTGGCACGATGGCTCATTTCCATGAGCGAGAGGCCGCTGCCCTCGAAGTCAAGGCATGCGGCAGCGGTGGCCTCCATCACCTCGCGGGGGAGCTTGCTGGGGCCAGCGTTGAAATTGTACTTCTTCATGTGTTTATGGGTTAAAGAGGATATGTTTTAATTCTTTTTGATGCCGCAAATTTACGTCTTTTTCATGACATGACAAGCGAAAAGCATAAAAACTTAACATTATTGCACAAAAAAAGCCGTTTGTCACGGCTTTGTGGGTTCTATGAGTGTTCGCTGTCCCTTGATTTTCTGTCCGCGTGTGCGCGCAAGGACATCCCGTAGGCGCACTGCTGCCACGGCGGCGTAGGCCCAATGTTCGCCCACATCCACCCGTCCGAGCTCGTCGCGCGCGAGGCCTCCAACCTTCGAGAGGAAGCCTACGACATCGGCACGGCTGATCTTGTCCTTGCGGCCGCGACCGATGTATAGAGATGCCCAGAGAGGCTTGGGGACAGGTGCAGCATGAGTGGCATCGCCAGCAGGAAACAGCGGTGTGTCTGCATGTACGCTACTGTCTGTCAGGCAGAAATCCGGGGCTTGCTCCTCCGGCCCTGTCAGGAGCCATGCGTCGCCCTGCCGGTCCCATCGCGCCGTGCGTCCGTTACGATGTGTGAGGACGTCGGGCGTAGCTGGAAGGTGATAGTGTATGACATGTGCCACGGCAGGAATGTCAAGTCCTCGGGCTGCGAGGTCGGTGCACACGAGTGTCAATGCCGCGCCCCCCACAAAGCGATAGAGCTGTCGCTCGCGCTCGCGTTGCTCCATGCCTCCGTGGTAGGCACTTACGGCGAAGCCTTCATGGCGAAGATATGACGCAACACGTTCCACGCTCTCGCGATGGGCTACGAACACCACACTCTGCTGCTGCCCCACCCTACGCAACAGAGCGTCGAGGGCATGCAGCTTGTCCTTCTCGGGCGAGCGCACGATATGCGTGCAAATACGTTCGTCATCGGCATCGAGGAAGTCGAGTCGCATGAAGTCGGAGCCTACGAAGTGAGGTATGTCTGTAGCGTCTGTCGCCGAGAGTAGCATGCGTTGCTCCACCAGCGGCAATAATGCAATCACTTCAGACATCTCGTCGCGGAAGCCAAGTTCGAGGCTCTTGTCGAATTCGTCGATGACGAGCGTCTGGAACTCCTCACCCCGCAGGTTGCCTTTGCGCAAGTGGTCGGCAGCCCGTCCGGGCGTGGCCACCACGAGTCGCGGCATGAGTTGCTGCATCGTGCGGTGTTCGTCCATGGCAGGGCGTCCGCCGTAGCAAGCCATTGCGGGGATTGCACATCGCGTGCGCCTGACGACATCTACAGTCTGCGCCGCCAGCTCTCTCGACGGCACGAGGACGAGCGCCTTCTCCTGCTGTCGTGCCGCGAGGCGCTCTATCAGTGGCAGGACGAATGCCAAGGTCTTGCCGCTGCCCGTTGGTGCGAGCAGTACAACGGCCTTTTTACGTCGAAAGGCATCGATGGCCTCCGCCTGCATGGCGTTGAGGGCATCGATGCCTAAGTTGTCGAGCAATGTGTTATGCACAGTGGTGTCGGTGGTGTTACGCGCGGGCATTACTTCTTGCCGCCGGCCTTCCAGAAGTCTTCCTCGGCCTTAATCTCAGCCTGCTGACGATCGTACTCGGCCTTCTGGCGGGCGTACTCGGCATTGTGAGCCTCCACGGTGATGATGTTCTGCTTCAGACGCTGTGCCTGTCCGGCGAGAGTGATGTCGGCAGCGGCAGCCTGGTCGCAGTAGCGCTTGGCAGCGGCATAGTCCTTGGCCTTCGTGGCGATGTTGGCACGTTGCATGAAGCACTTACCCACGAGGTCGGGATTGAACTCGGCAGCCTTGTCGAGGTAGGCGTAAGCGCTCTTTGTGTCGCCGCTCTTACGCATGGCGGCAGCAATACGCAGGGCGATGTTGCCCTTCTGAGTGTCGCTCTTGCAGAGCTCGATGGCTTCGTTGTAGTACTTCACGCTCTCTGCGTTCATACCCTCCTTGTAGTACTTCTGAGCCAGAGCGATAGCAGACTCGAAGGTGGGTTCAATCTTGAAAGCATACTCAGCAGCCTTGTAATAGACGGGAGCATCGTCGCAGTCGTTGGCGGCCATCAGTGTGAGTGCACTCTTCAGGTATGCGAGGTTGTCCTTGTTGACCTCAATCTTCGGTTCGAAGATGGCGATAATCTGCTCGCGGTCGGCAGCACGGCTCTCGGCGAAGAGGGCTTCGATGGTGTTGAGGGGTGCGTCGTATTTTTCAACAATCTTGCGTGCCTTGGCCGTGTCGGTCTCCTCCTTGGCCAGCTGCAACATCTTGTCGCACACGTCCTTGCTCTCCAGGTAGTCCTGCAGGAACTGCTCGCGGAATCCGTTGTTGTCCTTTTGGTACATGGCATAGCTGGTACGGAAGAAAGCGTCGAGCACAAAGCCCTCAACCTCTCGTCCGCCGTGCTCGTTGATTTTCTTGATGCCGTCGGAGAAGAGGGCATAGCTCTTGTCGAGGGTGAACGTCGGGTCTGCCTTGGGGCCGAGGAAGGCATAGTCGTATGCCTTGCGTGCTATGACGTCGCCGGCAGTGGCACGACGGTGCTCGGCGGTGAACGAGTTGAGGCCTTCGAGGCGCTCCAGACGGTCGTCATAGACCTTCATCAGTTCCTGGAAATAGGCCTGCTTCTTGGCGGCGTCCTGTTCGTTCTGGATGAGCATGAAGAGCATGTATGCACCATTTGTGTAAAGACCCATCTGAGCGTAGGGAGCCTTCTCATACACTATCTTCCAGGCATCGTATGCCTCGTTGAAGGCATTGCTGTTGATGGCCGTCTGGAAAAGGCTGAGGTTCTGACGTGCCTCGAGGCTGTCCTGGCCATGACCGAGACGGTCGTCGAGTGATGTGCCTTCATATTGTGCCATGGCAGGCGCTGCGCACGCAGCAAGAGCCATGGTGATAATCATCTTGTTCATTTTCATGTGCTGTGTAGATTTTTTGATTATTTGTTGTTTGATATTTTACTGGGAGTCTTCTGTCTTGTCAGACAATGACTTCGGCCAAAGGTTTAATGCCAAGATAGTTGAAGACGAAATTTTTACCTTTTGGCGAAGGGAACTGGCTGCGCGGGTCGATGTCGTCACGCGACTGCAGATAGTCAACCATGCGGTTGTAGCAGTCTTGTGCGCTGACGGCTTTCACGCGTGCCACGAAGGTATTGTCGCGGTAGTCACACTTGCCTGTCTCGGGGATGTAAACCACACGTTTGAAGCGTATCGTACCCTCGTACCATCCCGGACGTTCCTTGTTGAGCATCATGACAATCTGATCCTTGGGGCGCAGTGGCTTACGCTCTGTGTGCTGGTCAGCCTCAGCGCTCATCGACGTTTCTGTCTGACCGGCAGACGTTTCCGTCTGACCGGCACGCTGCTGTGCTTGCGCCTGCTGTGCTTCCTTGCCATTGGCCTTGAACTCGGCAAGTGTCGCAGCCGTGGTCTTTATGACAATAAAATATACGCGTGCGCGAACCTTATATCTTTTGGGGTAAGGCATGGATCCCTCGGCATATTCGCGGAAATCCTTCTCGAACTGCGGCGTGCAGTTGAAGTTCTCGATGCCTCGGATGAAGTCGAGAGCCTGCTCCGTGTCATGCACCACGACCTCATCGTTGAAATATCTGATGTATAGATTCATCGTGTGGTAACTATGTATTTTTGACTTAAACGGCTGCAAAGTTAGGCATTTTCTGTCAAACTTCTGCATTTTGACGTATTTTAATATCCTTTTTATGCTTTTTTTGTACTTATGTCAATCCTCTCGCTCCTCGCCTCTCTGTTTTCATCGTGTGAGGCATGGCGGCAACGCGTCTGGGGGTACGCACGAAAGGCCTTTGCCGCATCCTCCCGGACATTAGCGATGCGCCCAAGGACATTAGGGTCTGTACTGCCGTGGCGACATGGTTGCAGCCCTTTCGCAGCGTTATGTTGCCGTGAATGCTCAATAATGGATTTTTTCGGCTCCAAGTCTTGCACATATAAAAAAAAGCCAGTACCTTTGTGGCCAATTAATAAGCCTGACAAACACCGTCGGACACAGCCTGGCTGGTCATTATGCCACTTCTGGGCTGAAGATATAAAAACATCACAGACATGAATCTGAAACTAAGACTGACAATTCTCAATTTCATTGAGTTTGCTGTGTGGGGAGCCTACCTCACGTCTATGGGCACCTATCTGGCCAGCGCCGGCCTTGCCGAGAGCATCGGCTATTTCTATAGCGTTCAGGGCATCGTGTCCATCTTCATGCCTGCACTGATGGGCATTGTCGCCGACCGCTGGATAGAGGGTCAGAAGGTCCTGAGCCTCTGCCACGCCCTGGCAGGAGCTTTCATGATTGCCGCCTCGGCCTACGCCTACAGCGCCGGCGATGCCGTGAAGTTCGCACCCTTGTTCGGGCTATACACATGTTCTGTGGCATTCTTCATGCCCACCATCGCCCTTGGCTATTCAGTGGCATATTCCGCCCTCGAAGGTGCCGGCCACGACTCCGTGAAAGCCTTCCCTCCTATACGTGTGTGGGGGACGGTGGGCTTCATAGTGATGATGTGGGTCGTTGACCTTTGCGGCCTTCAGGCCACGCCGGGACAGTGGGCGGTGAGTGGCGTCCTGAGTCTCGTCATGGCAGCATACTCGCTCACCATGCCTGCCATGCCGCTCGCCAAAGGTCAGCAGAAGTCGCTGGCAGAGGCTTTGGGACTCAATGCCTTCAAGCTCTTCACGCAGCCACGCATGGCGCTCTTCTTCTTATTCTCGATGCTGCTTGGCGTGTGTCTGCAGATCACCAACGGCTTCGCCAATCCGTTCATCACAAGCTTCAACCAACTTCCGGAATATGCTGATACATTTGGCGTTCAGCATGCCAACATCCTCATCTCGCTGTCGCAGATGAGCGAGACACTATGCATACTGCTCATACCGTTCTGCCTCTCACGCTTAGGCATCAAGAAAGTGATACTTATAGCTCTCGGAGCGTGGGTGCTTCGCTTCGGCTTCTTCGGCCTTGGCAACCCCGGCAGCGGCGTATGGCTCTTCGTGCTGTCGATGATAGTCTATGGCGTGGCCTTCGACTTCTTCAACATCTCCGGCTCGCTCTTCGTCAACCAGGAGACCGACGAGAGCATCCGCAGCAGTGCCCAGGGCCTGTTCATGATGATGACCAACGGCCTCGGCGCCTTCGTTGGCACGCTGTGTGCCCAGCAGGTCATAAACCACTATGTTAACATACCGCAGGCCCAGGGTGTGACGGGTCAAGCCATCATCGACGGCTGGCAGACATGTTGGCTCATCTTTGCCGCCTACGCGCTCGTCGTGGCATTGCTCTTCGCCATCTTCTTCCGCGACAGCAAGCCCGTGCAAGCCAAGTGACCTGTGTGCAGGTATCGCACCTGTCCAAACAAGAACCACTAACCTACAACTCACTTCTACGTGCTCTTACAACTGGAAATAAACGGCATAGCCCACTCTAACGACGAGCAGAACTCACTCGTCCTGCTGAAGGAGAAGAACGGACAGCGCATGTTCCCCGTGATGACTTCGCGCCGCCGGGCAATGCTTCTGCTGGCCCGTGCGGGGCTTCACGCCACATTGCCTGCCCCACCCTCCGTCGCCGACATCTGCAAGCAGATGATGTCGCATTTCGATGTCAACATACGCTATGTGCGCCTCACCACCATCCATGACGGCAAGTGCTTCTGCTCCGTGGTGGGCGAGCACGGCGGCGAGGATCATGTCGTCAACTACTGTCAGGCCTCAGACGGCCTCATCATAGCAGTAACCTTCAACTGCCCCATCGTGATCGACGATGCCCTGATGGACCTTCAGTATATGCGCAGTGTGGGTGACAGTGGCTTCTCGATGAACATCAACACCCTCTCGCGCAACATGCTGTCCGATGCGCTGCAACATGCCATTGACATCGAGGACTATGAGACAGCCTCCGCGCTGCGCGACGAGCTGCGCCGCCGCGAGAACGACGACGACCCTAAGTTCAGGGCCACCCTGAGCTCGCTGCTTCCCACCGACGGCAATGACACAACCAGCGATAGCCAATGAAGGAAGTACGTTTTTTCTACAACCCCACCCCACTCAGTGGCATGTTGCCCCCCGACGAGGCTCAACATGCCACGCGTGTGCTACGACTGGGTGTCGGCGACGAGATTTTCATCATGGACGGCCTTGGCAACTTCCATCGTGCCACCGTCAGCGAGGCCACCAACCACCGTTGCTGCTACAGCATTGACAGCTCTGAACCCCAACAGCGGGAATGGCAGGGCGCCATACACCTTGCCCTGGCACCGACGAAGAACATCGACCGCACAGAATGGTTCGCCGAGAAGGCCACCGAGATAGGCATCGACAGCATATCGCTGCTCGACTGCCGTAACTCCGAGCGCCGCGTCGTGAAGACCGAGCGCATCCATAAGATTCTCATCGCTGCCACGAAGCAGAGCCGCAAGGCATGGCTTCCACAGCTCAACGACATGCAGAGCTTCGATGCTTTCATAGGCACCACAGCCCTACCACGTCAACGCTTCATAGCCCACTGCCACGAGGGTCGCCGACCCTTTCTCGGCGACCTCCTGAAGCCCAACACCGATTCTCTCGTGCTAATCGGTCCCGAGGGTGACTTCACCCCCGACGAGGTCCGCCATGCCGAGACGGCAGGCTTTATCTCCGTGTCTCTCGGCACAAGCCGCCTACGCACAGAGACAGCGGCACTCGTGGCCACGCATCTCATGCGTCTGGCAAATCGCATCAACGAACAAACTGACACCGATGAATAAGAAACTTTTTTATGCCGTAGGAGGCACACTGTTTGTCGCGGCGGCTATCTTCATCTTACTGCTCACCCACAGCCCCAGGGTAGATGCCTACGCACATGTGATCCCCGAGGATGTCAAGGCACTGGCACGCATTGACCTCCGCCAGTTCGTTGACGAGGCCCAACTCTCTGCGTCCGACGAGCTGCGACTCATGCACCGCCTGCTCTTCAGCGACGACGGCCGTGAGACAGGTCTCGACATCGCCCGACCCGTCTATGCCTTTGCCACAAATGACGGCGACCTCGGCATCGTGGCACGCGTTGACGACCCCGACCGGCTCGACGAGCACCTGCAGACACTTCATGCCACAGGCAAGGCCGGAGCCTCCACCACCCAGCGCGACATCACATGGACGGTCATCCAAGGCCAGTGGCTAATGGCCCACGACGACGACAAAGCCCTCGTCATGGGTCCCGCCATCGGCTCCGCACAAGACTATCTTCACAACCTCATGGCAAAGCTCATGCAGCAGGAACGCGATGCCAGCGGCATGATGTCACAGCTGTATATCGAACTCGGCCAGCGGCAGGCACCCGTGGCCGCCGTCGTGGCCGCCGATATGCTGCCCAAGGAAGTACAGACAGACATACGCTCGTTCGCCAACCTGCCGAGCCTTCAGAACCTGCACCTCGGCATAGAACTTCACACAAAGGACAACACCGTAAGCCTCGACATCGACATGCTTCCAGCCGATGCCAAGATGCAGGACGCAATTGCAAAAATTGGCGACTGGCTGCGACCCATCGACGGCAAGCTCATCGACAACTGCTCGCCCGACGCCGCACTGTGGCTGTGCACGAACATCGACGGCAACCGTCTCCTCAGTGAGATGCGCAACGTCCAAGACCTGCGCATGATGCTCATCATGCTCAATACCGTGGCCGACGTCGATGCCATCGTGAAGGCCATCGACGGCGACATAGCCATTGAGATGGACGATGCTGACGGGCTGCTGACGGCCGACCTGCCTCACATCATGCTCACGGCACACCTCCGCGACACAGACTTCCTCAGTGAGGCCAACTACTGGCTTCAGACAGCCTCCAAGACCGGCATGTTTGCCATCAGCGCCACGTCACCGACAGACTTTGTCCTTGACACGCAGGATATGAAATTATTGTTCGGCGTCAGCGGGCAGACACTATATCTCACCAACTCGGGCGACATGAAGCCCGACACCGACGGGCGCACCGATGCCATTCAAGGCTTTGTGGCCCAGCGTGCCGACGACATTCGAGGCAAGCGCCTCTTTGCCACGCTGAAGACAGAGTCACTGCCCGAATCCATGCGTCAGGCCGCTGCCGCTGCCGGCGTGCCTGTCGATGCCGTAGATTGCGTCGAACTGACAATGCCGGGCGTGGATAAGCTCACCCTCCGCATCACGGCCCGCGACGGAAGGAACATTGCACGCACCATCCTCCTTGGTAACGAATAAGCTGACGCCACGACATGAACGAGATAACGCTCTGCAATGTTCTGCCCGACGTGTTCAGCACACGCAGCGGCTACCACTCAGACATCTGGCAGCAGACGGTGACACTGCGACGCGGTGCCACATACCTCATCGAGGCAAGCTCCGGCACGGGCAAGTCGTCACTGTGCAGCTACATTATCGGGATGCGCCGCGACTACAGCGGCGTCATAGCCTTCGACGGAAATGACATCCGCAACCTCTCACGCAGAGACTGGGCCGAGCTGCGACAGCGACACATAAGCCTGCTCTTCCAGGAACTGCGACTCTTCCCCGAACTCACGGCATGGGAGAACGTCCAAATCAAGAATCTTCTTACTAACCATAAGCCCGACAGCGTCATCGCCTCGTGGTTTGAGCAGCTCGACATAGCCGACAAACGTGATGCCAAGGTGGGACAGATGAGCTTCGGCCAACAGCAGCGAGTGGCCATGATACGCGCCCTGGCACAGCCCTTCGACTTCCTGCTCATAGACGAGCCCATCAGCCATCTCGACGACGACAATGCCCGGCACATGGCACAGTTGCTGCAAGCCGAGGCGGCGGCACAGGGAGCTGCCATCGTGGCGACAAGCATCGGCAAGCACCTACCTTTAACCTACGAACGCACATTCTCGCTATGACACTCATCTGGAAACTACTGCGACAGCACATCAGCCTCCCTCAGTTGGGAGGCTTCTTCCTCGCCAACCTCGTAGGCATGACCATCGTGTTGCTCGCCATGCAGGTCTATGAGGACATCCTGCCGGCATTCCGAGGCGAGGACGGTTTCCTGCGCAACACCTACATCATAGCGTCACACCGCGTCACCGCGACATCGGCCATGAGCAGCCAGACGACGACATTCACCGACGAGGAGATTGCCGACATCGAGGCGCAGCCCTTCACACGGCGTGTGGGGGTGTTCACGGCATCACGCTACAAAGTGTTCGCATCCATCGGCATGGGAGGCCACTATGTCGGCACAGACATGTTCTTCGAGTCGGTGCCCGACGCCTTCGTTGATGCCGACCTCGCACAGTGGCATTACGCCGAGGGCGATGCCGAGATACCCATCATACTGCCCCGCTCATATCTCGCCATCTACAACTTCGGCTTTGCCGAAAGCCAGTCGCTGCCCAAGCTCTCCGAGGGACTCGTGTCGATGATACAGATGGACCTACGCCTGCGCGGCGCGGCTGCCGAGCAGACGCTGAAAGGACGGGTCGTGGGCTTCTCCAACAGGCTCAACACCATCCTTGTGCCCGAAGCCTTCATGGCATGGAGCAATGCCACCTTCGCCCCCGAAGGCGAGGCTGCGCCGACACGCGTCATCATAGAAGTCACCACACCGACCGACGATGCCATCCCGGCCTACTTCCAGGAACATGGCCTCGAGAGCGACGGCGACCAACTCGACACCGGCCGTGCAACGTTCCTGCTGAAGATGGTTGCAGGGGGAGTGATGGCAGTGGGGCTGCTCATCAGCCTGCTGGCATTCTATATCCTCATGCTCAGCATCTATCTCCTCGTGCAGAAGAATGCCGTCAAGCTCCAGAACCTACTGCTCATAGGATACACTCCTGCGCGCGTCAGCCTACCATACCAGTTGCTCACCCTGGGCATGAATGCCGGGGTGTTACTACTCGCCGTGGCGGTACTGCTCTACCTGCGCGGCTACTATCTCGACCTTCTGTGGCAGATGTTCCCGCAGATGAGCGAGGGACGCCTCATGCCGACACTCGTGCTCGGCATCGCCCTTTTCGCACTCGTGAGCATAGTGAACATCGCCGCCATCCGGCACAAGATTAACAACATCAACCGACCTGCATAACCTATGCTACGCCTACGCCAACTATATTCGCAACTGCGCGGCCAGCAGCCGACTGGCATCACACCTCTCTCTGCCGCAGGCTCCAACCGCCTATACTTCCGGCTCGGCGACGATGGCGGCCAACCGACCCTAATCGGGGTCATCGGCACCTCCGTCGAAGAGAACAACGCTTTCATTCACATCGCCGGACGGCTGGCAGCAGCAGGCATCAACGTCCCGGAGGTCGTGGCCGTCAGCGACGACCGTCTATGCTACCTGCAGACCGACCTCGGCACGACGAGCCTCTACGATGCCGTGGCCCAAGGGCGCAAGCGTGGAGGTCTGTACGACGATGCCGAACGACGGTTGCTGAACGACGTAATAGCGCAGCTGCCGCGACTGCAGCTCCTCGGTGCCAAGGGCATAGACTTCTCGATGTGCTATCCGCAGGCAGAGATGGACGAGGACAACGTGCTCTTCGACCTCAACTATTTCAAATACTGTTTTCTGAAACCCTCGCACGTCGATTTCAATGAGCTCCGACTCGACCGCGACTTCCACCGCTTTGCCAACGACCTCCTACGCCCGTCGGCCCTGCCGAAAGGCTTCGTCTATCGTGACTTCCAGGTGCGAAACATCATGCTCGATGCCGGAAGGACGCCATGGTTCATCGACTTCCAAGGCGGACGCCGCGGACCGCTCTACTACGATCTGGCAAGCTTCCTCTATCAAGCTTCAGCACACTACCCCGAGGCGTTGCGCACAGAGCTGCTGAACACCTACACCGAGGCCTTGCGACAAGTGCTCGGCCAGACGGGCATCACTCTCAGCGAGCCCATCGAGGCCGAGCTCTCCGACATGACGGCACACCTCATGCCATTCGTGCTCTTCAGGATGCTGCAGGTGCTTGGTGCCTACGGCTATCGAGGCTATTTCGAGCGGAAGCAATACTTCATAGACAGCATCCCGGCAGCACTGGGCACCGTGCGACAGCTCGTCGCCACACTCGACCTCACGTCCTATCCCGAGATGCTTGCGGCTTTGCAGCGCCTCACGACACCACCGGCCTTACGCGTGCGCGTGCGATCCTTTTCCTATAAGAAGGGCATCCCGGCCGACGAGAGCGGCAACGGCGGGGGCTACGTCTTCGACTGCCGCTCCACCAACAACCCCGGCCGCTACCCACAGTACCGCAACCTCACAGGACTCGACCAGCCCGTCATCGACTTCCTCGAAGACGACGGTGAGATACTTCACTTCCTCGACAGCGTATATGCCCTCGCCGACTTCCATGTGGAGCGATATCTGCAACGTGGATTCACCGACCTGATGTTCTCGTTCGGCTGCACCGGCGGGCAGCACCGCAGCGTATATTGCGCACAGCATCTTGCCGAGCACCTTCACACCAAGTACGGTGTGAGCGTGAACCTCGTGCATCGCGAGCAAGGCATAACCCAGGAACTATAACCCAAAACAACATAAACTTATGACAAAAAAATCTAAGCTCATCGCAGGCGGCGTCATGATGCTCGCCGTGCTGACATCATGCTCCACCGTTTCCATGACGGGACGCCGACAGCTGAACCTCGTCTCAGAATCAGAAATCCTCTCGGCAAGTCTCACCGAATACCAGTCGTACATGCAGACAGCCCGCAAGAGCACCGACGCTGCCGCCACCACTGTCGTCACCAACGTGGCGAAACGCATAGCGGCAGCTGCCGAGGCATACCTCAAAGCCGTGGGTCAGGAGGCAGACCTCCAAAACTATGCCTGGGAGTTCAACCTCGTGGAAGACCCGCAGCTCAACGCCTTCTGCATGCCCGGCGGCAAGATTGTCGTTTACACAGGCATGCTCAACCTCATCGGCAATGGCGCAGACCGCGACGACCAGCTCGCGGCAGTAATTGGTCATGAGGTGAGCCATGCCATTGCCAAGCACGGACAGGAACGTGCCAGCCAGCAGATGCTCGCCAGCATGGGCAGTCAGGTGCTCTCGGGAGTCACCTCGAGGGCAAGCGCACAGTTGCAGTCGGCAGTGGCAACGGCCTATGGCCTTGGAGCGCAATATGGTGCCCTGCTGCCGTTCTCACGCAAGCATGAGCTCGAAGCCGACTACATGGGTTCTGTGCTCGCCACGCTGGCAGGATATGATGCCGATGCTGCCATCACCCTGTGGCTCAAGATGCAGGACCAGGGCGGCGGCTCAACACCGACCTTCATGAGCACACACCCCAGCAGCGCCAAGCGTATTTCCGAGCTGCAGAAGAACAACCCTCAGGTCAAGCGCGACTACGCCGCTGCCGCTTTGTTCCCAAGCTCGTCGGCTGTGACAGCAAAAGCTACGACATCTGCCCCTGCCGCCACGAAGGCCACTACCACCAAGAGCAGCAAGACGTCCAAATCAAAGACCTCAACAGGCTACCGCATCGGAAACTGACAATGCAAATGTTCGGAACTAAGAAAGCATTCGTCTTCGACCTCGACGGCACGCTGCTCGACACCCTCGACGACCTCACAGCTGCCGTCAACCACGCCCTCACACGCCATGCCATGCCCCTACGAACGCCACAACAGGTGCGACGTTTCCTGGGGAATGGCATCGCCAAGCTTATGGAATGCGCCGTGCCTGGCGGACGCGACAACCCGCTCTACCCCACTGCCCTCGCCGACTTCAAGGCCTACTACGTGCTACACTGCCTCGATGCCACACGACCATACCCCGGCATCACCGAGATGCTCGAAGCACTGCACCGGCACGGCTTGCTGCTCGCCATCGTGAGCAACAAGCTGCAGGCTGGAGTCACCGAGTTGCATCAACGCTTCTTCAGCAAACATATCTCAGTGGCAATAGGCGAAAGCGAGGGCATACGCCGCAAGCCGGCTCCGGACATGGTGATGGCAGCCCTGCACAAACTGCAGGTGACTCCCGAGGACGCTGTCTATGTCGGCGACTCAGAAGTGGATCTTGCAACGGCACGAGCCAGCCAACTGCCATGCATCTCCGTGCTTTGGGGGTTCCGTGACCGCCAACAACTCATCGACAGCGGTGCGACAACACTCGTAGAGACGCCAGGGCAAATTCTCACACTCATCTGACGGACAGGGTCTTGCCGTTGCTGCACACGACTCATGAGGAGGATTCTCGCCCACGAATAGGGAAAATCCCATACCACTTTAGGTCTTTCCTCTTGCCAGGCTCGCCAGAAGGCCGTACTTTTGCACTGTCGAAAGAGAGACAGAGGCTCATGCAGACAGCTGACGCCGCTCCGACGACACCACGCAACAAAGTACAAACCTCAAAAATATTTAGCCTTATGAAGAAGTTTTTCGCACTCATCGCTCTGAACATCATAGCAATCGCAACTTACGGCATGAGCTATAGCGAAGCACGCCAGCAGGCACTCTTCCTCACCGACAAGATGGCCTATGAACTCAACCTCAACGAACAGCAGTATGAAGACTGCTATGAGATCAACCTCGACTACATGATGGGAGTCGTCACGGCAGATGATGTCTATGGCCCGGCACTGAACTACCGCAACGCCGACCTGCGGCACATACTCTACGACTGGCAGTACGATATCTTCATGGCAGCCGACTACTTCCTCCGCCCGCTGCGCTGGCTCTCCGGAGCATGGTTCCTGCCCATCTACAGCCGCTACGATGCAGCACGGTTCTTCTACGGTCGCCCACGTGTCTATGCCCACTATCATGGCGGACACGGACGATTCTACCATACCGCCGGATTCTATGTCAACCGTCGCCCACACCACTGGGCAGGAGGCTTCCGCGGAGCCGGACGAGGCCCGGTGACGTCGTACCATCGCGGACATCGTGGATATACCATCGGCGAACACCATAGCTACACCGTCGGCGGGCACCGTGGATATACCATCGGCGAACACCACAGCTATACCGTCGGCGAACACCGAGGCCAAACGGGTGGCGAACGTCGTGGATATTCTGTCGGCGAGCACCGTGGCTACACCATCGGCAGCAGCTCACATGGCAACAGCTCTTACAGCTACTCAACAGGCGCAAGCGACCATCGTCGTGACAACTACGACAACGGCCACAACCGCAATAACGGCTACGACCGCAACAACGGCGGACGCAGCTACTCCGCAGGCTCCTCGACATACGGCAGCCGTCGCGGCGACTACAGCTCCGGCAGCTCTCGACACAGCGACTACGGCTCCGGCAACACTCGACGCAGCGAGTACAGCTCCGGCAGCAGCCGTCGCAGCGAGTACTCACACCCCAGCAGCACACGCACCATGGACGGAGGGTACAGCTCGACGGGCAGCCACTCACGCTCATCAGCAGCAGAAGGGCGCAGCTCAGGTGGACGCAGCGGCAACGCACGTGGCGGCAGATAGGCTCAGCGAACACACCCCTACGACCTACAGCAGGGCATGTCCAAACCACAGGACATGCCCGCTTTTCATAATTTCTCTGCCTTTAGCTTCATTTTTTGTCACGACAAAGAGATTATATCGAATATTTTGCCTAATTTTGCGCCGCATAGTTAATCTGTAACGCACAATAACGACATTATGTTCTCGGGAATAGTAGAATCAACGGCCGTCGTAACGGCAATACAACGCGAGCAGGACAACCTACACTTCACACTGCGTTGCCCCTTCGCCAGCGAACTGAAAATAGACCAAAGCATAGCTCACAACGGGGTATGCCTCACCGTGGTACGTATCGATGGCGACACATACACTGTAACTGCCATGCGCGAGACATTGGAACGCTCTAACCTCGGCCTGCTCAGTGTGGGCGACGAGGTCAACGTGGAACGCTCCATGCAGATGGGAGGCCGCCTCGACGGACATATCGTGCAGGGACACGTCGATCAGACGGCACGCTGCATACGCGTTGAGGACCAGGAGGGAAGCCACGAGTTCACATTCCAATATGACGTGGCACCTGATATGATACGGCGAGGATATTTCACCGTCGATAAAGGTTCGGTCACAGTCAACGGCGTGAGCCTCACTGTCTGCCGACCCACGGCCGACACCTTCGCAGTATGCATCATTCCATACACCTTCGAAAACACCAACTTCCACAACATCAACGTCGGGACGGTAGTGAACATCGAGTTCGACATCCTCGGTAAGTACATCGCACAGTATCAGTCAAGGATTGACGAGCTTAAGTAACGTCCCTCACTCAGACTGACAATATACCACAAGATACGTCATTATGAACGACAACGACTCCACAAAAGTAACAGTATCGCCCACCGAGGGCGAGCGTGGCGGAGGGCTGAGGACATCAGTCTCCTTCATCGAACAGAAAGTCATCAACGACCTTGCCGAGGGCAGAAACGGCGGCCGCCTGCAGACACGCTTCCCGCCAGAACCTAATGGCTACCTGCACATCGGCCATGCCAAGGCCATAGCTCTCGACTTCGGCCTGGCAAAGAAGCACGGCGGCGTATGTAACCTTCGCTTCGACGACACCAACCCGCAGAAGGAAGACACCGAATATATGGAGGCCATCGAACAGGACATTCGATGGCTGGGCTTCGAGTGGGGCAACATCTTCTACGCTTCCGACTACTTCCAGCAGCTATGGGATTTCGCCGTGTGGCTCATCAAGCAGGGTCGCGCATACGTTGACGAACAAAGCGCTGAGGAGATAGCAAAGCAGAAAGGAACGACGACCTCACCGGGCACCAACAGCCCCTTCCGAGACAGGCCGGTGGAAGAGAACCTAAAGCTCTTCGAATTCATGAACAGCGGACAGTGCGAACCGGGCACACTCGTGCTGCGTGCCAAGATCGACATGAGCCACCCGAACATGCTGTTCCGCGACCCACTAATCTATCGTGTGCTCAATATCCCGCACATACGCACCGGCAACCATTGGAACGCATATCCCATGTATGACTTCACACATGGGCAGAGCGACTACCTCGAAGGCGTGACACACTCGTGGTGTACGCTGGAATTCGTGGAGCACAGACCTCTCTATGACCTCTTCGTGACATGGATGAAGGAATGGCGCGGCGAGACAGACAACATCGAGGACAACCGCCCTCGGCAGACCGAGTTCAACAAGCTCAACCTCAACTACACGCTGATGTCCAAGCGCAACCTTCTGGCACTCGTCAAGAACGGTTTCGTGAGCGGGTGGGACGACCCACGCATGCCTACCATCTGCGCTTTCCGGCGCCGCGGCTACTCGCCGGAGAGCATCATCAACTTCATACAGAAGATAGGTTACACGACATACGACGCACTCAACGACTTCGCACTGCTGGAAAGCGCCGTGCGCGACGACCTCAACCAGCGTGCCACACGCGTCTCGGCTGTCATCAACCCCGTGCGACTTGTCATCACCAACTATCCTGAGGGACAGGTTGAGGAACTCACCGCCGTCAACAACCCCGAGCATCCCGAGGACGGCACACACGCCATAGAGTTCTCTCGCGAACTATGGATAGAACGCGATGACTTCCAGCCCGTGGCAGAGAAGAAGTTCATGCGTCTGGCTCCCGGCAAGGAGGTGCGCCTGAAGAACGCATACATCATCAAGTGTGACGAGCAGCACCCCTTCGACACTGACGCCGAGGGCAATGTCACTACCATCTATGCCACCTACGACCCCGACACACGGAGCGGGCAGCCTGGCGCCGACCGCAAGATCAAGGGCAAGACACTACATTGGCTCAGCTGCGCACACTGCCTGAAGGCCGAGGTGCGCATGTACGAGCGCCTGTGGCAGGTGGAGAATCCGCGCGATGAGCTGGCACGCCTGCAGGATGAGGGACTCGACAACGTCGAAGCCATGCGCCGCATGATGAACCCCGACTCGCTACATGTGCTCAGCGACTGCTACGTCGAGAAGTTCGTACGCGACATGCCGCATCTTACATACCTGCAGTTCCAGCGAATAGGCTATTTCAACATCGACACCGATTCGACACCCGAACATCTCGTGTTCAACAAGACTGTGGGTCTGAAGGACACCTTCAAGAAGTAAAACCACACACGAACAACACCACACCTCTATCATTGAAGGACGACTTAGAATATTTCAACAACCCGGAATTCAAGGAGACGCTGGAACACTACGAGGCCATGCTTAACAGCGGTCACATGGGCTACATGGAGGCGGCAGAGCTGGTCGATGTGGCCGACTATTACGCCACCGTAGCCCATGACGACGAACGCTCGCAGGAGGCCATAGACCTGGCACTCCGACTGCATCCCGATGCCGCAGAGCCACAACTCTTCATGGCTCGAAGACTTCTCCTTGACGGACGTGCCGATGAGGCCGTACGCATCTGCGACAGCATAGCCGACCAGGACGACCTCGAGGTCATTTATCTGCGTGCAGAAATCATGGTGCACAGAGGCTTGTCCAAACAGGCCTACGAGTACATCATAAGCATTGCCGAGAGCGACATCGTAGAGAAATTCAACTATTTCTACTACGATGCCGCTTACATCTTCATGGACAACAACGCCTACGACGAAGCGCTGCTGCTATCCGTCAAACTCGAGGAGGTAGCCCCTGCATGGCATAAGACGCTGGAACTCAGAGCCGACGTACTCCTTTCGCTCGAGAAATACTCCGAGGCATTGCCATACCTGAACAAGCTGCTCGACGTGAAGACGTTCAACACCGACACATGGAACTGGCAGGCTGAGGCCTACAACGGCATCAACGATCTGGAGAAAGCCTTGGAAAGCGTTGACTACTCACTGGCTCTCGACCCCGACAACGCCCGGGCCTTGCAGCTCAAGGCGTGGTTCATGCAGCGCAAGGACAAGCCCGAGGAGGCCCACGACATCTTCCTGCGTCTGCAAGAGCTATACCCCGACGATGCTGAGAGCTGGATAGGCGACGCACAGACGCTCATGGCCCTCGACAAGCCCAAGAGGGCCCTCGCCGCCAGCAAGCAAGCCCTCACCATCGTTGAGGCCACCAACCAAAGCGACGAACGCACTAAGCTCGAGAACCTCATCACCATACATGAGGACATGGCATTCGCATACAGCCGAATGGGCAATCCCAAAGCTGCACTGAAAGAGCTCGACATCGTCGCACCATACCTCGACGGCCCCGACGAACACGTCGAATGCGAGCTAATGAAATTCCGCGTATGCTTGGAGAACGAGCTGCACGCCGAAGCGGACACCTTCCTCAATAACGCCGTCAACGCCGACACGCAGCATGCCCGTCAGACATGCTTCCGTGCTGCTACGCTATTGTTCGAGTTCTATTACGACCTTCAGGCAGAAGAGATTTTCACGTCGCTCGTCGGCAAGCTCGGCTCTCAGCAAGAAGAGGCCGACTGTCAGGCATACCTCGCTGCATGCCACAAGCAGATGGGCAGACATACAGAAGCCTTGCGCGAGCTGCGCAAGGCTGTCGATATGGGGTCTTTGTGTCTGGAAAGCCTCTTTGCCGAGCATTTCCCCGAAGGCGTGAAGCCTAACGAATACCCTGACTATTACTACTACGAAATCTATGGCCGCTGGCCCGAATAGCACAGCAAGCCCCTGATGCTAAGCGGGCAGATGGTTGTCGGCATCGGGAAAGACGATGCTGGGCTTGAAGCAACGTGCCTCCTCCGGTGTCATGGAGGCATAAGCCATTATGATACACACATCGCCAACCTGAACCTTACGGGCAGCGGCACCGTTCAGGCAGATGCAGCCGCTATGGCGTGGACCCTTAATAATATAGGTGTCAAAACGCTCACCATTGTTGTTGTTAACGATATGGACACGCTCGCCGGCTATGAGACCGGCAGCATCCATGAGCTCCTCGTCAATAGTGATGCTGCCCATGTAATTGAGGTTGGCCTCAGTGACACGAGCGCAGTGTATTTTGCTTTTCAGAACTTCGATTTGCATGTCACGTAGTTCGGGAATTGAAGGATAGATTGACTCATCAGCCTCCGCTGACGTACTTAACAATAACGGATATGGTCGATCAGACGGATAGGTGTGCCACCACAGAACACGGTGATGCATCCCACCACGCTCTTGGCATCGTTCCAATCCTTGATGTCTGCCAGCGTGTCACCGTCAACGATGTTGTAGTACTGCACCTCCAGACCATCCACGGCATTGATGGCATGCACCACATACTCCTGCGTCTCGGCCACACTGTGCGTAGAGGCAAAGGCACGGCTACGTTCCAATGTGCGATATATGGCAGCTGCCGTCTTGCGCTCTTCGGCAGTAAGCAGGGCGTTACGGCTGCTCAGTGCCAGACCACTCTCCTCACGCACCACGGGGCATGGCACGATGTCGATGTTGTAGCTCAGGCTCTCCACCATACGACGTATCACAGCTATCTGCTGATAGTCCTTCTCGCCGAAGTAGGCACGGTCAGGCTCAACATAGTCAAATAGCTTCGACACAATCTGGCACACTCCATTGAAGTGGCCAGGACGATATGCTCCTTCCATCACCGTGTCGGTAGGAGGATAGCTGAACGTGCGTGTGTCGGGTTCGGGATAGATCTCTGCTACCGATGGCGCAAAGGCGACAGTGGCACCGAGAGAGGACAGCAACTCACAGTCGGCCTCCAACGTGCGCGGATAGCGGTCGAGGTCGCTCTTGTCGTTGAACTGAGTAGGATTGAGGAAGATGCTAACAACCGTCACGTCATTCTCGTCGATGCAGCGACGCACCAGCGAGGCATGACCCTCATGCAGCGCACCCATCGTAGGCACCAGACCTATCGTCTTTCCTTCACTGCGGGCAGAGGCCAGCAGCACTTTTAGCTCCTTGATTGAGTTGAAGATTTTCATGTTCTTGTCTGTTACGTATCATGCGGGCCATTATTTCCCGCAAAGCGGGTGCAAATTAACACATAAATTGTCAAACAGAGAAGTAAAAATGCAAATAAATCGCAAAAAATGACGTCGTTTTTGATTTTATAGGCTTTCACTTTGCATTTATCCCACATTTTTTATATATCTTTGCACTGAAAAAACAGCATGTCAACAAACGGCATGCCCAAAATACCATTACGATGAAGACAAAGAAAGTGCTGTTCATAACTCAGGAGATAAGCCCCTATGTGGCCGAGACAGAGATGTCGCTCCTCGGACGACGAATCCCACAACACACTCAGGACAAAGGTCGTGAGATACGTACCTTCATGCCCAAATGGGGCACCATAAATGAGCGGCGCAGCCAGCTTCACGAGGTAATCCGCCTCTCGGGCATGAACCTCATCATCGACGACACCGACCACCTCCTCATCATTAAGGTGGCCTCCATCCCCTCAGCACGTATGCAGGTCTATTTCATCGACAATGACGACTACTTCATGCGCCGCCTCGAAGCCTTCGATGAGAACGGCGACGAATACCCCGACAACGGCGAGCGGGCCATTTTCTATGCCAGAGGCGTGCTTGAGACGGTTAAGAAGCTGCGATGGGTGCCCGACATCATCCACTGCCAAGGCTGGATGTCGGCCGTGGCGCCAATGTACATTAAGACCTCTTTCCGCGACGAGCCCTCCTTCCGCAGCAGCAGGATAGTCTTCACGCCAGGCGGGGCAGAGCTGAAGCTGCCGCTCACCGAGCAGTTCACGGCAAGCCTGATGCACAAAGGCATGAAGGGCGACGAGCTCTCAGACTTCGGGTCGGAGCTCACACAGACAGACCTCTACAAGCTTGCACTCAAATATAGCGACGGACTGTTGCTGTTGCCAGGACAGAAGTTCCCCGAGCTCAACGACTATGCTGCCGCGCTGGGGCTGCCCATACTCCAAGGCTCAGGACCCGTCACAGAATCGCAGGTGCAAGCCGACTATCTCGAATTCTTCGACAACATTTGGAGCATCGGAAAGGAAGAAGAGGCTTGAACACCATGCCACAAACCCCGACACACACTCCTCTTGATAAACACACTGCACTTCTTTGCGAATAAACACCACATGCAAACATCTATCTTCAGAGTGTCCGTCGCGACACTCATGGCGGCAACGGCTGCCATGTTTTTGTCGTGCGACGATGACACAGCCTCGCTCGGCATACGCTCAGATGCCGATGCCATAACCTCGACATCAACGACCTTCAAGGTGACATCGCGCTCAGTGCCACTCGGAGCCGTGACGGCAAACACGTCGAAATCATACCTCGGACTCGTCACAGACCCGGAGACAGACACCGACATACGCGCAGAGTTCATGGCACAGTTTCATACCTTTGAAGACTACTCGCTGCCATCACAAGAACAGCTCGTGCTCGACAGTGACGGGAATCTCATCGTTGACTCCATCGAAATACGCCTCTACTTCACCGACTACTACGGCGACAGCGACAACCCCATGAGTCTCAGCGTCTATGAACTCGACCGCGAGAAAGTCCTGCGTGAGGACTGGACATACTACTCCGACATCGACATTTCCGAATACATCCCTGCCGGCGCAGAGCCGCTGGCCAAGAAGGTGTTCACCGTCGAAGACTACACTCTCAGCGACAGCGAGCGCACCAACGTCAAGCACAGCAAGAACGTACGCATCATGTTGCCCAAAGAATATGGTGCCGACATTCTCTCCAAAGCCATGAGCAACCCCGAATACTTCCAGGACTCATGGCACTTCATGCACAATGTGTGTCCGGGCTTCGCGTTCCGTCTCGACGGAGGGCGAGGCACAATGCTCACACTCGATGTCGGCGCTCTTAACGTCTTCTTCCGCTACACCCGTAACGACAGTATCTACGATGCCATAGCACGTTTCGCCGCTACGCCCGAGGTGATACAGACCACCTCCATCCACAATTCCGACCTCAGCGACCTCATAGAACGTCAGCAGCCATTCACCTACATTAAAAGCCCGGCCGCCATTGCGACGGAGATTACCCTCCCCGTCGATGAAGTCTTTGCCAACCACGACAACGACAGCATCAGCCGTGCACGACTCTCATTCCAGCGCTACAACAGCGCCGAACAGTCGGCATATTCGCTCAATGCACCCTCGACACTGCTCCTCGTGCCCAGCGACAGCCTCGACAACTTCTTCAAACAACGACGCGTTGCCAACGGCAGGACGGCAGTGACGACAAACATCACGTCGGCCTACAACGTCTATACCTTCTCCAACATCGCAAACCTCATAACATCCATGCATCAAGCCAAGAAGCGGGGCATGATACGCGAGGGCCTCAAGGAGAGCGATTGGAAGGCCGCCCACCCACGCTGGAACAAGGCAACCGTCGTGCCCGTTGTCGTCAAGACCGTCACCAACCAGAACACAAATGCCGTGTCGCAGGTCAGCGTGACGCACGACTTCAGCCTCACCAGCACGCGACTCATCGGAGGCACAGTGCCTCTCGACCTATATGTCATCTATAGCTCATACCAGTAGAAACACACTCTATCATTAAGATATGCAGACTTTCCAAACTATTCTCCTGCTCGTCACGAGCAATATCTTCATGACGCTGGCATGGTACGGCCACCTGCGCCTCCAGGCCTCGGGCTACAGCGCCTCGTGGCCTCTCATCGGCGTGATTGTCTTCTCGTGGTGCATCGCCTTCTTCGAATACTGTTGTCAGGTGCCGGCAAACCGCATCGGCTTCGAGGGCAACGGCGGACCCTTCTCGCTGGTGCAGCTCAAAGTCATTCAAGAGGTGATTTCGCTCGTGGTGTTCGCTGTCGTGGCTGGTATGCTCTTTCAGGGGCAGCACCTGCAGTGGAACCATCTTGCCGCTGCACTGTGCCTCGTCGCTGCCGTCTATTTCGTCTTCAGATAATCGGCGCGAAAGCCAACAGACACTGACTTACAGCACGACAAACGACATAGCAAACAAGACAAGCCCTCGGTACCGACTAATGGCACCGAGGGCTTGTCTTGTTTATGCTCATGCCACACCTGTGCATAAGATGATAACAGGCCTTACCACGAGTGCTCTTGCGCCCTCATGGCACAAAGGCCCCATCACTCTCCCCAAGGAGTAAAGGGCAGGCCGAAGACATCGGCCACGGCCTTGAAGGTCACACGACCGTCAACGATGTTCAGCCCACGGCGCAGAGCCTCGTCGTCGCGGCACGCCTGCTGCCAACCCTTATCGGCCAGCGCCAGGGCATAACGGAGCGTGGCGTTGGTGAGTGCCGTTGTCGAGGTGTTAGGAACGGCACCGGGGATGTTGGCAACGCAGTAGTGCACGATTCCATCGACCTCATAGGTAGGTTCGCTGTGGGTCGTGGGTCGTGAAGTCTCGAAGCAACCGCCCTGGTCGATGGCGACATCCACGAGGATGCTGCCCTTCTGCATCAGCGACAGCATGTCACGGCTGATGAGGCATGGTGCCTTGTCGCCCGGCACGAGCACGGCTCCTATTACGATGTCCGTCTGTGGCAGCAGACGACGTATGTTGTGCTCACTCGAATAGAGCGTGCGGACGCCGCTGGGCAGCTCCATACCCAGCTGGCGCAGACGCGGCAGCGAGATGTCGGCAATGACGACCTCGGCACCGAGGCCGGCAGCCATGCGAGCTGCTGCCTCGCCCACGACGCCTCCTCCCAGCACAAGCACACGCGCCGGCAACACTCCCGGCACGCCACTGATGAGCTTTCCGCTGCCACCCTTCGTCTTCTGAAGGAAGTAAGCACCATTCAAGGCCGCCATGCGACCTGCCACCTCACTCATTGGCACAAGCAACGGCAGAGCACCGCCAGAGAGTTGCACCGTCTCATAGGCCAGACAGACGGCATGACTGCGCAACATAGCCTCGGTGAGGGGTCTGTCACAGGCGAAATGGAAATAGGTGAAGAGCAGCTGACCTGCTCGCACAAGGGGGTACTCGGGCTCGATGGGCTCCTTGACCTTGACAATCATCTCTGCCCATGCATAGACATCCGCTATGGATGGCAGGATTGTGGCACCCGCCGACGTGTAGTCGAGGTCGGAAAAGCCACTACCCTCTCCGGCTGTGTGTTGGACACTCACTTCATGGCCGTGGCGGATGAGTTCAGCCACACCGGACGGCGTCATGCCGACACGATTCTCGTTGTTCTTGATTTCCTTTGGAATTCCAATCTTCATAGTGGTAAGGGTTAAGGGGTTAAGATTCAGCGAACAAGTATCTTGTGTGTTTCGTGCTCTATCGTAACGAGATACACGCCCTCCTGACGCAGGGGGGTGTGGTAGTGGTCGTTGGCGGCCTCGGCGTTGAGCACCAGCGCCCCGGCAGGTGTGTGTACGCGTATGCGGTCGCCGGGGTTGGTGCCAAGGATGTGGAGCACGCGGTCGCGCACATAGACACGGTAGGCGTGGGTCGTAGCGGGTGCCTCGGGCATCTGCGCCATGCCGCCCAACTGCAGGAAGAAACGCCCGGCAACGTCGGTCGTCGTTCCTGAGGTCTGTGCGGCGGCCTCGCCGGCGGTGCCAATGCCTGTCGTGTAGCTCTCGTCGAGCAGGTTCACCATGCGGTTCTGCTCGCGGTCGATGAGCCATACGGCCTGCAGGGAGTCAGCAGCAGCGGCGCGCTGTCGCAGTGCGAAGGTGATGGTGGCCTCGGGCGTGGTGCGCACGGTGAGCGGCAGCAGTGTTGCCAACGGCGCATGGGCAGCGAGCGAGAATGCCGTGCCGCCCTCGTTCTCGAGCCACAGCTGCGTGGCTGCGGGGTCTAGGGCGAGCCATTTCACGCCGTCGCTGTTCAGGCGGTAGGGCATGTCGGCCGCAGCATCGGTGCGCGCACACAGCTGCACGGCGTCGGCCCACACGGCGGTGGTGTCGGCGTGCGACCACAGGTCAACGGTGAGCAAGTCATCCTTGACGGGAGCCACGGGCGTACCCGCATATTCGGGCCGGCGGAAGACGAGCTGCTCCTGTCCCTCGTTATCGTCGGTGGCTATGATGGCCGTCTGCGTGAAGAAACCGTCGCCCAGGGCTATGTCGGTGCCGCTGCCCCATGACTGGGCGGTGTAGAACTGTCCGTAACGGACGGCCGTGGCCTTGGCGGCCGCGACGGCTTGCTCGTCGGGCATGGCGTTGATGGCGGCGAGCGTATTGTCCACGTTATGGTAGATGACGTGTGGTACGTTCATGCGATAGTCCGTGCCGTCGGCGCTGCTGGCATCGGTGCGGAAATGGCTCACGAGCCACGGCTGGCCCTTGAGGTTCCATCCCATGTTCTCCAGCTGTGTGAAGCGCGGGTAGAGCGTGCTGGCCGCCACGACGTTGGCATTGTGCTGGTCGAGGGCCACCACCTTGCTGGCGGAGCCGTCCTCGTCGTAGGCCGCTGCCGTGCCGCTGCCCCACCCCGTGAAGCGCAGCGTCTGTGCCGCAGCGGGGGCCGAGGCGGGGTCCGAGGCGGGGTCCGAGGCGAATTCCATCAGCCAGCCCTTGGTGCGTGCCACCTGGCCATCGGCGTTGAGCAGGGCGGCGATGTCGGTCTTCCACAGTGGCGAGTTGTCGGCTTTGTATTGGTAGCCATAGGCCGAACGGCCGACGGCATCGTAGCTGTAGGGCGTGAATGCCGGTGCGGGATCCACGTGGAGCGACGTGACAGCGTCGGCGGTCTGCGGCTCCGTAGCCATGGTGGCAGCGAGGCTGACGTCGAAGGGGAATGCCATGAGACGGCGCTGCTCATCGGCGGCAAAGGCCTTGTCGGCTGCCACGTAGGGGAACTGAAGCGTGTTGCCATGGCCATAGACAGAGCCACCCTCCTGCACATATACATAGCCGGGACGCACGGGGTTGACGGAAGTGAAGAGCGGTGTGCCCTCGTCCGTGGCAAACACGAGGCTGCCGCCGTTCATAACATATACCACGCTTCCCGGGTGGGGATAGCGGTGGCCGCCATAGTTGGTGGTGTAGCTGGGTGTGGTGTAGTAGCCCGCAGCCACGTTGGCCTCATACTGTGACTGACCCATTGCCGGCGTGGGCAGCGGGGTGATGGTGGTGACGTTGTCGGCAAAGCGGGCATCGCTCACGCGCCATGTCTCGTAGGCTCCGTTGTCAACCCGCGTGCCGAGGCGGCGCGGGTTGCCAAGTATGTCGAGGTCGAGGTCGAAGTTGACATAGTCGGTGAAAAGCTTGGCGATGGTGTTGTCGCCGCTGTTGGGTGTCGAGCCGTCGTCGGTGCCGGTGCCTGGCACTGCTGCTTCGGGGTCGATGTGTTCGGTCGCCTCGTGGAGCTGGTAGTGGTAGGGGGCATAGTCTGTGGGCGGCGTGTAGGGCAGCGCGGCGGTGTTGAAGTAGGGTGCGAACATCGTGGCCTTGGCCTCGGTGGTGGCGATGTTGTTCTGGTCGTGGTCGGCGGTGATGTCGGAGGGCTGCAACACATAGGCGACGGGGGCGATGTCGGGGGCGGCGGCGGGTGCTACGATGGTGTTGTTGAGGGCATAGCCGTGGGCGCCCACCCTCACCACGGGTGCTCCGCTGCCAGGCATGTTGCCATAGACGAGGGTGTTATAGAGCAGGGCGTTGCCCGATGTGCCTCCTGCGAGTTCTATGACAGGCTTCGAGGCTGTGGAGACACTGTTGCCGGTGATGACGGCGTTGCGCACGATGGTGTTGGCCGAGGTGAGCTGCACTGGCGACACAGCCGACTGGCCGCCCTGAATCCAGAAGCCGTCGAGGAGGAAGCCCGAGGTGTTCTCGCGGTTGTTGTCGGCCACAAGGCCCTTGAGCGTGTTGTGCATCATGCCCTGCGTGGCGATGCCGCTGCGCGTGGCACGCATCTCGTGGATGTAGGCGGCGATGTCGTCGTCGTGGTAGATGTCGCCGTCGCGCACCACCTCGTTGTTGGTGTTCACGCCGCCAAAGACGGAGACGCCGTCGCGGGGATGCAGCACGTCGTGCTGGTAGTCGTTGGCGCGCACGAAGACGTAGGCCCGCTCCTGCGAGGGCGACGTCATGCTGTATATGGACGCCACATCGACGGCCTTCTGCAGCTGGTCGATGTCGAAGGCGTCCTCCCAGCTCGTGCCGTCGTACCGGCCCGAGGAGCCCGACATGACGTAGAGCACACGCTGCACGGCGGCCTCGCACTCGTAGGCACCGCGTTCCATGCCGGTGTTCAGCAGTCGGGGCTTGAAGGCCAGCTCGCTCTCCCTGTAGTGGGCATCGGTGCCGCGCATGTGGGCCTCGGTCAGTGGGATGGCGTTGCCGTGCTGCACAGAGTGGAACCAATAGTAGATCGTTTTGCCCTCGCCGTCGAGCGTGGAGCGGCGGCGGGCGTAGGCTGTGGAACCCTCCAGGTCGCGGCCGGTGGGGTTTTCCACTGAATCATAGTAACTGATGGGGTCGTTGGCCTGATAGTCGGGGTAGTAGGTGTATGCTCCGAAATGGCTGGTGTATGTAGCCATGTTGGCGGCGTTGAGGATGTGCGCGCTGGGGTTGAGGCGGAAGTTGCGCGCGAGTTTCTCAGCCTGGCGCTCTTCGGGGGTGGTGGCGGTGAGCGTCTCCTTGGGGTCGATGAAGTTCGGCCCGAGCATGACGTCGGCGTTCACCTTGCTCAGTAGGAAGTTGTGCTGCGTGTCGTCGGTGGTGTTGCCGTCTGGTTCGGCATCCCAGCGAGTGTAGGCGTTGTAGGTCATGTTGCCGGAGGCGAGGTCGAGTGCTCCGCCCCAAGGCAGAGTGCCAGCCTCTTGCGTGTTCTGGTCGTCCTTCCAGATGATGCTGTTGTAGAGCGCGCTGGGATACGAGGCCGACGTGCCGCCGTAGTACTGCTCCGTGGCGTTGCGCAGGATGAGGTGTCCGCCGTTGAGGGCGAAGGTGCTGTTGATGACGGTGGTGTTGACGGCATCGATGGGTGCTCCGCTGTTGCTGTGGAAGAGCGAGTTGACTATGACCGACTGGCCGCCACCCTTCTCGATGCGCAGTGCCGAGCAATTGGCATCGCTGCCGCAGTTGGCAAAGACGCAGTTCTTCACCATGAACTTGGGCACGGGGTCGCCGTCGGGGTCGCGTGCCGTCTTGAGCAGGCGGTCATGGTTCTTGTTGAAGTTGTCGCCCGTCTGCTCCGTCATGTACTGCTCGCGGTAGTAGATGGCGGCTCCGCCGTGTTCGTCGTCGTCCGTACCGCTGATGCCGTAGGGGTTGGTGAAGGTGAGCCCGTCGAAGGAGATGACCATGGGATAGTCCTTGAATTCCTTGTTGGCATTTGTGAGATAGTTCATGTAGTTGCCCTTCACCTCGGCATCCTCGATGATGAACAGGTGTGCCAGCTGGCGGTCGGTGTTGCCCTCCTCCTTTGTCATCTGGAACACGACGGGGTTGGCCACGGGGTCGCGGCTGTCCTCGCCGTCGGCATAGTCGGCCAGGGCGTTGTCGGTGTAGCCGCCGTAGAAGGTGAGGCTGCGCACCGTCAGCGTCTGGTTGGAGGTCTGCAGGCCGGATGGTGTGAGCACGCCGTCGTTCTTGTCGGAGGTGGCAATGAAGAATGCCTTCTGGTTGCCATCGGTCATCTTGAGCGGGCTGTATGTGCCGGCGCGCATCTTGATGACCTTGTCGTGGTCGTTGAGCGAGAGCAGCAGCGTCTCGATGGCCGTCTGCAAGTCGCTGGTGGCCTTCTCCCACGTGGAGCCGTCGCAGACGATGCCTTGCTGCTCAGTGTCGTTCACCCAGATGACATCCACCTCGTCGCCGCCTGTGATGAGCTGCACATACTGGTACTCGTAGATGCCCATGTCGATGAACACATCCTGCACGCCCACCTTGGGGTGGGTGGATATGCGCCGCATGTTGCGCCCTTCGGTGGAGCCCTCGCGCACGTATTCCATATACTTCTCGTCGCCTATGGGCAACAGGTTGGGGAAACCTATGGCGTCAAAGCGGTCGTGGATGTTCTTGGCGTGGAGGTTGTAGAAGCCGGCACCATAGAGGTCTTTATACTGGTCGTCGTCGGCATCGGCCGGGACGGTGCCCTCTGCATCTTTGGTGAAATCGGTGGAGAGCAGACCCGTGTGTATGTCCTCGGGCTTGACGCTCACCTGTTGCTTGAGGTAGCCCCATCCCGTGTCGATGGTGGGGTTGAGGCGCGCCACGAGCCAGTCGGCGGTCTCCATGTAGCCGTCGGCACCGGCGGTGATGCTGGGCTGCACGAAGTATGGGCCGTCGGCCTCGGTGTTCTCCGAGTTGAGGACGAGGTTGTAGTTATATGGGATGGCGTGGGCTATCTCTGTGGCCGTGGGCGCGCGCAGGGTACCGTCGGCCTGACGGATACGGGCATCGGCATCGCCGGGGGCGCAGGGCACATAGCGGTAGGCGTCATCGCCGAGTGCCTCCTCCTTGCAGAAGGGTGTCGTCGGCGAGCCGTCGGGGTACCAGCCGAAGTATTCGTTGAGCACTCCGACGAAGTCGCCGGCATAGAGCTGTTCGAGGCTGGGTATGGCCGCCGTCTTGGCATAGTCGTGGTTGTCGTGCCACACGGTGCCTTCACGGCCGGTGTTCTTCTCGTAGGAGCAGAAGGTGAGCGTGGCTATGTCCATGAGCGGCCCAAAGTTGGCCACGTGGTTGGGCCGTCGCAGGTCGGGGGAGAGGCTGCCGTCGGCGTTCACGGTGATGCGCGTCGGCTGGTCCTTGTAGTAGTGTTCCTCAATCTCGTTGGCCGGGGCTATGGTGGTGGCCGTGGCCTCGTTGCCCCAGAAGATGGAGTTGACGGCGAAGTGGTGGCCGGCACCATAGTAGTCGGGGCTGCTCGGCGTCTGCTTGCTGGAGTGTGCGCGTATGTTGTTGTCGATGAAGTTGTAGAGCGCCGGGTAAGCCACGGCCTTGTTGCGCACGAAGTCGCAGTTGGCAATGCGCAGCAGCCCCGTCTCGGAACACGAGATGGCTCCGCCATAGCCCTGGCGCGCGTCGGCGTTGTGTACGGCGGTGTGGTTGATGGGCATGGCGCCTCGGTGTGCCTCGTTGTTGTCGAAGAGCGAGTTCCACACGTTGACGGTGTAGTTGTTGGCAATGGCACCTCCGGCCGACCAGGGTATGTACTGCTGATCGACCTCGGTGTTAGGCCCCTCGGCCACGTTCTTGGTGAAGTGGCACGAGAAGGCATAGAACGTGCCGTTGGTATATACGGCTCCGCCGTTGGCGGCCATGTTGTCCTGGAAGAGGCAGTTGGTGGTAATCATGGGTATGTCGCGGCGCGCCACACTCAGCACCTCGGGCAAATCCATCGACGAGTCGAAGCTGTTGTCCCAGTTGCCATCGACGAAGATGCCGCCGCCGCGGAAGTAGGTCAGCTTCTGGAAGTTGTCCGTCACGTCGTCGTCCTCGAGGTCGTTGGCATGGCCGCCGGTGATGGTGACGCCGTCGATGACGATGGTGCGTGCGTCGCGGCTCGTGCTGCTCTCGGCCTCCATATTCACCAGGCGATCGCCGATGCTGGGGGTCATGGTCCCCAACATATCGGGGAGCAGGTAGTCCTTCTCCACTTCTGCAGTACCGCTGTTGTCGCCATAGCGCGACGGCAGCTGCCCCACCTGGTTCTTATCGGAGAAGCATGTGATGACATGATACACGTTGGTCCTGGCCTCGGTGTTCACGGCGTTGCCGCTGAGTATGGTCTGGTGTTCCAGCTCCCATGGTTCCATGACGCGGTTTCCGTTGCGGTCCAAGTGTGTGCGGTCGGCACGTATGGTCGCTGTGGGGATGCCGTAGAGGGTGTAGCCCGCAACGGTCTTGGTGCCGATGGTATCCTGACAGTAGGCATGGCCGATGGCCGACGGGTCCACGCCGCCAACGATGGTCACCTTCTCGGGCACGACAAAGGTGTTGGCGCGCGCCTCGCCCTGGCGGCCGTGGGCGTCGCGGAAGGGGTAGAACGTGCCGCCACCCACAAAGACCTCGAAGCGCTCATCCTTATACACGTCGCCCAACGTCTTGTTGCGCCCCAAGGCGTCATCCCACACCTTGTTGCCCTTGGCATCGGTGTATTCCTGCGTGGATTTGCGCACCTGGATGATATACTCCAGCGCATCGCCGAAGCGGTGGAAGGGGTTGAGGAACGAGCTTCCCATCTGGCGGTACATCTCGGCGGCGTCGTCGGCGGCGGCGTCATCGCCGGTTGCGGCATTGGTCTGCAGCGCCAGAGCAGCCTCGGACGGCAGCTCCTCGGTGGTGGTGACGAAGAGGCGCTTCATGATGTGGCGCAGCTCCACCTTCAGCTCGAAGCTGGCGTTGAGCACACGCGCCCCCATCTCTATGAAGTTGTTGTCCTTATGCACCTTGGTGAACGTGGTGCCGTTGGCCAGCAGCAGGGTGTATTCCTCCTGCGTGGCGTCGTCCTTGTAGCCCTGTGCCAAGCGGTTCAGGCCGGCAATGTCCGTCAGCTCCAGCGTGGGATAGATGGCACGCATCTCCTCGTAGGCGGCGTAGGTCATGCCGGCACGTCCCAGCACGGAGCTCAGCGTGATGGGATAGTATGTGATGTCCGTGCCGCCGAGCAGGGCGTGTATCTCGGCCTCGTGGGCCTCGCTGTGGTTCCAGCGCACGCCGTCGGTCTCGGCCACGGGCAGCTCAATGTTGTTCACGCCGTTGACGCGTCGGCTCTCCACGCCGCAGTAGTTCAGCGGGTAGTTATCGACGATCTGCGTCTCGTCGGTGTTCAGCAGGCCTGCCACGTTGTTCAGGTCGTTGGCGCGGTTGAGCCAGAAAGCCGACGAGTTGGCGCGCAGGTTCATGTCGAACCACAAGCCTCCGGCCGTGGTCTCGGCGGTGTTGCCCACGACGGTGGAGGTGAGCAGGTGGACGTAGGTGTCGGTACCGGGTCGGCCGCTCGCGGGGTCTGGCACGTAGAGTCCGCCGCCGGTGTAGGCATGGTTGTTCTTGATGATGCACCCGCTGACGAGGGCTGCGGGTTCGAGGTAGAGGCCACCGCCACTGCCGGCGGCGGTGTTGTTCTGCACTACACAGTTGCGTATGTGGGCATAGTCCGTCACCACGGCACCGGCACCGCGTTTCTCGTCGGCCACGGCGCCGTTGGCGTGGCCGTTCTCTATGAAGACGCCGTCGAGCACGGTGCGGTTGTCGTTGACCCACGCCCTCTTCTCTGCCGCCGTGCCGCCGGACAGGTGGGTGTCGGCATCGGCCAGGAAGGCGAGCTGGCCATGCACCATCTCGTTGTTAGCGCCCACGGTGTAGAGGTGCTCATTCACGTCGTAGAGGTCGTTGGTGAACGTCACCACGTGATACACGTTGCCCGTGATACCGAGCGTGCTGTTGTATATCTCACCATTGAGGAGCGTGGGGCGGCCCAGCTGGTCGCGGTCGCTGGTGAAGTTGGCCTCGTAGCCGCCCTCGACGATGATGCCGTGGGGCACGATGAGCGACATCTCCAGGTCGTTGGGGTTCTCGTTGTCAGTGGTGCGAGTGGTGCGCGTGGGCACATAAGAGAAATGCGAGCCGTTGTCGCCCTCGAGCTTAACGATGACCTTGTAGTCGCGCAGCTTGGGCAACTCGGCTTCCACGTTGAGCGTTCCTCCCGCAGCCTCCGCCCTCGTCTTGGCCTTGTTGAGCTCTGCGGTGAGCACATCGGTAGTGAAGTTGGTGACGTTGTAGTTGTAGCCCGCCTCGCCATAGCGGCTGGAGTCGTAGTTGTTATAGAAATAGGAGGCATAGCGCCAACGCCCGGCGGCGTCGAGCACCTTCTGGAACTTCAGGTAGCACGCGGCATTGGCCGGGTCTGTGGCCGTGGCCATGCCCGCACCGTTTTGCGTGACGTAGAACACGGCCTCCCGCTCCTCGGGGAACAGCATCGGCTCGATAAACTTGGCACCGTCGAACTCGTAGGCGCCCATGTCTATCTGACAGTCCTGCACACGCTGCGCAAAGGCAACATCGTTATCCGGCAACTCGGCAGCATCTACGCTCTGATAGATGAACGAGCTGCGAATTGTGGTATCGTCCCAGTTCCTTTTTTGCTTCAAGGCGGTGTAGAACGTTCCTGCAAAGTCCTCCGTACCCTTGTTGATACAGTCGGAGAGGTCATTGGTCAGGCGAAAGTCATTGGTTGCCTTGGCACCGGGGTTCGCCTCGTCATAGCTGCCGCCGGCGATATCGGCTGCAAAGGGGGTGGTGAGTGCTGAAGGCGCCACGCCATTAAGATAAACGTTGCCTATTCCGTAGTTATTGTTCGATCCAGTCTTAGTGGGCCAGTTGCCGACGTTTCTATTCGTAGCACCGTTAGGCTGGGCAACTTCCGACTGCACATAGCAGTGCAGGAATGGGTTTACGTTGTTGACATTCGTGTTACGGTCGCGGATGGCGACACCGTTGTTGCCATAGATGATGGTGTTGGCCACAAAGAGGTTAGGACTTGACGACGTGGCAAGCGAGATGGCACCGCCCTCAGGAATGCCGTCGCCGTCCTCGTCAAGCAGACAGGTATTGTAGGCAATGGTGTTGTTATAGAAGCGTCCTACGCAGAAGCCCAGGCCGCCTGCAGAACCATAGCTGTAGTTCTTGGCAAAGAGCGAGTTGAAGCACGTACCCTCATACATGAACATGCCGCCCGCGAAGATCTGGTTCTGCACGGCCGACGTGCCATGCGTGGCAGTATTGTCAAGCACGAAGCATCCTTCGATGGTCGAAGTAGCTCCGTCACAGAAGATGCCGCAGCCCTTCACACGCGAGCAGTACACCATATTATCGATGATGACGCAGTTTTGCAAATGCGCACCCTCATACATATTCACGCCGGCACCGCCGCCATGGGCCATGGCCTCGTCGGAGATGAAGCCGTGGCGGATGGTGAAGCCATCCCATACCACATCGGAATACTCCACATAGTTGGGATCTTCGTTTACAAAAGAAGCACTTTCCCATGAGGTTCTCTTTGACTTGGTGTCACCGGTCACCCTGTGTGTATGAGACAAGGCATCAGAGAATTTACCACGGTCTTTGTCCGAAGTGGTTGCCGGGTCGCCCACGCTGCCGGCTCCGTAGGTGGGCACGCACACGTCGGGCATCGTCAGCACGCGTTTTCGCAGGGAGGTGCGATGGGTCTGAACCTCATAAAGCGTGGTTGTTATAGTGGTTGGTGATTCGGGGTCATCAACTGTACGGTCGTTGGTTGTGTTCTCCAACAGGTCAGGATATTCCACATAGTTCGTTCCCTTTGTAACCTCGTAAAGCACCAGATTGGTCATGTTGATTTCCCGTCGGTTGGGGTTGCGGTTCATAGCCAAAGTGAAGTCGTCGGCCACCTCTTCACCACTCTTGTCAAGACCTGGGCCAACAGAAACCTTGAATGTCACATTGCCTGTTGTGGCAACAGTGAAAGGGATTCTGGTGCGTTTCATCGCTGTTCGGGAACCAGGGTAACCTGGTGCCTTCGCCTTGGCCAAGACCTTGCCAGAGGCGTCTAAGAGGTAGATATATACGTTGGTGTTGGGATTGTTGTCGTTTCCATTGTAGTTTGCTGTCGCATTCGCTTTTGCGTATTCGTCATAGTAGAAAGCAGCTATATCCACTTGCAGCATGTAGTCACCTTCAGGCACATCTGTCATGGTTTGCCAAATGTTGACTCCAGTCAGACAGCCGTCGCGAATCCAAGCACGCTGGCCAGCAGTTCCCACCTTCGTCCCATTATCATAGATGTCACCACCTGAGCTGTGGAAATTTTTTACAATCTTATCCACATTAGCTTTAGGTGCGGTGAGATGCCAACAATCGAAAGTGCCTGAAGCTGTTCCGTGACGATAGTGGAGCAAATCGCCTTCATCGGTCGTTGTTCTGGAAGCCCACACATTGGCCGAACCGTTCTTCATGTCGGCAAATTGTAGATAGCTGCTGGTCTTGTCGGTCTGTGTGTCTATCTCGAGGCCATAGTGGTGTACGATTACCAAATCCTTATACTTGTAACTACGTGTGTCGGTGGTCTGCATCTTTGAGAGGTCATCGTCCCAAAACTTTACGGCATCGGGATTGAGTGTTTCATTGTCTTTTTTAGGGTCTTCATCTGATAATTGCAGGATGGTCTCATAGTCAATTGGTTTCAAGTCTTTGGTACTCAATGATTTAGGTATATTGATAACATCAGACATCAGCGCATGACGCTCGGAAAGTCCGGGGGTGGTGGGAGTTCCACTGGCGTTCACTGCAGGGAAACTGCCCAAGACGGTGGTATTGTCGCGCATCACAAAACCTTTGTAGTCGGTGTACTTACCATTTGATACCCACACCTGGATACTATCTACCCCTTCCAGTCGGGCAACAGTGCTACCTGAGGCATTATAGGCCGCAGCCTTTTCCACTGCATATTGTAGGCCGCTGAGATACCGCTCTTTACGTTCATTGTTAATCCAATGATTGTTGTTACAGGCTGTTGTGAATGCATTAACATCTGCATAGTCTTTCGAGTTGTTCCAGTCTGTTCCGTTGTGATAGGGATTTGCTCGCCAGAACGAACGTGAAGCTCCAGAAATCTCACCGTAGGGGTAGCGACTGTCATAGTCATAGCCAGCAATAAAGCCAGTTGGAGTTGTTCCAGCGATGGTCGTCGTCGTTTCTATGCTCTCTGTCGGGGTAGTGCCATCCTGTAAGACTTCCACTTCACCATCTCTGGTGCCGCCTACATACACGTTTCTTTCTGTTATCCACGCCTGGGTGACAGTGGTAGTGCTTGTGGCTCCTGTTTTCCAGTCGGTGAACCATACGCGTCCGAAGCCTCCGCAGTACTTGCTGTCGGTGGTCAGCACGGGGTTGCCGTCGCTGTCGAGGATGCGGTCGCAGGTGGCCTCCGGGTCCAGCTGGTCGCCGGCGGCGAGTGCGGGTCCGGCAACATTGTCGAGCATATAGACGGTGTTGCCCGCTATGGCGTTGGCCCAAGAGGAGCCGTCGCGCTTGCCGGCACCGTCGGGTGTGACGTAGATGACGGCACCGCCGCGTGGCAGTCGCATGGTCTCGATGGCTCCAGCATCGGGGTCTCCGCCGTAGGTGCGGTCGGTGAGTTCGCGGTCGTAGCTCATAGAGCGCGACTTCCACATCACTTGCTGTGCCATTTGCTCCTCTGCTGTCCCGCTGAAGTCTGGCAGGCCTGTGAGGAGGCCGTTGCCGTCGTCGAGGCCTCCGTAGCCGTCGCCGCTGAAGGCACCGTTGACGATGGGGTTCGTTGGCAGCGGCTCGTAGCTGATGACGCCGCCATACATGGGATAGTCCTCGCCGGTGCTGTGGCCCACGTTGCGGCTGGGGTTGACGAAGTAGGGGTAGTGCAGCGTGCAGGGTTTATCGACGAGTTGCGTGGCGGAGTTGTAGCACAACCCCGACTGTCCGTCTTGGCTCTTGCTGCGCGTGAGGTAGTTGAAGCACTTGATGAAGTCGGGCATATCGGGCTTCGTGGCGTCGTGGTCCAGGTATATGTAGTTGCCGCTGATGGTGTTGTCGTCCGTCCATTTGCAGCTCACGGCCTTGCTGATGTTGCTGCGGTCGGCGCTTATGCGCTGACCGTTGCTGAAGAGTATCGAGTTGTATATCTCGATGTAGCCGCGCGGGTTGGTGACGGCATTGGTGGCCACCTCCTCGCCCTGGGGTTTGGTGGCCTTGAGGGCATAGCCGCAGTTGTTGACGATGTCGCAGTTGCGCACCCACACGTGGGCGTTGCCGTTGCTGACGATGGTGCCGGCGTCGCTGTCCTCGCCGGAGTTCCCCTCCACGAAGCGGTCGTGGTCCTCGAAGATGTCGCCGGCGGTGTTGTTGCGGATTACAGTGTTGACGATGGTGAGCTCGGCGCGACATAAGCGGTCCTCGGTGCCGTGGCGGTAGCCTCCGCCAACATAGACAGCCGAGCCCTCGGGTGCGGCACAGTTGGCAATGACGGCGTTGCGCAGCACGTTGCCCACCATGTCGATGCGCTTGTTGTCGGCCGACATGGCGTTGTTCACCACGATGCCGGCGCCGTCGGCCAGCAGCTCGTAGGTCTTGCTGCCGTCGTCGGTGACAGCGGCTGCGCGCACGATGTTGGCGTTGCCGCTGTAGAGGTGGAAGCCGTCGATGATGACGTTGTGCTGGTTGGCAATGGCAATGACGTGGACGGAGTTGTTGTCGAAGTCGCCGCCCAGCACGTTGGCCGAGAGGCTGGTGCGGTAGTGGTGAGGGCTGCGCACGTTGACGGCGGTGCCGGTCAGCTCGGGCGCGAAGCCGCCATAGAGACGCATGTTGCTGCCGGGGCGCAGCGAGGCTGTGCGTGCGTGGCCGCTGAGGTATGCTCCCTGTCCGGCCACGGTGAGGCTGCCCTGCTTGACGAGGATCTGCACGTGGGGGTAGTGCTGGCCGTCGAGGTCGTAGTAGGTCGATTCCTCGTCGCCGCCCTCGTGGAGGTGGTTCTTGAAGAAAGTGATGGCATCGCTGAGGTTGCCACATGGGTGTGTCCACGAGTCGCCGGCAGGCTGGTTGTCGTCGTAGCCGCACGACGTGGCGGTGTTCGTGGCGTCATACACCACACGGTTGGGATCCATGAAGATGGTGGGTATATCGCCCGTCTCGCCGGGTTCCTGGGATGGTGCCATGGCATATACGAGGTTGCGGTAGCTGCGCGCCACGCCGCCGATGCTGGAGACGGGTTCGAAGGCACGCCCCACGACATCGACGTCGGTGTGGGCGTGTATGATTTCATCGGCCACGTCCTGCAGGGCGTCGGTCACCTGCACGGCCCTCATGCGCAGTGCCGATGACGACAGCGGGTGCCAGTTATACACACGCTGGTAGGGCTGGCCGGGGGCATTGGCGGCGGGGTTGACGGCCTTGGTGGTGGGGTCGTACTGTATGCCTGCGGCTGCCGTGGGCTGTGCGAAGAGTGGGAAGTTGCCCTCGTGGTAGGCCGACGTGGGATAGTTCTCGTTGGCCAGCGAGACGATGACCTTGCGCGTGGTAGAGCTCCAGTCCGTGAGGTCCATCTTGGAGAAGGCGCAGTGGTGTACCTCAATTTTCCTCGTCGTGGAGGCGTCCTTGTAGGACGCATACTGCACGTCGTTGTTCACGGCGCTCTCGTTGCCCCACGCCACGGTGTTGTAGATGGTGCCTCCGTTGCGCACATAGATGCCGCCCGTGCGTCCGTGGCGGCGGCCATAGTAGATGACGTCGGGGCCAACGCACTTGTTGTTGACCACCGAGCAGTGGTTGAGCGTGCCGCCCTCGGAGAGATACACCCCGGCACCCTCGGCATTGCTGGTGCAGTTGGCGATGACGGTGGATAGGGCAAAGGGTGAGTAGGCGTTGGCGCGGTCGGCAGCCGTGGGATAGAGCGTCTGCTCGGGGTACTCGTATGGCACGTGGCAGATGGCCAGTCCGGCACCGATGCGCGCGGCACACTGCACGATGTAGCTGTGCTGCACGGAGCCGTCGTAGTCGATGCACACGGCACCGCCGTAGCCCTGCTGCATGCCGTAGCCGCTCACCTGACTGGTGTGTATGTAGCAGCGCTCCACGGTGCCGCCGCCGTCGAGATACACTGCGCCGCCGCGCATGGTGGCGGCGCAGTGGTGGACGATGCAGTTGCGCAGCGTGGCATTCTTTACCATATACACGCCGCCGCCATAGCCCTGGTGGCTGTGGCCCTGCAGCGAGGTGCTGCTGGCAAAGCCGCCCTCGATGGTGCAGCCATCGACGCTGGCGGGAGCCGCCAGGGGCATGAAGTGTCCGCCCATCTCCTTCTCGCCGCTGACGAGGGTGCTGCCGTCGTCGCCGCCAATCTTGCCGTTGGTGGCAAACCACACGACGTGGTACGAGCTGAGGGGGAAGGACGTGGAGTAGATGCCTCGGTAGGTGTCGAAGGTGAAGGTGTAGGGGTTGGTGGAATGGTTGCCGCTGAGCACTGTCTTGTAGCGGAAGTTCCATCGCCTGACGGCGTTCTCGATGTCGTCGGCATTGATGTGCGCCACGACGTCGGCGTATGTGCAGTTCACTCCGTTGATGGGTTCCATGAGGCGCTTGTTGGGCAGGTCCTCGGGGTGGGCGGGGTCAGTCTCGTCGCCGCGGAACCCGCCGAAGACGTGTATGCCGCCGTATATGCGGAACGAGGTGTTGAACACCGAGCCGTCGGCATCGGAGGTGCTGCGCATGGTGGGCACATACTTCATGCCCTCGCCCTCGGCGCCCTGCACGAAGACGTAGCCCACGGTGGCCCTGCCGGCGCTTATCTCGGCGTTGAGTTCCTCAATGGCATTCTGTAGGTTGTTCTTGGCGGTGGCCCAGCTGGTGCCGTCGCCTGCAAAGGTGCCGTTGGTGGCCGAGACGTAGCGGAAGGCATAGGTCTGGGCCATCAGCGCAACGGCTCCCGTCATGGTCAGGGCGACGGTGAGCAGCAAGCGGTATATGGTGTTTCTTGTCATGATGACTGTCTTTGATGTTCTATGAATGGGCCTAGGATGGCCTAGGATGCCCTAGGATGACCTAGGATGGCCTAGGATGACCTAGGATGGCCTAGGATGACCTAGGATGGCCTAGGATGCCTAGGATGGCCTAGGATGCCTAGGATGGCCTAGGATGGCCTAGTCCATGCTCCTTTCCACTTCGGCGGCATTGTAGGTCATTCCGCTGGTGAAGCGCAGGTCGGCGCGCAGCCAGGGTGTGAAGATGGGGAAGGGGGACATGGTCTTGGTTAGTTTCAGGTTATAGCCTGTGGCGGCATAGGTGGCAGGGTCGTCGCCGTTGGTGAGGAAATGCAGGTGGGTGTTGAATGTCGGGCCGTAAGCGTAAGGTATGGTGTAGAAGTACTGCCGGCCGTACCACTGCTGCCCCACGTCGTCGTCCATGATGACCTGCGAGTAGTTGACGGCATCATCGGCTGAGGTCCATTTGTTCTCCGTCTGGCGGAAGAGGTAGCAGTCCTTCTGCTTCAGCCGTCGCGCCTCGATGTGTGTGATGCGGTAGTCGGCCTGGCGCGCCGGGTCCACGTTCCAGTTCACGTCCACCTTGGCCGCCACGTGGTAGATGATACGCGTGATGTCTATGGGCTGAGTGGGGTCGAAGATGGTATAGTAGTAGTAGCCATTGTACGGCGGTGCTGCGGGGGCGTAGTTGTAGGGCGAGGAGTATATGTCCTGCAGATAGGGTATCTGCTCATCTGGCACATCGAACATAAGGTTGAGAACATCGGTCTCCGTGTTTGCGGCGCCAAGCGCCTGAGAGCCAACGCCCAGCTCCACCCACTCGTCACCGACCTTGCGCATGAGCGGCACTGCCGAGGCTGCAACATAGAATCGGATCATAGTGATGTCTGACGACGGCAACGCAAAGGAGACAGTGTGTGTGCTGCCATAGACGCTGTCGTTGAGCGTCTGCGGCGGATCGACATACATGTAGTAGTGGTTCCAATCCAACGGGTCGTCGCCGACATCTATACGGTTGACGTCGTTGTTCTCACCATCCTTGAGCGCACACACTGTGCCGCCTCCCTGGACGGGGATGTCATCCTTTTCAGGATTTGTGGGATCATAGACCTCGGATGTGAAGGCAACGGGATAGAGGTAGAAGTAGCGTGGATAGCGCAAATGCTCGTAGGTGCCAGGGTCGCCCGGGGTGCGCGTCGGCATGTATGCCTCGGGCTGCAGGCAGATGGTGAGCCGCGCTTGGCCCATTGCGGACGATGGTGGCGTTGCCTCGTCGGCGGTGCATGACGAGAGTAAGGACGACGTGAAAAGGCTGAAGGCAAAAAGCAACAATAATGAAGAGAACTGTGAGCGGCGCATGGGGAACAGTGAGGTGTGCTCCATCATTCCGCAGAATGGCGTTCCCTTCAATCTGTTATGGAAACTTTTGTACATCATTGTTCTCTTAACACAACGAATTACACGGATTACACGAAAAGGTTTAGCTTCACTCCTCACAGCTCCAGCAGCTTGTAGCTGCCCACCTGCCAGTCGTGGTTGATGAACGAGCGTATGTAGAGCGTGTTGGACTCCACGTTGAGCAGCATCTGCAGGGCATAGACGGTGTTGCCCACGACGTTGAAGTTGACGTACCCATCCATTGTCTTTGTCGCTGTCACCTCGCCGGTGCTTTCATTCTCCTCTGTATATGTCACACGCACGAGCATCGGCGTTGTGCGGTAGTCGCGCGGGATGACGAGCAGACCGTTGACGGCAACATTGGTATATGCCAGGCCGGAGAGAGCCACGCCGGTGAGGTCGTCGTGGTAGCCTTGCGCCGAAGCGTCGGCATGGTGGTAGCGTATATCGACATAGAAGTCATCTCCGACGGGATAGCTGCGTTCTGTCCAGATGGGTTTGTCGTCAACCGTGCGCGCCTCGCTGCGGAAGATGTCAAGAAGCCCCTCGTTGTAGAAGGGGCCGGTGTATATGCCCGTCACGCGCACCACGGTGCCAGGAGTAGGATTCTGCACCATGGCCTGCAAGCCGAACTTGGCCATGCCGTGGTGGAAGTACCAGTCTATGATGCCGTCGCGCGGGTCGGCGGTGAGCAGGTTGCCGCTCATGATGCGGGTGTAGTTGTTGTAGTGTCGGCCGAATACGTTGTTGTCCTCAGTAGCATCTCCGCCGCTGTCGTGGCGGCTGGTGCCCCATAGCGGGTCGTGCTGGCAGTCGTTGCAGTAGTCGTCGGCCTCCACCATGACTGGCAGCTGTGGCAACCCCTGCGCGTCGGTGACGAGGTTGTAGGCAACGTATGGGGCGTAGGCCCGGAGTGTGAGTTTCTCGGCGCCGTTCAGGGGCCAGAACTTGACGGGCGAATAGTGCCATGCGGGTATGGGCTGCGTGGGTGTCGTCCCATAGTCAACCCGCTGGTTGCGCATTAGCATGTAGCCCGAGGCTCCGAGGTAGTGGCCGATATGGCCGTGGGTGACGAAGTTGTCGAAGTCGGTGGTGCCGGTGTACCAGCAATAGACTCCGAAAGCCGTCTGCCGCAGCCGCTCCGTCGTCCACTCGCCCTTGCCGCGATAGTCATCGGCGGCGCGCGTGCCCGCCACGGCATGTCCACGGGTGGAGCGTGCTTCGCCGCCATCCACGTCGGCACCGAAGGCTATGGCCATGGTGTCCGCCGCGACGAACACCGTGGGCATGATGTCGTGTGGCTGCTCACCCTGACAGGCGAGCAGCAAACAACATGCTGGAAGGAGGTAACGTATATTCATCATTGCGTTGTTGCGATTGATGGTCATCACAGAGGCACCCAGATGTATTCGCCCCACTCGGCCACCTGCCCGGTGAACTCTATGCTGTCGGCTCCGAGGCGGATTATGTAGTGATAGACGTGGTTGGGCAGCCACTCGGTGATGGGGGCGCCGGCAGGCACGCTGTTGAGCTGTACGGAGGCTCCAGTGGTGGTGTAGGTGTACTGGTCGATGGCTACGGGTTGTCCTGAGCCGTCGTAGCGATATACGGTGCCGTCGGTGTTGAACGTCAGGCTGTAGTCCATCGTCAGGCGCACGCCGTCGGCGAGCGTCTGCGGCAGCAGCAGCTGTGGCACACCTCGCTCGAAGGCGTAGGTCTGGCTCCCCGTCTGTGCCGACCATGCGAAGGTGTTGCCGTCGGTATAGGCAAGGGTGCCGCTGTCATGGAGCCCCGCGATGCGTATGTTGCTGGCTGTGAAGCTAACGAGACGCTCTCGCAGCTCGTCGCTGACGACGACACTGACGATGACCTTCGACGTGGCGTGGTAGAGGCGGAAGCGCACTCGGTCGGTGGTGGTGAGCTGGCTGCGGTCGGCGGCCTGGCTGGGCATCACGGCAACGGTGCCGTTGGGCAGGTCGGACAGCAGCGTGCTGACGAGGAAATCGACCTGGTCGCTGGTGGCTGTCTGCACGGTGAAGGCGTAGGAAGGCAACGCGGCGGCATCTTCCGCCAGCTGCGGCGTTATGCCCGTGGCGGCGGCATTGGCAGCGTTGGTGTAAGGGTAGTAGGCCACGAAGCTCACCTTGTCGCCGCCATCGTTGGGCCAGTACTTGACGGGGGCATAGGTGTAGAAGCTGCCAGGCGTGGCGTTGGTGGCCTGCTGGTTGAGCATGAAGTTGGGGCGTGTGCGACGCGGCTCAGCAGCCCAGTCGGCGGCCCAGGTGCTGTTGTCGTGGTAGTAGGCATAGACGCCTATGCTGCCACCAGAGGGTATGCCGCCGTCGGCATCGTAGGCTGCCGCCACGCGTGTGGCGCTCACGGCTGGTGTAGGCACATAGGTGTCGAAGCACACGGCTCCCCTACCGCCGGCAGAGGTCGGCACGGTGTCGTCGGCAGTGCATGCTGTCAGCAGGAGCATCAGGGCAAAGGTATAGCAGTATCTCATGGGGTCAGCGTCAGGTTCAGATTGATGGTACGTCCCACGGCAAGGGCCTGGGCGCCGCTGAGTGTGACGTCGAAGCTCTTCGTCTGCGTGTCGCTGAGTGTCTCTGCCCCAGGGGTGCAGATGCGGTAGCGTGTGGTGCAGGTGAAGGTGAGTTCCGCCTGTGGGATGAGGTATAGGTATGCGGCGTAGTCGCCGAGGGTTATGAGGTTGACGGCTGTCGTCGTCAAACCGGGGTTGGGTTGCCACTTGGCGGGCAGCGTGGGCACATAGCGCACGTCGCCGAGCAGCGAGGCGTAGTCCGTGGCGCTCGCAGGGTCGTTGGAGAAGGTGAACGTTCGCGTGGGTTCCGTGGCGTAGCCGCTCCATGTGGGCGTGGGCCCGAGGGTGCAGATGGCTGTGCGAGCGATGGGTGTCTCGGTTTTGCTCTCCAAGGATATGCTCTCCAAGAGCACGCGTGTTCCGGCGGCGGGTTCTGCGGCGAGCTTCATGGTAATGCCCACTCGCGCCAGGGCGTGGCGAAAGGTCAGCGTGAGGGATGGCGTGGTGACATCGGCGCTGGCATAGAGAAGGTTGGCAACATCGGCGGCACTCAAGGCTGTGCGGTATCTGACCTGCGGCACAGGAGAGCTGCCAGTGGTGGCGCCGACGCCAATGACGCCCGTCTGACCCGTGTCGGTGGTGGTCTGTGGGGCGTAGGGGGCGAAGGCATGGAAATGTAGTGTGCCTACGGGCACGGGCCAGTACTTCAACGGCGTATAGTGCCAGTGGGCACTGACATCGGGATAGTGTGGCTGTGTGTAGGCTACCTCCTGGCAGTACATGAAGTCAAGCGTCGTGGCGGCGTTGTGGCTGGCGAATACGCTGAAACCCGTATTGCGCATCGACAGCAGCTCACGGGAATCACCGGTGCGGGTCTGCACGCCGCTGTCGTCGGCCTCAACGCTGACAGCGGCAAAGGAGATGGCAACACCGCCCTCCTCCACCGACTCATCATCAGAGGAACAGCCCGTCGTCAGGACACAGGCAAGTAGTATTAGAATAAGTATGTGTCTTTCGCTCGCAATCATCATTTAAGTCTAATCTTCAATAACCCACTCACTGAGGGTGCGGCTCTCGGTGCTGAAGGCGATGCCCACCTTGTGGAGGCGGCGGCCGTCGAGGGTGTAGGGCAGGAGGTAGCCCTTCTGGTCTATCTGCGCCAGGGCCTCGGCGGCGGGGCGGTCCAGCTTCAGCTCCATGACGTAGAGGTCAGTGCGGTTGGACAGCAGCAGGTCGATGCGGCCACGGGCGGTGCGCACCTCCATCTGCATGTAGCGCCCGAGCAGCGAGAACACCACGTAGAGCATCGTCTGGTAGTGCCCCTCGGAGGTGGCATGCTCGGCGTAAGGCACGGAGGCGAGGTATGCCTGCAGGGTGCGCAGGGCCGTGTCGAGGTCGTCTGCGAGGATGGCCTCATAGACATCCGCCACGACAGAATTGGTCTGTATGGTGTTCTGCTCAACATAGTAGGGGATCAGTGCCTGTATCATGCCGTTGCGCACCTCACGGTTGGGATAGCGCAGCACATAGCGGTCGGTGTTCGGGTCATAACCCTTAATGGTGAGATAGCCACTTTGGTAGAAGAATGGCATGGCAGTGAGCATCTTCTCCGTAGGAGCATCGAACTCGCTGGCATCGCATTTACAGCCGTCGTCGAAGCTCATGACGTTGGAACCGAACCGCTCCATCATGCGCACCAGCGACGATGGTGTGCCAGTGTCGAACCAGAAGTCACGCATGCGACCAAAGTGCAGGGCGTTAATGAGGCTGTAGGGATTGTATATGTCTGTCAAATCGTCGGCAAAGTGGTAGCCGTCGTAGTTCTTCTTCAGACGTTGCAAAGCATCATCCACGCTGATGTTCAGTTTCGTGGCCAACCGCTCCACCCACAATGCCATCTGCATTTCCAGCTCATCCTGAGTGATGCCACAAATGGTTGAGTATTCTGGTTCCATGGTGAGCTTTGCCAGGTTGTTGAGCTCGCTGAAGATGCTCACCTGCGAGAACTTGGTAATGCCGGTGAGGAAGGTGAAGCGCAGGTAGGGGTCGCAGTCCTTCAGACAGCCGAAAAGCGACCGTGTGGCAGTGCGCATCTGTTCGAGACGCTCGGCATCGTGGAGCACGGTGAGCATAGGAGCGTCGTATTCGTCGATGATGACCACGCACTTCTCGCCACCCATGCATGCCGGGGTCTTTTCTATCAGCGTCTGCAAACGGGCACCTGGAGTGTCGCCGCCACTTTTCACTCCATACTGCTCCTCATACCTTGACAGCTGAATGTTGATCTTGTCATTGAATTCTTCAACGGTGCCGCCCTTGGCAGACGCCAAGCTCAACAGCAGCACAGGGTGCTGGCGCCATTCCGTCTCCAGCTGCTCCATGGCAAGACCTTGGAAGAGGTCGCGGCGGCCCTCGAAGTAGCTTTTCAGGGTGCTGCACAGCAGGCTCTTGCCGAAGCGGCGCGGACGACTCATGAACACGTAACTGTAGTCGTGTGTCATGCGGTGGATGAGGGCTGTCTTATCCACATAGAGGTAGCCGCCTTCGCGGATTTTCTCGAAGGTCTGTATGCCGAGAGGCAGACGTGGCAGGGGAGGTGTAGTCATTGTCATTGCTTATTTAGATTCTTCGATGAGCCACTCGCTGAGGGTGCGGCTCTCGGTGCTGAAGGCGATGCCCACCTTGTGGAGGCGGCGGCCGTCGAGGGTGTAGGGCAGGAGGTAGCCCTTCTGGTCTATCTGCGCCAGGGCCTCGGCGGCGGGGCGGTCCAGCTTCAGCTCCATGACGTAGAGGTCAGTGCGGTTGGACAGCAGCAGGTCGATGCGGCCACGGGCGGTGCGCACCTCCATCTGCATGTAGCGCCCGAGCAGCGAGAACACCACGTAGAGCATCGTCTGGTAGTGCCCCTCGGAGGTGGCATGCTCGGCGTAAGGCACGGAGGCGAGGTATGCCTGCAGGGTGCGCAGGGCATCGTCCATGTCGTCGCGGCGTATGGCACGATAGACATCGGCGATGATGCCCGACGGGCGCAGGGGGTTGGGGTCGATATAGTAAGGAATGAGAGCGTGTATCATGCCGTTGCGCACCTCGCGGTTAGGGTAACGCAGGACATACGAGTCCATGTCGGCATCATAGTCCTTGATGGTGAGGTAGCCGCTCTGGTAGAAGAAAGGCATCGGGGTGAGCATCTTCTCGGCCGGAGCGTCGAACTCATTTGCCGAGCATTCGCAGCCGTTGTCGAGGTCGGGCAGCGAGGTGTCGAAGCTGCGTAGCATGTTCACGAGCGAGGAGGGCGTACCCGTGTCGAACCAGAAGTCATTCATCTTGCCCCAGTCGAAGGCGTTGAGCAGGCTGTAGGGGTTGTAGATGTCGGTGAGATCTTCGGCGAAATGGTAGCCGTCGTAGTTCTGCTTGAGGCGTAGCAGCGTCTCTTCGAGCGTAAGTCCCATGTCGCGGGCCAGCTGCTCAACACGTGGCAGCATCTGCGTCTCAAGCTCTTCCTGCGTGATGCCGCAGATGGCGGAATAGCGCGGGAGCATGGAAATCTTTGCCAAGTTGTTAAGCTCGCTGAAGATGCTCACCTGCGAGAACTTGGAGATGCCGGTGAGGAAGGTGAAGCGCAGGTACGGATCGCAGTCCTTGAGGCAGCCGAAGAGAGAGCGCGTGGCGGTACGCATCTGCTCCAGACGCTCGGGGTCGTGGAGCACGGTGAGCAGCGGCGCATCATATTCGTCGATGATGACCACGGCCTTCTCGCCCGAGCGCTCGCTGCTCTGGCGGATGAGCTGATATAGGCGTGCGCCCAGGTTGTCGGTCGTCCGCTCCACGCCATACTGGCGCTCCAGCGACACGAGCTGGGCATTCACCACCTCCCAGAAGTCTTCGGGAGTGCCGCCCTTGGCAGACGCCAGACTGAGCAGCAGCACGGGGTGCTGGCGCCATTCCGTCTCCAGCTGCTCCATGGCAAGACCGTGGAAGAGGTCGCGGCGACCCTCGAAGTAGCTCTTCAGGGTGCTGCACAGCAGGCTCTTGCCGAAGCGGCGCGGACGGCTCAGGAACACGTAACTGTAGTCGTGGGTCATGCGGTGGATGAGGGCGGTCTTATCCACATAGAGGTAGCCGCCTTCGCGGATTTTCTCGAAGGTCTGTATGCCGAGAGGCAGACGTGGCAGGGGAGGTGTAGTCATTGTCATTGCTTATTTAGATTCTTCGATGAGCCACTCGCTGAGGGTGCGGCTCTCGGTGCTGAAGGCGATGCCCACCTTGTGGAGGCGGCGGCCGTCGAGGGTGTAGGGCAGGAGGTAGCCCTTCTGGTCTATCTGCGCCAGGGCCTCGGCGGCGGGGCGGTCCAGCTTCAGCTCCATGACGTAGAGGTCAGTGCGGTTGGACAGCAGCAGGTCGATGCGGCCACGGGCGGTGCGCACCTCCATCTGCATGTAGCGCCCGAGCAGCGAGAACACCACGTAGAGCATCGTCTGGTAGTGCCCCTCGGAGGTGGCATGCTCGGCGTAAGGCACGGAGGCGAGGTATGCCTGCAGGGTGCGCAGGGCCGTGTCGAGGTCGTCTGCGAGGATGGCCTCATAGACATCCGCCACGACAGAATTGGTCTGTATGGTGTCCGGTTCCACATAGAATGGTATAAGAGCCTGCATCATGCCATTGCGTACCTCGGCATTAGGGTACTTCAACACATAGCGGTCGGTGACACGATTATATTCTTTGATGGTGAGGTAGCCGCTCTGATAGAGGAATGGTAACGGATTCACCATCTTCTCGGTGGGGGCATCGAACTCAGAGGCATTGCACGTGCAGCCGTCGTCAAAACGCATCACGCCCTTGTCATACTTCCTCATCATCTGCGTCACAGAGGAGGGCGTACCCGTGTCGAACCAGAAGTCGTTCATCTTGCCCCAGTCGAAGGCGTTGAGAAGGCTGTATGGGTTGTAGATGTCGGTGAGATCTTCGGCGAAATGGTAGCCGTCGTAGTTCTGCTTGAGGCGCAACAGCGTCTCTTCAACCGTGACGCCCAGGTCGCGTGCCAGCTGCTCCACGCGCGGCAGCATCTGCGTCTCAAGCTCTTCCTGCGTGATGCCGCACAGCGCGGAATAGCGCGGGAGCATGGAAATCTTGAAGAGGTTGTTAAGCTCGCTGAAGATGCTCACCTGCGAGAACTTGGTGATGCCGGTGAGGAAGGTGAAGCGCAGGTAGGGGTCGCAGTCCTTTAGGCAGCCGAAGAGAGAGCGTGTGGCGGTACGCATCTGCTCCAGACGCTCGGGGTCATGGAGCACTGCGAGCAACGGCGCATCATATTCGTCGATGATGACCACGGCCTTCTCGCCCGCACGCTCGCTGCTCTGGCGGATGAGCTGGTACAGGCGTGCGCCCAGGTTGTCGGTCGTCCGCTCCACGCCATACTGGCGCTCCAGCGACACGAGCTGGGCATTCACCACCTCCCAGAAGTCTTCGGGAGTGCCGCCCTTGGCAGACGCCAGACTGAGCAGCAGCACGGGGTGCTGGCGCCATTCCGTCTCCAGCTGCTCCATGGCAAGACCGTGGAAGAGGTCGCGGCGACCCTCGAAGTAGCTCTTCAGGGTGCTGCACAGCAGGCTCTTGCCGAAGCGGCGCGGACGGCTCAGGAACACGTAACTGTAGTCGTGGGTCATGCGGTGGATGAGGGCGGTCTTATCCACATAGAGGTAGCCGCCTTCGCGGATTTTCTCGAAGGTCTGTATGCCGAGAGGCAGACGTGGGAGAGGTTGTGCAGTCATAATTCCTTGCTTTGGTTCACGTGGGCAAAGGTAAAGAATTTTTCTGAGAACGCAAGCAGAGTATGTGTTTTTTACGTCTTTTATGAAGTTGGGCGGCGGCAAGCCGCCGCCCAACGGGGATAAAGGTATGCATTCCCTCGCAAAAGACGGCTTAGTCGAGGTTGCGAGGCAGGTCAATGACTTGCTCCTCGACAGACCAGTCTTGTGCCTCGGCATCAATCTTGACGCTTGTTAGACCAAGCACAAGATGCAGTGCGTAGAGGCGACCGGCACGGAAGGACTTCAACGTAACATCCTTAGAGATAACATTATTGACAGTAACCTCACCGTCCGTACCATAGTGAGCCTCATCAGCTGTGATGACATCATAGTCGATGGTTACTGTGACATCAAAATCTGCAACCGAGGAATAGACAGGGATGAACATAAGGGCGTCTGTCGTAGTAGTGCCAAAGACAGGAGCTGGAAGCGTGGGCGAAAAAGCAAGTGGATCTCCACTCATAGTGATGCCCGTTGTCAGGGCTGAATTGATATTTACGTTAGGACTTGCACCTCCGATAGAGAGGTTCCCAGGAGTCAAAGCATCTGTTCCGTTTGACGTCCATGCCGGAGTGTTAGCTGTGCTATTTTCGAGCGATAGCTTACCCACGGTTGCGAATCCCTGCGTTGGTGCATTGCCCTTGGGAGCCAAGGTGATGCTGTTGATCTTCACCGTCGTGTTTTCGGCCAAAGTGCCACCGGCTGCGAGCTGGTCGATAGCCAGGTTGAGATCCATCCTCAGTGCTGCGAGTGCGTGCTGGAAGAGGAATTTAATCTTGGTATGTGTGTCTGGCTTCACCATGTCTGTCAGTGGCAAGCCAGCTGCTTTGGCAATGGTATTGCCATTAACAGCCGTGTAGTTGACACCACTCAGCGGAGCGGTACCCCACAGCAGGTCCTGGCTCTGTGAGGCATCGGGGTTCATTGTGTAGCTTATGGTAGGTACGCCTGTAGCTGTTGAACTCACGATTTCGGTAATACCATGTTCTACTTGGGTATCAGCCGTGCTGCCATAGACCTTCCCGTCGTTCATGTCTAGTCCGCTGGTTTTGTTGCTGACCGTAGGGATGTAAGGGGCATAGGCAAAGAAGCTGACAAAGGCGTTGGAGGTGGCGTATGCATCGTTGCCTGTCTGCCCGTCAATAATTGTGTTGGGGTCGCCAGTTCCTTTCGTAGTCATATTGGGCCAGTACTTCACTGGCGTGTACTCCCATGCGCCAGCTGAATATGTCACTTGCTGGTTGTACATGAAGTTGGGTGTGGCTGTGCTTTTGGCTGTGCTCCACTCTGAAGATGTATTATATGCGAAGATGCCGAAGCCGTCAGTCTGCAAGTCTGTAGTCTTGAAGAGGCCGCTGGAATAAGCTCGTGTGCTGCCTTGGCTGTTGCTGTTGAGGTATGTGTCAAACGCTACAGGCATCTCCTCTTCTGCGGTTTGCACGACAGGTGCGATCTCGTCGTCGTTGGTGCAGGCGGTGGCGAGGAGTAGTGTGCCGATTGCTGCCAAGAGTAGGAATTTTGTTTTCATAATAGTTCGTTGTTGGTTAATAATAGGTTGTTGTTATATGTGGCGGGTGTGTGACGATGCGTCGTACCGCGTGTTTTCTTCTTTGTGGACGCGGCGGGTCGTAAGGGGATGGCTCAACGCGCGTACATTATATTAATAGTTTCGCAAGGAAAACCCCGAAGGGGTGATACGGTTGGCTGTATTGGTGTGTCGTACCTTCGGGCACTCATTCAACATTGAACCCGTTAGCAGGGGTTGCGCTTCGCTCCACCCCTGTCTGTGTTCTTTCGCCCCTACGGGGCTTATTATCAGCGCAATCATGCTTGCGAAAGCTGAATTATATTGCTATCTCAACGCGGTATGCGGAGTCCGACGATATGCTGATGCTGGGGCACCCTTTCAGGGTGCTATTCCTGTTCGTTCGCTATCCGCAGGTGCTCGCTGCGCTCGTACCTGCGGTTATTGAGAGGAGACCGCTTTGCGGTCTATGTGGTTGTATGTTTGCGGATAATCATTATGATTAATTCATACTACAGGTATATTCTATGAGGGGAACCCTTTGGGGCGGCGGCATGCGCCGCCCCAAAGGAAAAGTATGGTACCTTCCTTGCGGAAGAGTGGGAACGTATTAGTCGAGGTTACGCGGCAGGTCGATGTCCTGGGCATCGGTTGTCCAGTCGGCTGCCTCTGCCTCGAACTGTACGGAGCTGACGCCGAGGATGAGCTTGAGCTTGTAGATACGGCCGTTGCGGTACTTGGGCAGAGATATACGCTTGCGGATGACATTGTTTACCTTCACCTGACCACCATCGACGTTGTCACTCTGCGTTACGACATCATAGTCAATTTCTACGACAATATTCAGTGGGTTAGCACCAGCATAGGAATAGCCTTCAGGCAGAACGGGGATGAACATGAGCATGTCATCAACTCCTGCTCCTCCATTGCCTTCAGCAAACAGACCTGCTTCTGTGCTCGTTACACCGGCATTAGTAAATGCTAAGTAATTGCCTGAAGGATCCTTTGTGGACTGCAAGGTTGGGTTGATGGTGATGTTAGGAACAGCTAACGGGGTAGAGGGTGACGAACTCGTGTTACCGATACAAAGCGGTTTAGTGTTGGCAGCTGTCTCTTTCCAGTTCGGAAGGTTGGGTACGACATCCGTCTCAATACGATTCAACAGGCAGAGCGTTCCCTCTGTAGCGAAGCCAGTGGTGGGCGCAGCAGCAGTTGGCGTTTCAGATGTCAGCTTGACATAATTCACATAGATTTTCGTTTTCTGATCGAGAGTGCCGCCAGGGGCAACCTGGTCTATAGCAGCCACGATGCTCATCTTCAGTGCACTGAGGGCGTGCTGGAAGAGGAACTTAATCTTTGTGTTGGCGGCAGGCTTAATCATATCAACAAAGGAAGTTCCATAAGGAATCTGAACAGGCGTACCATTGACAGCTGTGTAGTTGATGCCTCCATAGGGAGCCACAGCCCAAAGCAGATCCTCGCTGTACTGTGGCTCTTTACCCATAACATAGTGAATCTCCGGAATCTTTGTGTCGGTGTTGGAAATCATCTTTGTGACACCAACGTCCTTGGCAGCATCACTTTTGTAAACATTGCCATCACTCTTGTTCAGACCTGTGGTATTAGCATCGACTGTAGGCTGATACGGAGCATAGGCGAAGAAGCTTACGCGATCCAAAATATCAGCCTGAGCGGTGTTGCCAGTCTGTGAGTCTGTGGCCCCTTCAGCTGCACCCGTGACACTGGTTTGGTTAGGCCAGTACATCAATGGATTGTATGACCATGCAGAAGTGGCGTAAAGCACTTGCTGGTTGTACATGAAGTTGGCAGCCGGTCTGGTTCCAGGTGTCGGGCCGCTTGGGTCTGTCAGATCTTGGTACTTAACGTTACCCGGATAGTAGGAAGCAAACACGCCAAAGCCCTCATTTGCATCCTTCATGTTGGTGATGGTGTAGGGGCCTTTACCGAGATAAGCATCGGCTGCACGTGTCTGTGCGCTGGTCCCATTGCTGACGTATGTGTCGAACGCCACCGCCATTGGCTCGTTGGTGAGCTGTGGCTGGTTGTCCGTCACCTTCAGCTCGTCGCTGGTGCAGGCTGCAAAAGCGAGTGTCGCTACAGCGAGCATGAATAGACTTTTCTTCATTGTTGTAAAAGTTTTTGTTAAAACTCGGGTTAATTATGAATATGTTAGTGAATGGTGTGAATATATGCAGATTGTTAGAATGAGATGGTGATGTCCTCCTCCTCGGACCAGGGTTCCACCTCGGCGTCGAACTGCCCTGTTCCCTCGGGCTGTGAGTATGGCAGTGCGGGTTCCTGTGCTATGAATGGTGCCACGAGTTCGAGGTCAAGCTCGAGGGAAACGTCGCTGCGGTCGAAGTGCTCCGTCAGTCCGTCGTCGCCGGCATAGTGTATGAGTTTCCCCACGGGGTATGAGAAGTTGATGGTGGTGCCGTCGATGAGTGTGAAGTGCAGTACGATGATATTGGCATCTGGGGTGCGCCATCGCAGCAGCTCGCGTCCGTGTGGCAGTCCGAATGTCTCCACCTCGGTGTGTATCCACCCGGTGTAGATGCTGTCGGCGGGTGTGTCGTCGGCCCGTGTGGCGCCGGTGTATTCCCACTTGCGGTCGCTGCTCTGCCAGTGTTCGAGCTTGATGGTGCCCGTCTGTGTGCGTCGCCACCACTGGTTGAGGAGGAAGCCGTCGGCCATGCCTGCGATGTATCCCTCCACGGCCCGCATGTACTGTATGTTGATGACCTTGCAGCGTATGCGCAGGGTGGTGGTCATGGGCTGAATGACCTGCGGCAGCTCGAGGTGCACGGTGTTGTCCTGCGGCATGTCGCGCCAGGGTCGGAACTCATACTCGTCGATGGTGTGCGGCACGAGGAATGTATCCACGGCCACGCCTATGCGCTCGGGTTCGTCGAGGTAGATGCGCCCCTCGTCCCATGCCTGCTCCTGGTTCTGTGTCCAGGTGTTGGATTGTGCGTAGAGTCCGTCGTGGCTGCCTCGCTGGTAGAACTGCATGGTTCCGAACTCGGCGAAGGTGCGGTTCATGACGGTGAGCTTGTACTCGCCGGACTCCAGGCGCAGACGCATGGCATCGACGCTGTTAGTGGCGTCGAAGTATGTGAAGGCGTCGCCGTCGCGCGCCATGATGACGGACATGCCGTCGGGGTATTCGTGGAAGCGCGTCATCCAGTCGAAGGTCATGTTGATGTCGGACTTACCGTCGTCGTATAGCTCCACCTCATAGCGGCATGAGGTGAGGAGGAGGGCCAGCAGCAGACAGGTAGCAAGGGGAGAGAGCCTAGAAATCCTAGATAGCCTAGGAAGCCTAGAAATCCTAGGAAGCCTAGATAGCCTAGATAGCCTAGGAAGCCTAGATAGCCTAGGAAGGCTAAAGATTCTTAAACACCTGAGATTCATAGCGCACCTCCTTTCTTGCTTTTGGCTCCTATGAGCCACACGAAGCTCACCTTAGCCTTTGTGGGTCCGAAGTAGTGCCAGTGGTCCTGGTGGCTGCGGTAGATGAGTCGTGCGTCGTCGAACTCGTTCTGGTATCGCACCTGCGGTCCTCCTATGTAGCCCAGGGCGGCTGAGAGCTCCAGGTTCCAGTGGCGCGAGATGGGCCACGAGTAGCCCCCGCTGATGCCAATGCTGGTGAACTCGCCCTGTCGGCCCTCGCTGTCGTAGCCCAGGTCGTACTTGCCGCCGGCGGCATATACGCCGATGAAGGCACCTGTGAGTGTGGGCCGTGCGGCGTCGCATCGCGGTGCGAGCCAGTAGCGCCCCTCTATGCCCACTGTGAGCAGCTGGTATGAGTGGCGTGTGGGTCGCTGGTCGGTGCGGCGATAGGGGTTGGCGTCGCCGGCGCTGTTGTGGCCGAAGCGCCACCACGGACACCACACCTCGGCCATGATGCTCCACCGCTGGCGTCGGCCCAGCGCCACCTCCACCTCAATGTTGGGCGCAAGCAGTGCGTCGAACAGGATGTTGCTCTTCAGGGCGAAGAGCGGACGGTAGGTGTGCATACGGTGGTCGTCGGCCTGCGGCGCCGCTGTGGCGTCGGCAATGGGCAGCACGGCGGTGGTGGTGGTCTCGGTGCCGGTGGTGGTGGTGGCTGTTGTGGGCGCCACGGCTGTCGCGGTGTGCGGCATCTGGCGCTCCACGGTGTGGCGCATGACATAGTCTATGCGGTAGTCGGTGCGTCGCAGGCGCGGGAACACGCTGTCGGCCAGATGGCGGTAGGCAGCGGGATGGCTCGACGCCATCGCCGTGAGGCGCCTGTCGGGGTCGTCGCTCTGTGCCATGATGCGCAGCAGGTCGTCGCGCCCGTCGAGCGACGATGCCTCGATGTAGGCGCGCAGCCCCTGCCAGTCCTCGGCCACATAGTCGGTGCTGACCATGTCGGCCGAGAGGGCGCAATGGGCGGTGATGTAGTCGCGCATGGCGTGGACGCGTCCTCGCGCCAGGCGCTCGTTGTTGGCGTATGAGCCTTCGGGCGAGGCATAGCCCGTGAGTGTGACGTGCTGCATGGCCAGGGTGGTGTCGGCCCGCAGGCTGTCTATGAGGCTGCAGATGCGGTCGAGCTCGCGCTGGTTGTCGTGGTAGGCCGGCACCACCTCCACGCGGTTGACGGGGAAATCCACGTAGGCCGAACCCTGGCGCTGCTGCAGCTCCACGTCGCGCGTTGTGCTGGGCTGCACTACGACGGGCGCCGGCGTCACCGTTGTTGTGGTGTGCCGGCTCACGAGCATGGTGGGTGCGACGAGCGTCTGCCGCCACTGGCGCACGATGTTGCCGCAGGCATCCGTCTGGCGGCACACGGCATATAGCGTGGCTCCCGCCATCCAGGGGCGGTACTCCATCGCGCGCGCATACCTTATTATATTATTGGCCGCATGGTCGGCACGGCAGTGGAGCGCACGCTGTGCATCACTGGCGTCGTCGCGGCTGCGGCGCACGCGGTCGTAGTATGCCCAGCGTCCGTAGATGACCACCTCGGGGAAGTCTGTGGAGTCGGTGTCTGCGACAAGGCGTGGCGTGACGGTGATAGTGTGACGCCGTGGCAGCTTGCGGCCATAGAGCGAGAGCGGCATCTGCAGCCACAGCTCGTCGTCGATGTGCGTGATGCCCACGTCGCCAGAAACGACAATGCCCGTAACGTCGCGCAACTCACCTGTTGAGGTGAGACGTGCCCCTGCCGACAGCGGCAGAACCCAGGCAAGGGCCAATGACATTACGAGCATTCTAATCATATTCTATCTGCAATAGCTAATTAACGTCCTGAAATATTTTGTCGTCAGCGGTTAGATTCAACCAGCGTCATTCCATACTGAATTGTCGTGCAAATTTACTAAATTCTTGCACTTTTCACCAAACATCAGGCCATCATTATATTGATTCTTTTGTTTTTCTTGATTTATATCAACTGTATAATAATGACACTATTAGTGAAATTTCAAGGCTTTCGTTTGTGTAAATCTACGGCTGCATCTGGTAGCTTCGATACTTCTTTGCTGAGCAAAGCGAGCAGAGGTCGAGCGCGAAGAAAGTGTACCCCCTCACCAAAAAAAGGTTATCTTCTCGTGCATTCATTGCAGGCCTCTGCACGGTGGCGTGACATCCCCTAGGGGAGTTACATTACTCGCCTAGGGGAGTTACAATACTCGCCTAGGGGAGTTATGCAACTCCCCTAGGGGGTTGTCGCGCCCTGCCAAGGCAGCTTTCAATGTGACGTGCCACCCCTGCGGGACGCTTATTACGAATATGCTCAGAAAGGTGACATGGAAAAGTCAAACGTCATTGCCAATGCCACCGAGCATGATTTCAAGAGTAAAAAAGACGACCACTTTCCGAGACGATATAATTGTTCTAAAATAAGAACAAAAATCATATCGCCCATGTCGTGCGAAAATCAAATGAGGGTGCACCATCATAATGGCACACCCTCATTATCAATTAACGTGTTGAGACAAGGACTTACTTCAGCTCAGCGAGGTACTTGATGGTGCGTACCATCTGGCTGGTGTAGCTGTTCTCGTTGTCATACCAAGCGACAACCTGAACGAGGCTGTTGCCATCGCCGATCTTGCTTACCATGGTCTGGTTAGCGTCGAAGAGCGAGCCGAACTTCATGCCGATGATGTCGCTGCTGACGAGCTTCTCCTCGGTGTAGCCGAAGCTCTCGTTGGTGGCAGCCTTCATGGCAGCGTTGATGCCCTCGACAGTGACCTCACCCTTCACCACAGCGTGCAGGATGGTGGTTGAGCCAGTGGGCGTGGGAACGCGCTGGGCAGCACCGATGAGCTTGCCGTTGAGCTCGGGAATCACCAGACCGATAGCCTTGGCAGCACCCGTTGAGTTGGGAACGATGTTCTGAGCACCGGCACGTGCGCGCTGCACGTCACCCTTGCGCTGAGGACCGTCGAGAATCATCTGGTCGCCAGTGTAAGCGTGAACGGTGGTCATGATACCGCTCTGGATGGGAGCGAAGTCGTTCAGAGCCTTTGTCATGGGAGCGAGGCAGTTTGTCGTGCAGCTGGCAGCGCTGATGACGGTGTCGGCAGGGGTCAGGGTCTTGTGGTTAACGTTATAGACGATGGTGGGGAGGTCGTTGCCTGCGGGGGCAGAGATGACGACCTTCTTGGCACCGGCTGTGAGGTGTGCAGAAGCCTTCTCCTTAGATGTGTAGAAGCCAGTGCACTCCAGGACGACGTCAACGTCGAGCTTGCCCCAGGGCAGCTCGGCAGCGTTAGGAATAGCATAGATGGTGATCTTCTTGCCATCGACGACGATGTAGTCCTCGCCGGCCTCGACGGTGTGCTTGTTCTCGCCGAACTTACCGCAGAAGCCACCCTGAGCGGTGTCATACTTCAGCAGGTGAGCCAGCATCTTGGGGCTGGTCAGGTCGTTGATGGCGACCACTTCATAACCTTCAGCCTCGAACATCTGACGGAATGCGAGGCGACCGATACGGCCGAAGCCGTTAATAGCAACTTTTGTCATTTCTTGTTGTGAATGAAAATTTAGAGAGTGAATAAATATGTTTGTTAACTCGGATTGATGCTTTTCGTGTCGTTTCAGCCACAGTTACAGTAATCAGCGCTCTTGCAAGCCGTCAAAACCAGCCCCAAAAGCGTCAAAAACAGGTAAAAAATATGTCTTTTAGTCATTTTTCTTTGATTTGACGATGCAAAATTACAAAAAAGGTCTTATATTTGCATCATCAAACCCACTAAAATATATTAAAATATGGCAAAATCAGGTTTTATCTCAGAGTTTAAGGAGTTCGCCATGCGCGGAAACGTTGTTGACATGGCAGTCGGTGTCATCATCGGCGGTGCTTTCGGCAAGATTGTAACGTCTGCCGTCAACGACATCATCATGCCCCCGATAGCCATGCTCATGGGCAACGTGAACTTCTCCGACCTCAGTCTCACTCTCAAGGACGCCAAGGCAGAAGTCGTCAACGAAGCCGGCGAGGTCGTTGAGGCAGCCACCGAGGCCATAACATGGAACTACGGCGCCTTCATTCAGAACATCATCGACTTCCTCATCGTGGCATTCTGCATCTTCCTGCTCATCAAGGGCATCAACAAGCTCAAGAAGAAGGAAGAGGAAGCTCCCGCCCCGGCTCCCGAACCCAGTGCCGAGGAGAAGTTGCTCACGGAGATTCGTGACCTCCTTGCCAAGAAGTAAGGCCGTCCTGCCAGCTTAACGATTTACGATTTGCAGCACGTCAGTGTCTGCAAATCGTAAATCGTTAGTCTTTATTACGCGCGCGTACATTATTTTATATGATTATCCGCAATCATACCACCAAAGAGACCGCAACGCGGTCTTCGCTTT